>CAYPXH010000037.1:0-3858 GCA_964414755.1 uncultured Rhodospirillaceae bacterium | reverse complement strand
TCATCCTAGTATTTGATCTGATAGATATCATAGAAATAGTTAACACATACAGTTACTTTTTTTAGGGATAAACTGTTGAATATTAAAGCTATCCATGTTACTTTGCGACTAATATAAAGGCTTTTATTTATTCACCACGCACTAACTTATTCATAGGTTGCCATGAATTCTATAAAATCTATAAACTTAAAAGACCCTGGCTTGCTAAAACCACTAGGGTACATTAATGGGCAATGGCTTGGCGCAGATAACCAAAAAACGGTTGCTGTAAAAAATCCAGCAACAGGCCAAGTGATTGTAGAAATTCCTTATATGACAGGGGTTGAAACCAGGCGGGCAATTGCAGCCGCACAGGCTGCGTGGCCAGCATGGCGGGCAAAATCGGGTAAGGAGCGCGCTAATTTATTGCGCCAATGGTATAACCTTATTCTGCAGCATCAAGAAGACCTAGCCTTGATTATGACTGCCGAACAGGGAAAGCCGTTAACTGAGTCACGCTCGGAGGTTGTGTATGGTGCCTCGTTTATTGAATGGTTTGCGGAAGAAGCCAAACGCATTTATGGTGATATTATTCCACATCCCCAGCCCGACAAAAGAATTATGGTGCTGAAACAGCCGGTTGGTGTGGTTGCCGCCATTACACCATGGAATTTTCCTAATGCCATGATTACCCGAAAATGCGGCCCTGCCTTGGCCGCCGGTTGTACGGTCGTTATCAAACCGGCCACGCAAACGCCCTTGTCAGCTTTTGCCTTGGTAGCGTTGGCGGAGCGCGCCGGTTTTCCTGCTGGAGTTATAAATATTGTTACCGGATCGGCACAGGATATTGGCCGTGAGCTGACAACCAATCCTTTAGTACGAAAAGTTAGCTTCACTGGATCAACTGAGGTTGGAAAAATTTTGATGCAACAATGTGCAGGTACAGTTAAAAAGCTGTCTCTTGAATTAGGCGGGAATGCACCGTTTATTGTTTTTGATGATGCTGATTTGGATGCAGCGGTTGATGGGGCTTTGGCTTCGAAATTCCGTAACACAGGCCAGACATGTGTTTGTGCTAATCGGTTGTTGGTTCAGGATAAAGTTTATAATGTTTTCGCTAAAAAATTGGGGGATGCTGTACATAACCTAAAGGTTGGAAACGGTGTAGAACCAGGTATTCAGCAGGGGCCTTTGATTGATATGAAAGCTGTTGCAAAAGTTGAACAACATATTGATGATGCCCTAAAAAAAGGTGCAAAACTTATTGTTGGGGGTAAGAAACATAGCCTGGGCCAAAGTTTCTTCGAACCAACTGTTATGACCGATGTAACATCAGACATGATGGTTGCGCGTGAGGAAACTTTTGGTCCTTTAGCCCCGCTTTTTCGGTTTAAAACCGAACAGGAGGCTGTCACACTTGCTAATTCCAGCGAATATGGGTTGGCTGGCTATTTCTATAGTCGTAATGTTGCAAGAGTTTGGCGTGTGGCTGAAGCGCTTGAATGCGGTATTGTTGGCGTGAATACAGGGATTATCTCAACCGAAGTTGCTCCTTTTGGCGGTATTAAGGAAAGTGGGATGGGGCGTGAAGGTTCCAAGTATGGTATTGAGGATTTTATCGAGATAAAATATGTATGTTTGGGGGGCGTGCACGGCACTGTTTAGGAAACGAAATGGTAAAAAAAGATTCTGTTGTACATAATTCTTCAACAGTTGAAGAAACAATCACCTCTTGGACAGATCATTATTTTCTAAGTACCAAGAAAATAGTTCAGAAATTTGGCGACAATACAGTAACTTATGCTGTTTTTATGCGCCGGCCGGTTATTTCAGCACCACGGTTAATTATTACCTGGTTGCAGGAAGTTGCCAAGTTGCGAGGAACACATTTTGATATTGAATGTCTTTATCCGGAAGGTGATTGGGTTGGTGCTGGCGAGCCAATTTTATATATTACAGGTTCTTTTTCTGCATTAGCTGATTTAGAAACACTGTTTTTACAAAAACTAGGTCCTGTTTGTGTTGCAGCCTTTAACGCTTATATCATGTGTGTCGATTTGCCTAATGTGGCTTTTATTGCCATGGATGCCCGTCATTGCGCCGGTCTTGAAATGGCCGAAATGATGGCTTACGCTGCTAGCGTTGGTTCAGAAGCGGCAAAGCGCACGGTTGGGGCTAGGGGTTTTATCGGGAACGCAACAGCTGCGACAGCAAAATATTTTGGTAGGTCAGATGCTTTGGGCACCATGCCTCATGCGCTTATTGGCTATGCAGGGTCTACATTAAAAGCTGTACAAATGTTTCATCAAATGTTTCCACAAGAACCGTTAACCGCTTTGGTTGATTATTTTGGACGTGAAATCACAGACAGTCTTGAAGTTTGCAGGCATTTTGGGCATTTAATAACACAGGGGCGTCTTAGCATTCGGCTTGACACGCCTGGAAGCCGTTTTATGGAAGGCCTTGATCAAACAAAATCATACGCGGTATTGGATCAATTTGCTCCGCAAGCTATTCGTGGCTATCGTACCGAGGCAGAATTAAAATATTTAGTTGGTGCGGGTGTTTCTGTGGCATCTATTTTTCACTTGCGCCAGGCGCTGGATCAGTATGGCTTTCATAAAGTAAAAATTGTTGGGTCATCTGGTTTTGACCCATTGAAATGCAAGGTCATGGCAGACGCCAAAGCACCAATCGATGTTATTGGAACAGGTTCTTATTTACCGCAAGTTTGGACCGAAACCTACGCCACGGCTGATATTATCGAATATAATGGCCAACAACGGGTGAAATTAGGCCGTGAATTTTTATTTCGCAAGAAAAACTAAGGATGTAGACCTTAAAAAAAAGAATATATCTATCAAATATTGCTATACAAAAAATAAAACCTTAATTAGCTAGATTATTATCTTAAAAGTAGTTGTGACTAAGCTAACCAATAATTTTTTGGTGATAAAGATCGGTAATTTCAGTTTGGGATAGGCCAAGAATATTTTGTAAAACTTCCTGGCTATGTGCACCAAGTTGGGGTGGGGCGTATCTATAGGTTACTGGGGTTTGCGACATGTTAATAGGGTTGCCAATCAGAGCAACCTTTTTACTGGCTGCTAGCGGGTAATTCATGGAGATTTTCATATTGCGTGCCATAATTTGTGGGTCTGCAAAAACTTGGCCTATATCATTAACTGGGCTGCAAGGGACATTAGCAGCTGTTAAATGATCCACCCAAAATTTTTGGGGGTGCTGATTGGTAATATCACGCAGCAATGGATAAAGCAATTCACGGTTTTTTACCCGATTACTATTTGTGGTGAAACGTGGGTCATCAGCAAGACTTGTTTTAGCTACCTTACAAAACTGTTGAAATTGTTGATCGTTACCAACAGCTAAAACAAAATAACCGTCTTGACAGGGCATTACGGTGTAGGGAACTATATTAGGATGTTCATTACCCATTCGTTTCGGTATCTGTTGAGAAACCAAATAATTAAGTCCTACATTGGCCAGCCAGGCAACTTGGGTGTCAAATAACCCAAGGTCAATATATTGTCCCTGGTCGTATGTATTACGGTGATGAAGAGCTGCTAAAACAGCCACAGATGCATACATCCCGCACATCAAATCCGCCACCGCCACGCCAACTTTGGTTGGTGCGCCAGCGGGGTCACCTGTGATGCTCATTAATCCACCCATTGCTTGTGCTAAAAAATCATATCCTGGGCGGTTGGCATAAGGCCCGGTTTGACCAAAACCAGTGATAGAGCAATAAATTAATTTTGGAAAATCGCCAGATAACTTGGCATATGATAGGCCATACCTGTCCATATCGCCAACCTTAAAATTTTCAATTAATATATCACAGTGTTTTATAAGATTTCT
>CAYPXH010000036.1:0-14096 GCA_964414755.1 uncultured Rhodospirillaceae bacterium | reverse complement strand
GTTATACGGGGAGCACCAAACGACTTGTCGATCACAACGTTACGGCCTTTTGGGCCAAGAGTTACTTTGACCGCATTGGCCAAAATATCAACGCCACGCAACATCTTTTCGCGGGCTTCAGAACCAAATCTTACATCTTTAGCTGGCATAATTCCTAAAACTCCTTATTAATTTCAATGATAACTACTTCTTTTTGCTTGCTACTTTTGGGGCACCTTCAACAATACCCATAATGTCGGATTCCTTCATAATCAGTAAATCTTCGCCATTCATTTTAACTTCGGTACCCGACCATTTACCAAATAAAACAACATCGCCAACCTTAACAGCCAATGGATGCAATTTACCGTCTTCGGTACGCGAACCTTCACCAACAGCAAGGACTTCAGCCTGCATTGGTTTTTCTTTTGCTGTATCTGGGATAATAATTCCACCTGGTGTTTTTTCATCTTGTTCAACACGACGAACCAAAACCCTGTCATGAAGCGGTCTAAATTTCATTCACTTTCTCCTGAAAATAATAACTGATCTATTAAATTGTAAAGACGTTGCTTGCTGAATTTAGCACTTACAACGTTTGAGTGCTAATCATGTAGGAATTGGTTTTTGATATGTCAATAGCTATCAAATTTATTTAGAATAATTTTTTATCCATATGGGATTTGCAATCATTTGCTAAACAAATGCTGGCTAGGTAGCTTTTCCAAGCTGCTTTATTTTAAAATATAACAAATACAATTTGTTGTAACGCTTGTTGATAAATACTTTATTGTTTGTATATGTACATAGAATGTTTTAATTTTTTACAATCAAAATAAAATTTTATGAAATAACCCTTATGGATACTTCTATACCCAAACATCATTTGCTTCGTCTATGGCTTATTGTTTGCTGTTTTATGGTGTATGGCGCCGTTATTATTGGTGGCGCCACGCGGCTGACCGACTCAGGATTATCGATTGTAGAATGGCAACCGATTACAGGTGTTTTACCCCCCCTATCCACTGAAGAATGGCTAAACACTTTTGCTGCTTACCAAAAAATCCCGGAATTCCAGCAGGTTTATCCATCAATGACACTAGAAGAATTCAAAGGAATATTTTGGTGGGAATATATTCACCGCCTTTGGGCACGATTAATAGGTATTATTTTTATTGTTCCTTGTTCCTTGTTTTTATGGCGTTATCAGCTGCCGCGCTTCATAAAGGGACACTTTATTGGAATTGCTATGCTTATTGGTTTACAAGGACTTATGGGCTGGCTTATGGTACAAAGTGGCCTTAGCCAAAGAACCGATGTAAGCCATTTTCGGTTGGCCGCGCATTTAGGCCTAGCACTTGCAATATACTGTTGGTTACTCTGGCTGGTGTTTAAATTATCATACATGAAATCAGGGTCTATACAATCAGAGAACGTCCAAGCAAGCTATACTGGCAAAAGACTTGCTTGGATTTGTTTTATTCTAAGCTGTTCGACGATTATTTCAGGGGCGCTGGTTGCAGGCCTTGATGCAGGATTCATTTATAACACATTTCCTCTCATGAATGGGCAAATAATACCTACAGAATTTTATGGTACGAATAATTTTTTATATGTTCTATTTGAAGAGCCAGCAGGTATACAATGGTTGCATCGTCTTATGGCAATTATAACTTTTTGCTTAACCCTAACTTATGTTTATAAGAATTATTCTATCGCAAATAAAAATATTCAATATGCGATTCTTTTTTGCGGTTTTACTGTCATTTTTCAAGTAAGTGTTGGTATTATAACCCTGTTGGCAGTTGCCCCTTTAGGACTTGCGCTTTTACACCAAACAGGGGCGGTTTTAGTTTTATCTAGTTGGGTATGGCTTCTGTTTGTTTATTATCATCAAAAAGGTTACAAACGATCGACCAAAGCAGCCCAAGACATAGCAGCAACTTGAATAGGCCAGCGCAATAATGTTCCCCCCGGAAATGGTCGATTAGGCATTGTTGACATGAGATTAAAACGCCCATGATTTCCGGTTATATCTTCAGCAACCAATCGACCAGCAAGTGCAGTCATACTAACGCCTTGGCCAGAATAGCCGTGGGTATAGTAGAAACCCGGTGCCAGTTTACCTAAATCAGGCAAACGTGATGTTGTAACAGCCAATTTTCCGCCCCAAGCATAATCAATCTGAACATCAGCTAATTGCGGAAATGTTTTTAGCATAAAAGGACGAACAAATTTTTTTATGTCCGCAGGTGGTGTGTTTGTATAGGCTTCCCCACCTCCATATATAAGTCGGTGGTCGGAAGATAAGCGGTAATAATTCACTACGAATTTTGTATCACAAACAGCTAAATTATCTTTTATTAATTGTTGTGCAATTTTTTCCTCTAGGGGCTGCGTGGCAAGCATAAAATTTGCAATTGGCATAATGCGTGCCGCCAATTTCGGTTGTAATCCATTTAAATAAGCATTGCAGCACATAACAATTATCTTTGCTTGTATATTTCCTCCATTTGTCCGAACAAGATATCCTTTTGAATTCTTATCAACAGCGATAACACGGCTTTTTTCAAAAATTTTAATTCCCATATGCCGGCATATTTGTGCCAATCCAAGGGCATAGTTTAAAGGATGTAAGTGGCCTGCAGCATGATCAATTACCCCGCCCCAATAAACCTTGCTGTCTACAAAATCTCTAACCCGTTCCCGAGTTAAAAATTCGGCGTGCTGATATCCAAAGGCTTTTTGTGCCGATTCAACTTCTTCAGCAAGCCAGCTTACATGAGATTTCTTTGCAGCAACATTTAATAATCCAGGACGATAATCACATTTTATATTATATTCTTGTAATCGTTCGTTAAGGATATCCTTGGCTTCCATCGATAATGCCCAGAATTTACCAGCCTGCTCCCAGCCAAACATCTTAATTAAATCCGTTGCACCAAGCCTTAAACCAGCGTGAACCTGACCACCATTACGCCCTGAAGCGCCAAATGCTACATTCTCGGCTTCGACGATAACTGACTCAATTCCTTTTTTCTGTAACTCTATTGCAGTGTTCAGGCCACTATATCCAGCACCAATAATACAGACCTCAATATTTATGTCCTGATTCAGAACAGGAAAAGTTAATTGCTGATTTACCGTTGCAGCATAATATGAACGAGCAATCAGTGGATCCGGCATATCGCTATACTCACATCTGTTGTTTTATGATATTAATGCAACACTAAACATATATTTGTGAAAATAAAAATAAACAATCTTGTTATGTATATTATCACCTGTTATCTTTTTGTTCCTTTTAACACGATATACGCCAAGACATAGTTTATTACAACAAGGATTGAGGCCAAACCGAAATTTTTCTATACGCAAGTACTAAGCCAGAGCGCACACTACAACTTAGTGATCATTGTAAGAATTTGTTTTACTGGTAATCAGTAAAACTGGTTCAATTTTTGTAAAAAATATAATAAAACAACACCACTTCAAGATTATATATCATGACCTCGTTCACAGTAAAGAAGGAAGAATCGTCGCTTCCAGCAATAAAAATACTACCGCAAACCCCATGGCGGTTCATATGGTTTTTTGTCCGAAACCAATTTGCCATTAACTATCTAGCAATTATCTTGGTGATGATTGCAGGTCGGGCGTTTGACACGCTTGAACCCTATTTTGTTAAAAAACTGATTAATGCATTATCTAGTGATGCGACTAATATCAGTCATGAATATGATGCTCTATATTGGTTTTTCATGCTTATCGGCACGTGGTTACTTGGCTCTTTCTTCTTTAGAGTACAAAATATAATCGATTTACGTACAGCTCCTTATTTACGCGAGTCAGTTCAGAATCATATGTTTGGTTACTTACTTGGGCATTCACCGCGTTATTTTCAGGACAATTTTGCTGGCAAACTTGGGCAGAAAGTTAAAGAAGCCGCTAAAGCATGCATGAATATTCTGGAAATGATTTGTGTAAATATTGTTAGCCTACTGGTATTATTTACAGTTTCCATGTTTTTATTAATACAAGAGAACCAAGAGTTTGCATTGGTTCTAGCAATCTGGGTTATCGTTTATATTGTTATTTCTGTTTTGTTGGCTAAACGCTGTGTTAGCCTTTCAGCCGCTTTCTCAGCCCAAGGAAGTATTGTTTCAGGTAAAATGGTTGATTCGATTGGTAATGCAGATAGTATTCGTTCATACGCAAGATCACAGCATGAACGACAATTACTTGGCACTGCATTAATTGAAGAACGGCGAAGATCAATTAAATTACGCTGGTTCTTGATTATGATGCGCATCTTTCAGGCTATTGCCATCATCACGATGATTTCAATATTGTCGTACATGGCGATTAGCCAGGTATTAGCCGATAAGATGAACATTGGTTCATTTAGTATGGTGTTTGGCCTAACTTCTTTTATATCCATGAATGTTTGGACATTATCTAATGAACTACTTGATTTTTTTGAGTCGATAGGATCGTTAACCGAGGCTCTGGATTTGGTTACAAAACCGCATGATATTACTGATGCTTTTGATGCCAAAAGGCTTAATATATCTGAAGGAAAAATCGAATTCAGAAACCTAGTGTACCAACATCCAGATGGTCTACAACAGTTTAATAATTTTAATTTGGTAATTAATCCTGGCGAAAAAGTTGGTCTGGTTGGTCCATCAGGTGCAGGTAAAAGCACTCTTATCAAATTATTACGGCGTCATTTTGAACCCACAAGTGGTGGTATTATCATTGATGGGCAGAATATTCAGCATGTGACATGGGATTCGTTAAACGAGGCAATAGCAGAAGTTTCACAAAATCCTTCTGTTTTCCACCGCCCAATCATTGAAAACATTAGATATGGCAAACTTACTGCCACAGATAATGACGTTGAAACAGCAGCAAAACAAGCTTATTGCCATGAATTTATTGTCAGTCGTCCGCTTGGTTATCAAACCATTGTTGGTGAACGTGGAATTAAGCTGTCGGGTGGTGAACGACAGCGGATTGCTATTGCTCGTGCTCTTCTTAAAAACGCTCCAATTGTTATTTTAGATGAAGCGACCTCTGCTCTTGATTCAGAATCCGAACACTTAATACAACGTGCCTTTCAGCAATTAATGCAGGGGCGAACCGTTATAGCTATTGCTCATAGATTATCAACAATAGTTGGTATGGATCGCATTATATACCTTGAATCCGGGCGCATAATTGAATATGGAAGCCATCAGCAATTGCTTAATAAAAACGGCAAATATGCCGCCCTATGGAGAAGGCAGGTGGGCGGTTTTATCACCCCGTAGGTTTTATATAAGTACCGCTGATTTAACTATTTTTCGAACTGTTATCCTTGCGATTAGCTAATAAATCACGAATTTCTTGTAGTAAAACCTCTTGCCTGGGTGTTGGTGGCGGTGCTTTATCTTTATGCAGCGACATTTTGTTTAAAGCTTTAATTAATAAGAAAACAGCCAATCCAATAACAATAAATTGAATAATATTATTTAAAAAAAGACCATAATTAACTGTTGTTTTACCATCGTCACTTAAAACCCAAGACATTTTTGAAAAATCGACCCCGCTTAATAAATACCCAAGTGGTGGCATCAGAAGGTCTTTTACAAGCGAATCAACAATTTTACCAAAAGCAGCACCAATAATTATACCAACAGCCAAATCAACAACATTTCCACGCGCCAAGAACTTTTTGAATTCAAACAACATTGATTTTTTCCTTTATTTTTTATGTTATTAAGCCGATCATCTACACCTAAAAAATAAGTTTAGTGTTTTTATTCATCTACTACATCAATTCAATATTATCCAAGGATTATTTATGTATACTATATTATTGCTTGTTTGTTCCAACGTTTTTATGACATTTGCTTGGTACGGTCATTTAAAACATCAGTCATTAACCATTTGGCAGGCAATTTTAATTAGCTGGGGTATCGCGTTTTTTGAATATTGTTTAATGGTGCCTGCAAACCGCATGGGTTATGGTCAATTTACGGCAGGACAACTTAAAATAATGCAAGAAGTTATTACGATGATTGTTTTTGCCTTATTTGCTGTTTTCTACCTTAAAGAACATATTGGTTGGAACTATCTCGCTGCTTTTATCTGTCTTATGGGGGCTGTATATTTTATGTTTGCCTATAAGTAAGCGAACCCTATCTTGCCATCAGGCTTTATTGTTATTTTCCCTTGCATTTTTTTTCTTTGCTGCTTTTACACTTAGCTTATGATTTTCTGATTGTGAATCGGCCTGGATAATTGTATTTAAGCCGAAAATTTCTAGATTATTGGTTTGCAATTGCTTAATTTCATCACGCAAACGCGCGGCTTCTTCAAACTCAAGATTGGCAGCAGCATTTTTCATTTTATTTTCAAGGTCTGTAATAACCTTCTCAACGTTATGTCCGGCATATTTATTGTTTTTTGTCGGTGATTTAATATCAATAGTTACGTGGTCTTTCTCATAAACGCTTTGTAAAATATCATGAATTGATTTACGTACCGACTCAGGGGTAATTTTATGTGCAACGTTATAGTGTTGTTGTTTCTCGCGGCGGCGATTGGTTTCTTGTAAAGCTTTTTCCATAGATTGTGTCATACGATCTGCATACAAGATAACTTTACCATCGACATTACGGGCTGCACGACCAATCATCTGAATTAATGCCGTTTGCGAACGCAAAAAACCCTCTTTATCAGCATCAAGAATTGCAACCAATGCGCATTCAGGTATATCAAGGCCTTCACGTAATAAATTAATACCTATTAAAATATCAAAAACGCCTAATCGTAAATCGCGTATAATCTCAATACGTTCAAGGGTTTCGACGTCGGAATGAATGTAGCGAACTTTAAGGCCTGATTCTTGCAGGTATGATGTTAGATCTTCGGCCATTTTTTTGGTTAGCGTGGTAATTAGAACGCGTTGATTCTTTGATGCTATCTGCCGACACTCACGCATTACATCGTCAACTTGTGTATCTGTTGGACGTATAATACAGACTGGGTCAATTAACCCTGTTGGTCGAATAACTTGCTCGACAAAAATACCTTGTGTTTTTTGTAGTTCCCAAGGGCCAGGCGTGGCTGATACAAAAACGCTGTTAGGGCGCATTATGTCCCACTCAGCAAATTTTAACGGACGGTTATCCATACATGATGGTAAGCGAAAACCATATTCAGCTAGTGTTGATTTTCTTGCAAAATCGCCCTTATACATCCCATTAACCTGTGGAACAGTCACGTGGCTTTCATCAACAAATAATAAGGCATCTTGAGGTAAATATTCAAACAATGTTGGTGGTGGTTCGCCTGGTTGTCGTCCCGTTAAATAGCGTGAATAATTCTCGATGCCCGCACACATACCGGTTGCCAATAGCATTTCTAAGTCGAATTGGGTGCGCTGTTGCAGACGCTGTGCCTCTAATAGTTTTTTCTGGTTATTCAATATTTCTAATTGCTGTCTAAGATCATGTTGTATCTGTTTGATCGCCCGTTCCATTGTTGGTTTTGGCGTTACATAATGGCTATTTGCATAAATTTTAATGTAATCCAGCTTGCTATACTTCTCGCCAGTTAAAGGATCAAATTCGACAATCGTTTCAATTTCATCATCAAACAATGATAAACGCCAGGCTCTATCCTCAAAATGCGAGGGAAAAATTTCAATACCATCACCACGCACCCGAAAATTTCCCCGTTCAAATGCTATATCATTTCGCTTATATTGAATTTCTACCAACTGACGTAAAAATTGCCCCAGATCGATGCGCTGTCCTTTCTCAAGGGTAATTGTCATGGCAGAATAAGTTTCAGGTGAGCCAATACCATAAATACAAGAAACACTGGCAACAATGATCACATCACGACGTTCAAACAAAGAACGTGTAGCAGCATGGCGCATACGATCGATTTGTTCGTTAATTGTTGCTTCTTTTTCGATATAAGTATCAGTTCTTGGGACATAAGCCTCGGGCTGATAGTAATCATAGTAAGATACAAAATATTCAACAGCATTTTTTGGAAAAAATGATTTCATTTCAGCATACAACTGTGCAGCCAGTGTTTTATTTGGCGCCATAATTAAAGCCGGACGTTGTAAAGTATTAATAATATGGGCAACTGTAAAAGTTTTACCCGAACCGGTAACGCCTAATAAAACCTGGTCTCGCTGGTTACTATTTAAACTTCGCGTTAATTCTTCGATAGCTTGTGGTTGATCACCTGCAGGTTGATAATTTGAAATAATTTCAAATTTTTGTGCTGTTTGGATGTTCTTCTCGGTAATGATCGGCCGGTATGTTATTGGATTTTGCTGCATTATTTTTCTTTCTGCAGATATAATTATTTTAAAATCTTTCTAAATAATGTAGCCTTTTAAGATAAACCATTCAATCATATCCTCTAGTGATTGTCGGGCAGGTCGGACAGTGAGCCCCAGCTCTAATTTTGCTTTCTTTGTATCAAAGGCCATGGGTGTTGCGGCTAATCTTACCCCTGTTAACGGTGCTCTGGGTGGATTTTTTGTAATATCTGCAAAAATTTCACTAATCATCGCAGACCCTAATGCTATCCAATACGGTATACGGCGTTTCGGCATATTGCGGCCTGTTAATTCTTCAAGCACACATAAAATTTGTGATAATTTAATATTTTCTCCACCTAAAATATAACGTTCGCCTATTTGTCCATTTTGCATGGCTAAATAATGCCCTTCAGCAACATCACGCACGTCGATAACATTAAATGTTGTTTCAAGATATGCTGGATTGCGCCCATTCAGAAAATCTAAAATCATACGACTTGGTGGGGTTAACAGTAAGTCACCTGGGCCTATCGGTAGTGTTGGGTTAACAACCGTTAAGGGTAATCCCTGCTGCGCAGCAGCCAAAGCCGCCTGCTCTGCCAACAGTTTTGAGCGGCAATAAATCCCTGGCATATCAGCAAGGGTTGGTTGTACTTTTTCGTCAGTTATACCGCGCTGTTTTGATGTTTTGGCGCTGCTTAAAATAGACTCGGTTGAAGTATATACTATTTTCTGCACGGGATATTGCTGGGCTACCTGCAAAATATTGCACGTACCATCATAATTAACCCGCATGAAATCATTTTTGTTTTTAGCCCAAAGATTTGGATTAGCAGCAACGTGATATACGAAATTAATACCAATCATTGCTTGCTGCACATCCCGTATGTTTAGGATTGAACCTAATTGATACTCAACTTTATCAATCGCTGGCATGGGTTGTCTAATATCAAGAACACGCACATTAAACCCCTTATGCTGCAACAGCTGAACCAAATGTGATCCAACAAAACCACACCCACCGGTAACAAGCACTTTATTCATGTTATATCTGCCGCGATTTTTTTGATTTATCCTGCATTTTTTTGTCCGATGTACCCGTTACAGTAGCACTGTTATGATTAACGTTGTTTTTTATATTATATTTCTTTGACAATAAGGGTTTAAGAAACTGCCCTGTGTAACTTTCAGGAACTTCAGCAATATCTTCGGGCGTACCAGTAGCCACAATATAACCACCCAGATCACCACCCTCAGGGCCTAAATCAATTACCCAATCAGCAGTTTTAATCACTTCAAGATTATGTTCAATAATTAAGACAGTATTACCTTGCTCAACTAAAGTTTGTAATACCTCTAACAATTTACGAACATCTTCAAAATGCAGGCCCGTTGTCGGTTCATCAAGAATATAAAGCGTTTGACCAGTAGCTTTTCTTGATAGTTCTTTTGACAGTTTGATTCGCTGTGCCTCGCCACCGGACAAGGTTGTTGCTGCCTGACCAATATGTATGTAACCGAGTCCAACTTTTTGTAAGGTTACCAATTTGTCACGCACCGATGGTATCGACTGAAAAAAATCAACACCTTCATCTACCGGCATCTCTAAAACATCGGCAATAGATTTACTTTTATAAGTAATTTCTAAGGTTTCACGGTTATAGCGTTTCCCCTTGCACTGATCACAAGGCACATAAACATCCGGCAAAAAATGCATTTCAATTTTGGTAACACCATCACCTTCACAAGCTTCACAGCGTCCACCTTTCACATTAAATGAAAAACGCCCAGCTTTATACCCCCTGCTTTTAGCTTCGGGCAATCCAGCAAACCAATCACGAATAGGTGTGAATGCGCCGGTATAGGTAGCTGGGTTTGAACGGGGTGTTCGTCCTATTGGAGATTGATCAATATCTATTACTTTATCAAGAAGCTTAACACCTGTAATACTTTGATGAGCTGCTGGTTGCTCGCGACTGGCATAAATATTTTTGGCCAAAGCCTTATAAAGTGTTTCAATGATTAAGGTGGATTTTCCACCACCCGATACACCTGTAACGCACGTCATAACACCTAAGGGAATGTCGACATCGATATTCTTTAAATTGTTAGCCGAAGCTCCTTTAATTGATATTTTTTTGTCCCAGTTCATTTTTCGCCGAGTCGTTGGTACCGGTATAAAACGATGGCCGGACAAATAAGCCCCTGTAACACTATTTTTAGCATTTAGCAGCTGTGCTGGTGTAGCGGTCGCAATCACTTGCCCGCCAAAACGGCCAGCAGCTGGGCCCATATCGATAACATAGTCAGATTGCCTGATTGCATCCTCGTCATGCTCAACAACAAGAACTGTGTTTCCCAAATCTCGCAAACGGTGCAAGGTTGATAGTAAACGGGCGTTGTCACGCTGATGAAGGCCGATTGATGGCTCATCCAAAACATATAAAACACCCGTCAAGCCAGAACCAATTTGCGAAGCAAGCCTGATTCGTTGGCTTTCACCGCCACTTAGAGTCCCTGACGAACGTGATAGTGCCAAATATTCCAAACCCACATTTTTCAAAAAACCAAGCCTTTCGTTAATTTCTTTTAATATGCGATTGGCAATCTCGTTTTGTCTGTGTGATAAATATTTTGGAAGATCTTGAAACCATGTAACAGCTTCACCAATCGATTTCTGGCATAATTCAGAAATGTTTAACGCACGAATTTTTATGGCCAGTGCCTCGGGTTTCAGGCGCATCCCGTTACAACTAAGGCAAGGAGAACTGCTTTGATATTTAGCAAATTCTTCGCGCGTCCATGTGCTTTCGGTTTCACGCCAACGACGCTCCATATTCGGAATAATACCTTCAAACGGTTTATGGGTATGATATTGGCGAACACCATCATCGTAGTTCAACTGTAATCGAACTTGTTTTGATCCAAACAGAATTGTTTGGCGTACATCAGCCGGTAATTCGCGCCAAGGCTTTTGCATATCCGCGCCATAATGCTTGCAAATACTTTCTAATGTTTGTTGATAATAAACCGAACTTGACCCTGCCCAGGGAATAATTGCGCCTTCTTGTAAACTTAAATCTTGGTCTGGAACAATAAGTTCAGGATCAAAGGCAACTTTAACACCCAACCCATCACAATTTGGACAAGCCCCAAACGGATTATTAAATGAAAAAAGGCGTGGTTCGATCTCATCAATCGTAAAGCCTGAAACAGGGCAGGCAAATTTAGCCGAGAATGTTGTGCGTTCACCTGTGTCCGTACTTTCCAGATATGCAAGGCCATCTGAAAGTTTAAGCGCTAATTCTAGGCTATCAGCCAGTCTCGTTTCAATACCATCGCGAATAGCTATACGATCAATAACTACCTCTATCGTATGTTGTACCTTTTTATTTAAGACAGGTACCTGATCAATTTCGTATAAAACACCATCAATTTTAACACGTTGAAATCCTTGCTTTTGTAGGTCAGATAAGTCTTTTTTGTACTCACCTTTACGCCCCCGAACAATCGGCGATAATAGCATAAATTTATGACCTGGTGGCATTTTCTTTATGCTGTCAACCATTTGACTTACTGTTTGACTTTCTATGGGTTTACCCGTAGCCGGGGAGTAAGGAACACCTATACGCGCGTAAAGCAACCTTAGATAATCATATATTTCCGTAACCGTACCAACGGTTGAACGGGGATTGCGTGATGTCGTTTTTTGCTCAATCGAGATAGCTGGCGATAGTCCCTCAATACTATCAACATCAGGTTTTTGCATTAACTCTAGAAACTGTCTTGCATAAGCCGATAACGACTCAACATATCGACGTTGTCCTTCCGCATAGATTGTGTCAAAAGCTAAAGATGACTTTCCTGAGCCAGACAACCCGGTAATAATCACTAATTTTTGCCTTGGTATATCGACATCAACATTTTTAAGATTATGCTGCCTTGCGCCACGGATGGATATTTTTCCATGAGAAAATAAGCTGTCGTGATCTTGGGTCATTAATGGAATACTCACGCTTATAATGTTTTTTAGGTTGGCTAAGAATCTATTAATTTTTTTTAAATTTAATTAGTTTATTGGCATTAAATGGTATACAATGACGTTATAGACAAAAAAAATACAAAACAGGAACGTTTTTGTCCAGTAATTAGTTAACAATAGTCAATAATATCTATCTGAAAATGAAAAAATTTCTTTATTTTTTTCTACTTTGTGTGTGTTTAAATTATCCCTATTTATATTGTATGGCTGACGAGAACAAGGCCCTGCAATTGCTTCAACAGGGCAAAAACGACGAAGCAATCCAATTGCTATCAACGCTTTCGGATAAAGGTTCCATCAGCGCCACGTATTATCTTTTTAGCTTATATTATCAAAACGACTATCTCCCTGCTAATCTTGAAAAAGCAATTTTTTGGTCAAAAAAGTTATTAAGCCAAATTGATGCTAAAAAAGAATTTTCTAAGAATGAGATTGCTCTTATAAATAATTTTTATACAAATCTTTGTAAATTCTATGATGATTTTGTAGTATCAAATCTTAGGTCGTATGAAAATTTTGCTCTCACAGCAAATTATTGTCTGCGCGCGGTAAAGCAGACAAATAATCCTATAATCTATTTAAAGGTAGCTCGTATTTATGAAATCGGGCAAGGTGTAGATGTCGACTATGATAAGGCCTTTGCTTTTTATCAACGCTTATCTTTATATAAATGGCCGGAAGGTTTTCTAGGATTATCTCGCTTATATTTGCGTGGTCATGGCGTTGCAAAAAATATTGACCAGGCTTTTAAAAATGCACTTATCGCGGCAAGAACTGGTTATTATAACGGCAAGTACACGATTGCCGATTTTTATTGGAGAGGCATTGGTACAGAAAAAAACTTTCCAGAAGCGTTTTTTTGGTCTGGAAGTTTTTTATATGATACAAATCGCATCAGCATTGGCGAAAACCCTATAAAAAAGATGTATATGTTGATGATTTATAATAAAAGTGCTGCTCATCTAAGTGCAGATGAGAGAGAGATTATTTTAAGAAAAATAATGTTATGGACTCCTGACTTGGATCGATAATTTATTTTAATTGTATCTTGCTATTGTATTCGTTAGTTGTCTTTTATTTTTTTATTGTCTGTTGACTTAAGAAATACCATGATATGTTTTATTTAGGTCTGACATGAAAGGACAAAATTGTGGTTGGCAGTGTAAACAAAGTTATATTGGTTGGTAACCTTGGCAAAGATCCAGAAGTTAGATCAATGCAATCTGGTGATCGTGTTGCCTCTTTCCCCATCGCAACATCCGAACGCTGGAAAGATAAAGCAACCGGTGAACGCAAGGAAAAAACAGAATGGCACAAAGTGGCAATTTTTGATGAACGACTTGTGGAAATAGCAGAAAAATATTTGCGTAAAGGCTCTAAAGTGTATTTAGAAGGTCAGCTTCAGACACGCAAATGGACCGATCAGAATGGTCAAGAACGCTATACAACAGAAATTGTACTTCAGCGCTTTCGTGGTGACCTTACTTTGCTTGATACAAGGTCTGATGGTGAAAGTGATGATACCCGTGGAATGGCTGTTGGTCAGGATTTAAATTCCAGTATTTCAACACAAAGAGGTATTCCAAATACAAAAATAACATCCAAATCAGGTAAAAATGATCTCGATGATGATATACCGTTTTAAGACCAAATCTTTTATCAGTATATTCTATTTTAGTAACTAACCACTTTGTTTATTTAATTTATTAATTTTAAGTGAGTTCTATTGTGGAACACGTT
>CAYPXH010000035.1:0-14380 GCA_964414755.1 uncultured Rhodospirillaceae bacterium | reverse complement strand
GAACGTCGTGAGACAGTTCGGTCCCTATCTGCCGTGGGTGTTTGGAGAATTGAGAGGATCTGTCCCTAGTACGAGAGGACCGGGATGGACGTACCTCTGGTGTATCGGTTGTCGCGCCAGCGGCATCGCCGAGTAGCTAAGTACGGACGGGATAACCGCTGAACGCATCTAAGCGGGAAACCCACCTCGAAATAAGTTCTCCCTATGAAGGCCGTGGTAGACCACCACGTTAATAGGCCGGAGGTGGAAGTGTCGTAAGACATGAAGCTCACCGGTACTAATAGCCTCACTGGCTTATCGCTTCACGCACGTCCGCGCACAGGGATCAATCCCTGCGGACAATTACTAACACAGTTCTCAACGGATACTCGATCCAAAAACTATTCTTTACACAATGATGGTGGGCTGACGCAACCTGGTGGTTATAGCGAGGGGCAAACACCCGATCCCATCCCGAACTCGGCCGTGAAAACCCTCTGCGCCTATGGTACTGTGTCTTAAGACACGGGAGAGTCGGTCGCTGCCAGGTCTCGCCAGCCCATCATCTCTCTCATCCTCTCTCACCTCATATATCACAACCACACCTGACGCGGGGTGGAGCAGCCCGGTAGCTCGTCAGGCTCATAACCTGAAGGCCGCAAGTTCAAATCTTGCCCCCGCTTCCAAGATTGTCAATTCTACCTTCACAGTACCTTGGTCGTGCCGATAGCTGTAAAGCTAATTTCCTTTGTTTCCCTTATATACTTATTCCTGTTTTACCGACAGTAACTTATTATAATCAAATAGCTAAAAAAGGGTAGGGAACGCTTTTTCACTTTAAAAAGGTGATGCCTGTCTGTTATGCATAATAAATCATCACTTTTTTATTCTGTCTGTGCTGGAAGCGAAAGATGTTGAATTTAGAAAACAATGTTTCTGTGCCTATTAAAATTAGGATCTGGCATAGATGATTAGGTTTTCTGCCTAATCCTAATACTATGGTTGAGCAGGTTCAACGGTATTTTCTGGCTTGGATTATTGAAACGCCATTCGCATTTTTTGAGGAAAAGATGGAAGTTTTGTTTGGGGATTTAATTGACCTTGTTTAGTAAATTTGAAGATAAATAAGAATTAACCATCCACAATTTAAGCAAAAATATATGTCTTTTTTGTCATATTCCAAAAACTGGTTGAATCTAGCTCATCAAGAGCGTCAAGATGACCAATGGGTGCAAAATAAAAAGGCTGACCCCACCAGCCGGTGGTTACCTTTATGGCAAAATCAATGCTTTGTAGACGCTATCTCCTTCCAACCTATTTTTTTATCATCCAATAAATTCAATTTTTCTAATGAAACTGTTTTGTTAGGATTAGATCAATCTCAACAAGCTGTTTTTGCAACCGACCTTTCATTGTTAGCCCAGGAAACAGCCTTTCAAGTGGTTAAATCCACCCTACTGCGCGATGTTCGTCATTTGGTTGCGCAGTTAAGTCCAATGGAGGCCGATATTATTGCGCGGGCACGCGGATTATTGTATTGGCACCGCCAGCGTCAATTTTGTGGAGTTTGTGGATATAAAACGATTAATCGTCATGCCGGAGCTTTCCGCCAATGCCTGCAAAATGGATGCGAAACCCTATATTTTCCACAAATATCCCCAGCTATTATCACGCTAATCGAATTGCCTGGTTCTGTGCCAAAATGTTTGTTAGCACGTCACCGAGAAGCTAGCCCTGGCCAATACTCAACCTTAGCCGGGTTTGTTGAGGTGGGTGAAAACCTTGAAAGTGCTGTCCATCGTGAAGTTATGGAAGAGGTAGGCCTAGCTTTACACAAGGTAACCTACCAAGCCTCACAAGGTTGGCCTTTTCCAGGCGCATTAATGATAGGATTTAGGGCTACGGCTGTTGATAGTAATATTAAAATTGATCAGCGTGAATTGATTGAGGCAAAATGGTTCACGGCTAATGAGGTAAAGCAACGCCTTGGCCCAGAATCTAGGAATTTATTCAGTATTGACTCAATTGAGAAGTTTCTGGTTGAAAGTTGGATAAAAAACCATTCTAATTAAATTTCAACGGTTTTTATAATTAGCCTTGGGCATTTTTAACTTCAACGCAAAAAGAGGGAAAAAATATCTTATAATAGACCAAGTTGCAGAATAGTAAAAAAAGGAAGAATGCAAGGCTGGTTGAGGCGGCAGAGGAATCGTTTGTTGAAAGTTCCTCTGGCGTTTAGTTAATCTTGGCAAGGAAGTGGTAATGGCAAAAATTGCAAAAATAATTATTTATCCCTTCAAATCACTACCGGGTGTGTCGGTTGATTCGGCAACTTTTACGTCAGCAGGCGGGTTGGTTGGTGATCGGGAATTTGCCTTCTTTACCCCAGATGGTCGTTATGTGAATGGAAAAAGATTCGAAGCCATTCATCGAATTCGCGCGTCCTTTGATATAAAGGCAAGGCTAGTTACCTTATGGTCACGCGAGCGTCCAGAACCTCAGTCATTTCATATGGATCAGCAACGTTTAGAAATTACAGCATGGGTTTCTAGGCAACTTGGCCTGCAGGATATTGAGCTAAAACATGATCCAGTCTCGTTATTTCCCGATGATAAAAAATCGCCTGGTCCAACTATTGGTTCAGAAGCATCGTTGATTGCGGCTGGCCAATATTTTACGCCAACTATTACCTTATCAGAAATGATTAACCGGATGCGTGTGAATATTATTATTAAAGGAGTTGAAGCATACTGGGAGGATTCAATTACCCCAAATGCGGAAACAGGGGGGATATTAAGATTGGGTAATGCTGAGTTGATTGTTACCAATCCCTGTGCTCGATGTGTGGTGCCAACCCGAAATCCGGAAACCGGAATTCCATCTGAAGATTTTATGAAAACATTTATGCAGCAACGAAAATTAACCTTACCAGACCATCTCAAGCACGATTTTCGTTATGAAAAAAACCCATATCGCTTGACGGTAAATGTGTTGGGTCCAGGTGAAGGAGTGATTAAGATTGGTGATAAAGCTGTTATTGGCACCCAAATTCCCCTGGGCGACTTTAGTGGTAAAACATCAACCGCGTTGATAAAATCAGCTCATTCCCAAATTGGGTAGGGTGTTTTCAATAAAAGTACATTAATAGCTTTCATCAGGTATACATAATAACATGTCTTTGTTTTGTGTCTTAGAAAAGTGCTAAGACCAAGCACGTAGTAAAATAATATGTGCGCTCATGTTGCCTAGATTCTAAAATTTGGTAACTATTTTGGCACCCTAACCAGATACAAAAATTTTATCAAATGATTAGTTTGTATTTGCTGAAACGGCTTTTTTGCATACCCTTATTCACAACTTTTCTTGGTTATCTGTCAAGTTTCTGGTTTCGCCATGAAAGAATTACTGGGTAAAAATGAATCGGTTGTTGTAAAGGGATAAGAGATAAAGAACATACCGTAATGATAGTTTTGTGACAAGATTACTTGGCAATAAGCAAGCGCAAAACCTTACTGATGGTATAGTTCTGTATGGTCTACAAGATACCTAAATCGATCATTCGGTTTTGTTGGTAGATAAGAAAATTATATAAATAAAAGCGAAAATTGCTGAAACCAAGCCAAGTATCATATAAAGAAATTTAGCGGAATTTCTGCCAACCAGTTTTGTTTATTTCTGATCAGGCGTGCGCAATGTTCTAAGAATGGTCATACTAACACATAGTAAAACTGGCTTAGAATATGATTCACAAACACACACGCCGACCATCTAGACAAACCACTAGCAATATTTTATTTGGCAATCATTGCTGTCATCAAGCTTTAACTTATTTCCTTAATTAAGGACATAATATTCAAGTTCGGCTCTTGGGTGCATTTTTTTTCAATATCAGTAATCAGTTTATTTATCGCACTAAAACTGAAGATAGAACTTTTTGATATATAACCATTAATCCAAAAAATAATAAAACGCGTGTCTTGGACAAAATTTCCTTTATCATCTCTAGGGATAGAACGACAAGGCCTGTCAGTAATTTCCAGGCTATCACTGATAATTTCTTTATCACTGTATTGATCCAACAACATTTTACGTTCAGTTTGGTAAACTGTAAGAACAGATGATCCAGGATTTTCAAGACAATTATTACCAAAATTACGAGCAATCTGTGTGAGAAGGTCAGAAGATATAATTCTGCTAGATTGTGTAGAGTGCCCCTCCATCCACATCAGTAGATAATTTGTACTAAGATTATCATAACTAATGTTCTTTTCTTGATACTCATATATCATTATATTAATAAAATCTTTACAGGTGAAGTCTTCCAAATTAACTGAGGTTGGTAGAGTAGCAGCAGATAGTTTTGCAACAGAAAAAACAAACACAATAAACGAAAAAATACATATAAATTTTTTATTCATCTCTCTATCTTCTCACGTAACTGATAATTTTTTAGAATAGAAAATCACAAACATTAAGCCAGACAGTAAACGAATTTAATTAAAAATACAATTTTTTTCTTAGTCACTTGTGCTGCAATGCAAAAAACTATAATATCATCAATAAATTCATCGTTGGGTAAAAGTATAATGCAACAAGTGCGTTTAATTGATTTAGTTTTTCCGGGTGACACCAATCACCATGGCACCTTGTTCGGGGGCTTAGGTTTGGCTTTTATGGATAAAATTGCTTTTATTGCCGCAACGCAATATGGACGGGTAAAGTTTGTTACAGCATCAGTTGAACGTATTGATTTTCGTGCCCCGGCTAATGTTGGCGAAATTGTCGAATTTACGGGAAAGATTATCCGGATAGGTAGAAGATCGTTGGGCGTAGAAGTCACAATGATGGCTGAAATTTTGTTAACAGGACAACAGCGTTTATGCACTCAGGGCGTTTTTAATATGGTGGCGGTTGATGTGTCAAACGATTATCAATTACCACCGCTGCCGGAACTGCAGGAACAAATTCCACAAGATGAAGTGCGCATGGTGGAAATGGTTTTCCCCAATCGCACCAGCCATTATGGTAATTTGTTGGGGGGGCAAGCTTTAGCCGCGATGACAAAAGCCGCCTTTATTACAGCAACACGGTTGAAGCGACAAAATTTCGTTTTAGGTTCGACCCACGAAGTAGACTTTCAAAAACAAATACCAAGTGGTGCAATTATGGATCTCTCGAGTAAAATTATTGACGTAACTGACCGGGCAACTACGGTTAGAGTAACGCTTAGTGCAGAAAATTTGTTTACCGGTGAAAGATACATCGCCGGAAAAGGCAATTTTGTTATGATTGCCACGCGTGCAACCCCACATCCTTAGAAATATTAAAATGCAGCTACAGAACCTTCCCCGTGATCGGTTTGGGGATAACGATAGAATGGCCGACCAACTAGCCGCCCTGGTTGCGCAGGGCATTAAAACGGCCAGTTGTTCGGCATATAACACGGGGCAAACATTAAGCAATGTTGGAGAACGCGTTATTATCGAAGATTCGTCTGGTCAAGCCATTTGTATCATTGAAGTAGCGGAAGTAAGCGTTATCCCTTTTAACCAAGTTAGTGCTGGATTTGCTTATGATGAAGGTGAGGGAGAGCGTACTTTAGAAAGTTGGCGAAAAGGACATCAACGTTTTTTTGAGCGCAACGGTGGTTTTAGCCCTGATATGTTATTGGTATGCGAACGTTTCAGGGTGGTGCATATTTTTTAAGGAAATTTAATAACTAATTACCCATTGTGGTCAATGTGTTTTAAGGTTATTTGAAAAATCACTTTTATTGGGTAAAGATATCAGAACAAAGCTATTACCTTAATTTTCGTGATGATCAGCGCCTAAGCGCTCAATAGAAGGTTTTTTATTGTTCGTGGGTATGGCCTGGCCAAGCGACTATAATTATTTATAGTCTTGTTAAAAAAATATAAGAATAAAAACCTAAGATTTTTTAACTAGGATTGCCCTATGTATACGTTAGAAATTGTTATGGATTAAGGTATTTAAGCTAAGAGTTTAATCATTTTGTGCAAGAAGCCGCTCTAAGCGCTTTTTCACATCGGGCCATTCAGGTTCAATAATACTGAAAAACACTACATTAACGTATGTTCCATCAACTTGACGTGCTGCCCAACGAAATTCCCCTTCTTTGACAGCACCTATCCGTAGAATAGCCCTTTGAGAGCGTTCGTTAATCGAAAGTGTTTTGAAACAAACGCGTGCAAATTGAGCATCTTCAAAACAATATTTCAGAAGTAAATATTTGCATTCCGTGTTCACCCGACTGCGCATAACTTCCGGTGCAATGGATGTCCAACCAATTTCAAGAGATCGATGTTGTTGCGATATATCAGCAAAACGTGTTGTTCCAACAATCTTATCAAGTTTTTTATCAAAAATAACAAAGGGGATGATGTTACCCTTGTCAACACCTGCCAAGGCTAGTTCCATATATTTTCTTAAATCATCTTTATTTTTTACTTTATCAACCCGATATTTCCAAACATCTTCCCACTTTCCATCTGCAATGATTGCCATGTACAGCGCGTCAAGATGGTTTATGTTCATGGGTAATAGTTGTACGCGCTGACCATTTAGGATAATTTTATGTTTGTTTATCATGGTGATGCCGATAAAAATTAAATTTTTTAATTAGAAAAAAGAATTTTTTCAAAAAACAATTATTATAAATTAATAATTTATAATTAAATATTAAATAAAAAAATAAAAATATTACTAAGTTAATTTTATTAACTATATAATAAAACAGCAATATTTTTGCATAAAACAAAAAAATTTTCAACTTGTTCCTTAAGCAAGAACATGTTAGCAGCAATTGTTCAGAAAAATAATAAAAGGATAGCTGCGGATTTCAATACATGAATATAACAAACATAATCAAATTGTTTACATTAGCAGCCATATGGGGCGGATCATTTATTTTTATGCGTATTGTTGCACCTGCAATAGGTGCAATCATGACCACCAACATGCGATTATTAATCGCAAGCTTCATTCTTTTTGGTTATTATGCGATACGTTCGATTCATGTTGATTGGAAGTCTTCGTGGAAGCAGTATGTTGTTGTGGGGCTTGTTAACTCGGCAATACCCTTTACGCTGTACGCCTTTGCTATTCAGCATATACCAGCTTCTTATGCCGTCGTTTTAAATACAACAACCCCACTATTTGCAGCACTTTTGGCTTGGATGTGGCTTGGTGAAGGTATGACGTGGAAAAAAATGGCCGGGCTGGTTATAGCTGTGTTCGGGGTTGCTTTTGTTGTTAGGGTAGGTGGGGCAGGTTTTGACGATTATTTTTATGTTGCCGTGGCCGCATGCCTTGGTGCAACTATTTGTTATGCGCTGGCAGGTGTTTATGTAAAAAAATATGCCGCACATGTTAAGCCATTAAGCATGGCGGCCAGTAGCCAATTAATGGCTGCAATATTGATGGTACCGCTTAGCGTCTTTCAACCATTACCTCAATCTATTGGCACGGATATAATTATCAATTTATTGGGGTTGGCCATTTTATCAAGTGCGGTTGCTTACATTTTATTTTATCAACTGGTTGCTGAAATTGGACCAACAAGAACAATGACAGTAGCATATTTGATGCCTGTTTTTGGAATGATTTGGGCTGCAATTTTTCTGGGTGAGACTATTACATCTTCGATGATATTTGGTACAGCATTGGTTTTGGTAGGGGTTGCGCTTGTTATTCAAACAAAAAGGCCACAATAAGGGTGCGATGGGTGCTAATAAACGTAATTGCGTGCATGTTAAAATTGGCGTATTGGAGGCATAAAATGCTTGATATGAGATTGTGGTGTGAATGTTGTGCAAAACCCTTACAATCCAACACACCAGAGGCCACGATTTGTAGTTTTGAATGTACCTTTTGCTTGGATTGTGCCTTGAAACTTGAACATATTTGTCCAAATTGTGGTGGTGTGTTAGTACAACGGCCAACACGATCGCTTGAACTTTTGAAAAAATTTCCAGCAAACCCAATGAATGCCAAACAAGCAAAAAGGTGTCCGTAGATTTTGATTAATAAATATCTATAGCGTTATTTCAAATTGGGTGAATTGACAAGAAGCAGTTTTTTGTCTAACAGCTGTTAGCGAAATAATATAAATATAATTAGGAAGTTTTATGGCCAAAACGATCGACCAGGTTCAATCTAATAGGACGGTGCTTGCTATATTCTTGATGCTTTCTGCTGTTCTTGTTTTTGCCATGATTGATGGCATATCACAGCATCTCGCCGGCCAATACCCTGCATTCCAGGTTGTTTGGATGCGTTACGGTTTCGGCCTGATTATTTTATTGCCGTTTATTTTTAAAAAAGGTGTTGGCAAAACAATTGCAACACCTGCCTGGAAATTACAAATTGTGCGGGCTTTTTTTGTTTTTTTATCTGGCAGTGCCTTTATTATTGGCCAGAAATATTTGGCTTTACCCGTAGCAACGGCAATTAGCTTTGCTTCACCTTTTTTTATTACTCTTTTATCAATTCCTTTATTAAAAGAAAAAGTTGGCATTCGCCGCTGGACAGCTGTAACTACAGGTTTTGTAGGGGTTTTGTTAATTTTCCCAATATCGGGCGAGCAGTTGGTTGATCCGTCTGTTTTATATCCATTGCTTTCGGCAGCAAGCTGGGCGATGGCAATGGTTGTTACCCGTAAAATGGGTGATCGTCAGCATCCGCTAACAACATTGGCGTATACAACAGGCGGTGGTTTTTTGATTACATCCTTTTTAGCACCATTTTTTTGGGAAACCCCAGATTTATCAGGGTTGCTGTTTATGGCAGCGATTGGGTTGCTCTATACAATAGCACAATTTTTAGTTATCCGCGCCTTCACCCTTGTTTCTGCTTCTGTAATTGCACCTTTTAGCTATAGTCAATTGATATGGGCAATTATTATTGGTATGATCTTTTTTGATAGTTTTCTTGATACACGCGGGTGGGTTGGTGTGGTTATAATTATTGGAAGCGGTATATATGTCTGGTACCGCGAGCGTGTTCTACACCGCCGCAGTTTGGCGATTGCCGCACATTCGTAGTTATATAGTTTTGTTATCTTGCCGTTGATGGGTAATTGGTTGGTGCGACATTTTGTTCGTTAAATTTTGTTGTATTTGGTGTGAAAATTGATATTGATAATGGTTATCAGTATCATAATTTGCTGAGGGACAAATGAAAAACATTTTTTATGCACTGATCTTTTCTATTTTTATACCAAGCATACATGCCTATGCGATCGAGTATCCAATCGGACAGGCACAAATAAAAAATGGTATGGAGGTAGCTGCCGTTTATTTACAGCCGATAGAGATGGAGCCCGCTGGTATGATGGGGGATCCAAAACAAACCGACATACATCTTGAGGCAGATATTCAAGCTACTGCTGAAAATATTAATGGGTTTGCTGAGGGTGATTGGATACCATACTTAATTATTCAGTATCAATTAGAAAGGGTTGATACAGGGCAAACAATACAAGGTGAAATGATGTCCATGGTTGCTAGTGATGGCCCACATTATGGTGATAATGTAAAACTTTTTGGTCCTGGCAAGTACCGTCTAACACTTACTGTTATTCCACCATCTAAAAACCAACATGCCCATTTTGGGCGTCACATTGACAAAGAAACCGGCGTCGCCCCCTGGTTTGATACGTTTTCATTACAATATGATTTTCTTTTTGTTGGAATCGGTAAGAAGGGTGCATATTAGACGTGTAAAGCGGGTGGCTTATGCAGCAATATTCTGGGCTTAAAAAAACACTCAACAGGTGCACAAATTTTTGGTTGGCGCTGCTAGCGTCAATAATAAGTGTCAGTTTTTTCATAAGAAGTTGGTCAGCCAAAGCTGATGACATGCCGGTTTTTCGCATCGAGTTTAACGATGGGGTTATCAGACCACTTTTGTTGGAAGTGCCAGCCGAAACAACTTTTAAGATAGAGTTGCTAAACACGGGACAAACACCAGTCGAGTTTGAAAGTATCGAGTTGCGAAAAGAAAAAGTATTGGCACCACAAAGCCAGTCATTCTTGGTTATTAAGCGGCTTAGCCCGGGTGATTACAAGTTCTTTGATGATTTTCATCTAGATATGCCGTATGCAGTTATTCGTGCTGTAACCAAGTAAAATATCGGGGGATAAATATTGTTTGGACAATATGGGCAAGTGGTATTCGTTGTCTGGCGCGAAAGTGTCGAGGCATTATTGATTGTTGGTATTATTTATGCCTGGTTGACACATCACGGTGGAGAAGATGCACGTCGCGGTAAATATTTTTTGCTTCTTGGCGTATTTGCAGGCTTAATTATTGCAACATTATTGGCCGCTGGTATCCTTGTGTTTAGTAAATACTTAAGTGACGCGGTATTAGAATATTTCCAAATGACTATGGTGTTTGTTGCGGCTGCCCTTATTTTGCAGATGATATGCTGGTTAAGGCAGCATGGGCGATCTCTCAAAAAAAACCTAGAAACTAATATTGGTTCTTTTATAAAACAAGCAAATTGGTGGGGGATCTTTACCTTAGCAACATTAGCAATTGCACGTGAGGGAAGTGAAACGGTTATATTTCTATACGGAATATTAAACGCATCAGTAGGTAATGACTTCGTTATTATTTTATCGATTACAGTCGCTCTCGTTATCGCTTTACTTACTTATTTTTTAATTCAGTTAGGTCAAAGTTACTTTTCTTGGCGTACATTTTTTCGGGTTACCGAGACTGTGTTATTATTTCTTGGCGCTTCGCTGGTAGTCAAAGGTGTTGATTATCTTGTTTCATTAGGTGTTATTGATTTTGAATCGCCAATATTGTGGGACAGTGCGACAATTTTAGATGATGCCAAAGCTTTTGGTAACTTTATTGCGGGATTAACTGGCTATCGTGCCCAGGTGGATATGATATGGTTGGTAACCTATACTGGTTATTGGTGTGTGGCTTTTTTATTGTTAAACATGGATCGTCTGTGCAGACAAAAACGGGCAAATAGGAATGAAAAACCAACAAAAAGCTGATGCAAAAAATGTTAGAAACTTGGTTCATAATATGGGTAACTGGCTTTTAAAGCATCAGCATCACATAAGAATAATACAATGGGGTGTGGTGGTTGTTTATTTGGTCTTGATTATCGTTCCAGTGTTGCTGCCTTTGCCCAATAATGCAGACCATATTTGGAGTAATCTAACAGTTTTTGCACAATTTATTTTTTGGGGTATATGGTGGCCATTTGTTTTGTTAAGCATGGTTTTGGTTGGTCGTCTATGGTGTGGCATTTTTTGTCCCGAAGGTACGTTGACCGAGGCAGCCAGCCGACATGGCATGGGTTGGTCAGTGCCCAAATGGATAAAATGGCCTGGTTGGCCATTTGTGGCTTTTTGTGGCACAACAATTTATGGACAAATGGTAAGTGTATATCAATATCCAGGCCCTGTTTTAGTTGTTTTAGGCGGGTCAACACTAGCTGCTATCGTTATCGGTTTTCTGTATGGTCGTAATAAAAGGGTCTGGTGCAAATATTTATGCCCAGTGAATGGTGTTTTTAGGTTGCTGGCAAAATTGTCTCCTTTACATTATCGGGTTGACCAAAATGCTTGGCAAGAATCGCAAAATCGTGGGCATGTTGATATCGCAAACGCCCATTTCAATTGTGCCCCTATGGTTGTTGTTAGGCAAATGCAGAGCGCTTCTGAATGTCATATGTGTGGACGTTGTCAAGGTTTTAGAGGGGCAGTTACTTTTTCTTTGCGGTCACCTGTTTCTGAAATTACCAGTGTGCATGCAAAGCAAAAAACAAACCTTTGGGATACAGTTTTAATTCTTTTCGGGCTAATGGGGCTTGCCAGTTTGGCATTTCATTGGGCATCTAGTGAATGGTATGTTTCTTTGAAGCAACTATTCGCCAATTTGGTATTCGATACGCAACAATTGTGGATTGTAACAGCCGATATTCCATGGTGGATTTTAACAAATTACCCCCAACACAATGATGTAATGACCCTATTAGATGGGGTTGTGATGCTGTCTTACCTTGGTGTAGGAACTTTATTGATTGGGGGTACATTGTTTGGAGGGCTATCAGTTACAAATAAAATAATTGGCTCTTGGTCTTGGGGACGTCTGCATCACTTGGCTTTAACGTTAATTCCTTTAGCTGGTGCAGGTGTCTTTTTGGGACTATTTTCCCTAACAACTCAATTGTTGAAAAATGAAGGTATAAACATTCCGTATCTACACGCATTTCGTTTAATCATAATAGGGCTAGGTTTAATAGGGTCTATTTATTTAGGTGGAAAAGTTATTGATAGTCTTACACCCAATTTTAAACAAAAACTGTTGTCAATAATGGCTTTTACTGTAACAGTTTTTGTTGCTGGTGGGGTTTGGATAAATAGCTTGTGGCCCAAATTACTTCCGATGATTTTTTCTTAAGCGGTGATAATGGTTTGCATTGCTTTTGATATATTATTATGCTAATAACATGTCGTTATCTAAAGGCATAAATTGTTTAAAATTTCATATGATTTAATACCCTTAACGCTAACGCTATTGGGAGTGGAACAGCGATGAAGCAGATTAATAAAATATTCTGGGGCACTTTATTCAGCACTATTTTAATGTCAAGTACGGTTCTAAGCCAGCAACCATCAATGATGGGACGTTTTTATGGTGGTGATAAGGCCGAGTCGGGCGAGGCGATTGCCACAATGCCAGATAAAGGGTATGTGGTTGCAGGGCATATTGGTTCATTTGGTCGCCGTGGACAAGATGTTTGGGTTTTACGGTTTGACACAAATGGCTTGATATCCTGGTCAACGGTTGTGCCTGATCTGAAAGACTCATTAGTGACATCGGTGGTGGCAACCAGCGATAACGGTGTTTTGGTTGTTGGTGTAACAAATGCAAGAAAATCGCTGGATGGTGCGGTTAGTTTTGACGCAAACGCGCATGCATTTGTCGCTAAAATTGATGCAGAAGGCAGTGTTTTATGGACAAAGAAGTATGCAAATGCCGCCAACGGCGGGCGGTTGGTTATCAATGCTGCTGCCCAAAATAAATTAGAACAAGTTATACTGGTTGGTGGGGCTGAAGCGCAGCGCGATCAAGATTGGAACGCCATGCTTATTACGATTGATAAAAATGGTAATGAGGTTAATCGTAAAACTTGGGCTGAAAGCGGTGATGCGCTGTTCAATACAATTACAACTGATGGGGGTAATGGCTGGGTGCTGGGTGGTACCAATGACAAAAATGGCAATTTTGATGCTTGGGTTGTCTTGATAGACGATAAGGCTAATATCACGTGGCAAAAAACCTGGGGAGCAACAAATACGGATGTGACCTTGTCCGTTCAGGGTGCTCCGGGTGGCGGGTATGCCGTGTTAACCCAAATGGATGGATCGGCAAGTGGTTCTGGATATCCAGTTGTACTTCGTATTGGTAAGGACGGCAGTGAATTAGGAAAGGTCGAGATAAAAAACACCAATAAAATTGCCCATGCATTAACATTATTACCAGATAACAGTGTTGTTGTTGTTGGACGCGAGGAAGATGCTGGTAATAGCAATGGCTGGGTTGCCCGTTATACATTAAATGGAAATGAAGTTTGGTCACGAATTGTTGGCGACGGGGTTGGCACGTTTAATGGCGTTGTCTCTGTGGCTAATGGTATGTCGATTGTTGGCTCATACCAACCCACCGACATAGACCAAGAGAACTCACAAGATTTATGGGTTTTAGATCTAGGGATTGACGGAACATCAAACGGGTGGGAGACAAAAAAACTGTCTGATCAGGCCAGTAAATTTCTGAAAACCGTTAGCATAAACTTGGGTAATCGCCAAGCAAATCCTTTGGTGGGTGCGGGCATTATTAATCTTCAGCTAGCTGGGCAGATCGAGGCCTTAGAGAATAATGGTCGCTTGGAAGTACGTTTTCCTGGATTACAACTCTATCCTCCTTATCAAACAGCTGGGGTTGATTTTGGTACCATACATCTTCAAGCATTGTTGAATGTGCCAAACCAAGAAATATTGCCAATAACCGCTAAATTATCAAAAAATATTCTGTTCCACGATGGGAAGCATCACATATGGGGGACGCTTGGAAAACAGGAGATTAAGGTTGATTGGCACACTCGCCTAAACATCCCAACTCGTTTTTATGTCTTGCTTGAAAATTTCAATTTTTTAGACCCTATGGGCCGTGTTGGAATGACCTTAGGCAAGTTCAAAGCTGATGTCACCTACAGTAAAGTGGGTGAAGGGACTTGGGCCGGGAAGGGAGATGTATCGGTTGGACCAATCCGTGTAACAATGCGTAATCAAGAGGTTTTTAATCTTGACTCAATTGAAATGATTATGCGTGAAGCCGGAGATACAGA
>CAYPXH010000034.1:0-14485 GCA_964414755.1 uncultured Rhodospirillaceae bacterium | reverse complement strand
GGCTACCTTGCAGTAAACTGGTAACAAGTAGAAAATTTAAGAAAAAGCGATTCTTAAATAATTCATAACTGCTATTCCGCCCCTGAAGCATATGTGATTCTGTCATGTTACGAATAAGCTTTATACTAATAATTGGTAAAGCAAGAGCCATCAAAATAGTGTACAAAACCCAATCGGGATTTTGTCCTTTCAAGATCATCCCACTACCCATGGAAGCTATCATGAAAAAGATAGACCCCCACAGGCGGATCCGACCATAATCTAGCTTGTACATCTGTGATACACGAACGGTTAAATGATCTGTAAAGGGCAGAATTGGGGTGTAAAAAAATGCCGCGGCTGCGGCAATAATTAAAATAAAAGTTACTGAATCAACCAAACTAAATAACACGTAGGATATCAAAGAAAAAACCAGCAAGGTCATCAATAAATGACGGTATGATGAATAATGTGGTGCCAACCGCAACCAAAATAAACTGCCAACAACACGCATCCACGCTGGTATCGCTAAAGCCAAACCAATTTGGTTTTTATCTAATCCTTTGGCTTCAAGCCATACAGGCCAGAAAGGCAACATGATACCACCGGCAACAAAAAATAATCCATAGAACAAAGCAAGCCGAAATGATATATTCATGTCAATAAAACACCATTAACCCCTATAAAGCCTATCATCGTAGTCACTTAATCGCCATTGTTTTAAGAAATCCAAGAACAAGTTGTTGAAGTGCGGCACTGCTTTTTGCAGCCTGTTGTAGTGTATGTTCATGGGTTAGAAGCTCATGGCTCATACCTGCCCCAAGATTTGTTATCAAAGATAATCCAGCAACCCGTAATCCGCAATGACGTGCCAAGATAACCTCTGGAATAGTTGACATACCAACAGCATCTGCGCCCAACCGTATAAAGGCACGAATTTCTGCCGGAGTTTCAAAATTAGGCCCGCGACAACCTAGATATATTCCCTCATATAATTTCATTTTAATTGACGTCGCAGCCACACGCATTTTTTGCTGTAAGAGATTGTCATAAGCTTGATCCATGCCAATGAACCTGGGGCCAATTTCATCATCATTCAGTCCAACAAGGGGATTGGGAATGCTGTAATTTAGATGATCTGTAATCATCATAACGCTTCCAGCAGGCATATCTGTTCTTAAAGAACCCGCAGCATTAGTTACAAGTAGTGTGTGGCAACCCAGTAATTTTAGTGTACGCACCATCTGTCTCAGAAAAAGACTGACATCGCCCTCATAAAAGTGTACGCGCCCCTGCAAACAAGTCACATTTTGTCCCGCAAGTTTACCCATAACTAAACGCCCCTGGTGTCCCTGAACCTTTGGTATAGGGAAGCCAGGAATATTGTTGTAATCAATCGCCACAGGATCTTGAACATGATCAACCAAAGAACCCATACCAGAACCAAGGATAATTCCTATAGTTGGCTCAAAAGCTTTGTTCTGTCGCCGAATGGTGGTAACCGCATCGCGCAGAGAATTTGGAAATATTTGCTGTTGTGACATTGATATGATCCAATTGTTGGTTTATTCGTTGATCAAGAATTTTTATAAAATGTAGCCAAACGCTTTATAATTTCTTGCCGTTCTGTTGTCGTTAAAAATGGCCACGATCTAATCTCGGCCAGGGTGCGGCCACACCCTATACAAAAAGCTCGGGTTTGATCAAGTTGGCAAATTTTGATGCAGGGCGATGTTTGAGACAAGCGACAAATACCACAAAAAGCAAGTGAATGAAAAATAATTTGTTTATTTTGTTATAGCTCAGTTATAAACGAATGATTATCAACTGACAATAACGTTTCGCAGGTTCATCCATAGGAAATATTTATCATGCAGTTAGTGATAAGGCATATTATGATAGCTTTGGCCGTTATCTTAGTTAAAACAGCCTATGCGCAGCACACAACCTCTTTAACCAGCCGTTTAATCCAAAGTGCCATTGACCAGACTCAGCAATTAGTTATTTATGACTCACGTTATCATGCCATAGCTTACCCAATGGGTGATGTTCCAGTAACATATGGGGTTTGCAGTGATGTTCTCGTTCGCGCATACCGCACTATTGGTATTGATTTACAGCAACTTGTCCACGAGGATATGAAAAATAATTTTAACCTTTATCCTACTATTTGGGCACTTAAGAAACCTGACACAAACATTGATCATCGACGTGTACCCAATTTGGAAACGTTTTTTAAACGCCATAGCAAGGTATTGGTAATATCATCAAACGGTACCGATTATCAACCTGGCGACATCGTAAGCTGGCGTATCCCGGTACCCCATATTGGCTTGGTTACCAACCTTAAAAGTGCCGATGGAAAACGCCCCCTAATCGTGCATAATATAGGCTTGGGGGTTCAAATTGAAGACATGCTGTTTAGCTACCCAATCCATGGACATTTCCGATATGGATTAGAATAAACCAGATAATAATCACTATTGACACAATCGATTTTTCTGACCTTTCGAGACAGCAGGGTTATTTTAAAATGTCTTTAGTAGTAGAAATTTTTGGGTATTATGGTTACACAATAGATAGTGTTTTTCAATATTACTATTTGGTCTTTAGACGTGATCCCTATTCAAAATTTCCATATACGCCCCCTAAAAACTGCTGACCAGGCAGAACTGGTGACGCTTTATAAACTTGTTGTTAAGCAAGGTGGGTATGGTGGTCTTAGTATTGCTAATAGTCCCAATGATATAACGGGCGCTTGGGTAAAAGATTTTTGTCAATCGGCCTGCACCGATGGTTTGGGGTTAGTGGTTGAAACAACCGATGTAAATCAACATCAAATTGTTGCAGAAACCCATGCTGTACGTGAAAAACCAGCCTTCATGCACCATATATTAAATAATTTGATTATCGTTGTTTCTCCTGCTTTTCAGGGCCAGGGTATTGGTAAAACGCTATTAACTTCCCTGCAAAAACAGATTATCAAAGAACGGCCAGATGTTTTAAGATTGGAATTATCGGTATTTGCAAGCCACCAGGCAGCCCTTAAGCTTTATAAAAGTTGTGGTTTTGTTGTTGAAGGGCAGTTTAAGCACAAATTTTTTCTTTCAACTGGCTATTTTGAAAACGAGGTTAGCCTTGTTTGGTTTAATCCTGGCTATCAACAACATCCAACAACGAAAGGAAAATGAGTGTGCTTTTGCCATAAAAATAACTATATTGATGTCCTTAACCAACCTGTCTTTTTACTACTGAACCACTTTAAAATGACATCGCTTGTGTTTAATAATTACGCCCTACCTTAAAGAACAACAACCCCGTCATCAGGCGCAACCATGTATGCATTCACCTACCAAACAGCTCATAAATTAAGTGATTTTCAAATAAAGATGGTCAATATTGCAGACCCTATATTAACCGATCATGACGTTATGGTAAATGTTCAAGCAGCTTCTTTTAATCCGGTTGATACAAAAATAAGACAATCTCGATCGGCTTCGACTGATCGGGGGGTTATATTAGGCTGGGATGCCGCCGGAATTATTGAAAAACTGGGCAAGAATGTCCAGGGATTTAAGATTGGTGATGAAGTATATTATGCAGGCGATGTTCAGCGCGACGGCAGCTATGCCAAACTTCAAGCTGTTGATTACCGGCTTATTGCTCGAAAACCGCGTACTTTTGATTTTGCCCAGGCGGCTGCACTGCCACTAACCGGACTGACGGCACACGAGGCTCTTTTTGAGCGGGGATTTAATTATACGAAAGACACCAAGGTGTTAATTATTGGTGGCGCAGGTGGCGTTGGTTCGATTGCCATTCAATTACTTAAAGTACACACACAAGCCAAAGTTATCGCAACCGCATCACGGCCAAAAACAATAGAATGGGTTCAACACATGGGGACAGATCACGTTATTGGGCGCAATTTAAAGGCCGAACTTGCGCAATTTGGGCCCATGGATATTGTCTTTTGCACTACACATGCACACGAATATTTACCAATTATTCCAAGTATTTTAAAGCCTTTTGGTAGCTTGATCTTGATTGAAATGAACGACCCAAAATCTTTTGATATTACATCTTTTAAATCAAAATCATTATCTATTCATTGGGAATTTATGTTTACCAAATCCATGCATGAACATAACCCCAAAGAACAGGGCATTTTCCTATCAAATTTAGCTAAGTTGGTCGAATGTGGAAAAATTAAAACAACACTAGGTCAGACTATGCAAGCCTCTGTCGAGAACATTCGCCAAGCACATGAATTTTTAGAAAGTGGTGCCGCAATTGGTAAAATGGTCATTATGTATACTTAGAAAAATTTTCAGAAAAAAATTTATCGCTTACCATAAAATTATGGGCAGCTATCGCCGCCCGTTTCTGAAAAGCCATTTTTTATAATTGATCCCACAAACATCTTAAACAAAGCTATTAGTTAGTAACAAAAAATAGCCCTTATGATTTGCTACTCATCTTCACGCCTGGCGCGTGATTGTTCGATGGCATTATGTTCTTTTTGCTTCGAAACACCCGAAAACTTACAATGTTCCTTGGGTTAAAAAGATAGTAGCAATATCAGACTTATGACTTTGGATTTTCACGGATGTCTTGGAACAGGAGATTGGTGGAGAGAGTAGGATTCGAACCTACGTAGGCGTACGCCAACGGTTTTACAGACCGTCCCCTTTAGCCACTCGGGCATCTCTCCAACCGTGCAATATACAGACAGGTTTTTTAGAAAACAACCGCTAAATTTGTCGGTTTACAATTATTTGTCAATGAAAAACTCTTGTCCTTCACAAAATTCATTTTGTATTTTCATAAAAATTTTTCCCATATTAATTGGCAATTTCTTCTGCCAACTATTGTGCCCCTTTTTGTTAGCTATGACAAAAACATAATTTCCCTTGGCAACGTATCACATGACCCTTAGCTCGTTGGTCTGTTGTCAATTATCCGGCTTATCCTATCACAGCCTAAATATCCGCTTTCGTTTTCCAAGTTCGTTTGAACTACTTGCAGCGCAATCTCAAAATCACTGCTCAACCAAAAATTATATTGCGTCTTAAAATGTCTGGACTCAGAAGGCATCTCTTTCGCTCCACCTAAAATACAACCGTACATTTCACCTGTTTCGCTCACAGCAGCTAAAATCGACGTACGTATACAATTCTGTGTTCCTTGTTCGCAATAATAAGTTTCAGCAATAATTGTCCCATCTATTTCTTGAACTTTTGGAAAAACATTACTGAGTTGTCTAATCTCAACGGTAAGGGGATTACGCAATACATAGCTAAGAGGAGGGGGATCCAATTCTGTAACATCTGTATAACCCTTATCTTCCCCATGACGATCAGCAGTGTATGGACGCATATCACTGTATAAGCTTAGCTTTATATAGAATATATAGAAAAAATCGAAAAAATCATCTTCCCCTCTAAACCCTGTCAATATAGTGTCTGACTCCCGCCCTACAAAATCTGGCAAATTTGGAATCCAACTCAAATCTTGAGCCGCAACCTCACCCCGCGACAAGCCAGTATATAAGAATCCAATCAATACAATAATTTTCTGAAATATCAGAATTTTTCGCATGCATCTCCTGAAAAACTATTATAGTTTTGATCTTATTTTCTATATATACACAATATACCAATCGTTTCAAACACAAAACATAGAAGTTACAGCTACCTCCCAATTGCTATAGAAAAGTAAATAATAGGTTTATTATGCAGAAACATCATCGCTCCAATCACGGCGCTGACAGCCACCGCTCTAAAGAATATTGGATGTATGGCACACACGCCGTACAGTCGGCCTTATTCAATCAAAAAAGAACTATCAAAAGACTGGCATCAACCTATCCGGCACACTTGCCAACATTTTTTGCCGAGCAAGCAAGAAAACGCCGCCTAACCATTGAACAAATTGACGCTCATTTATTGCAAAAATATGCGCCCGGCGCCGTTACCCAGGATATTTTGGCCATGGTCAGCCCTTTAAACGAACCAGCGATTGAAGAAATATTACCGATCGATGATTCTGCCCCCGCCACCCTGATTATTTTAGACCAAGTAACCGACCCGCAAAATGTGGGGGCTATTATGCGCTCGGGTGCTGCTTTTGGTGCAGCCGCTGTTGTACTAACTGACCACCATAGTGCTTCTGAAAGTGGTGCGCTGGCAAAGGCCGCTTCGGGGGCTTTAGATACAATAGCAATGGTAAAGGCCACTAATCTTAGTCAATTTATGGATCAGATCAAAAAAGATGGTTTTTGGTGTATGGGGCTTAGCCATGATGCAAAGGATACCATTGGAACGGTCAAATTACCCGCCAAAATTGCCCTTGTATTTGGTGCCGAAGGTCCTGGTTTACGCCGCCTGACACGCGATCAATGTGATTTTATGGTACATTTGCCAACCCTTCCCCCTATCGATCAGCTTAATGTTTCTAATGCTGCGGCTGTAACACTTTATGAAGTTCGCAGACAGCAATTATTGCTTGCCGCCAAATAACTTGTTATGCTTCAATACACAAGATTTCAAGGGAATATGATATGTTACTGCGCCTGTTGGTTGTTTTAAGTACTGTAACTTATGCTGTTTGGCCTGCAAGTTTGTTGGGGCAGAATACCGAATCGGCGGCCTGGACATGGTTTAATGATGTTGATTGGGATAAAGACCAACAATTAAGCTATGCTGAAATTGACAGTGAATGTATTCAGCGCTTCAACCGCCTTGATGATAACAAGGACGACCAACTAAGCCTGGCGGAAGTAAGTAGTTTTTTGGAATATTATAACCGCCCCGATAAAAGGCAGCTGCAAACAACAATTCAACAACGATTTACCCTTATTGATCACGATAAAAGCCAACAAATTAGTCGTGAAGAATGTTTACATTTTAATCGGCAATTATTAGCCGGGTGTGATGCCGACCAAAACGGGTTGCTGGCAGCCGTCGAATGGCAGGCATGTATTAATTAACCAAAAAACAAAAATGAAATCAAAGACCAGCTCTTCTTCGTCTTATAAATCAGCCGGATATGTGGTCTTTCGAGTTTTGTGGCCGTCTTTGCCTAAACAAGCAAAATTTGGGTTAGGTATTTTGTTTTTTTTCATTCTTGCTGCCAGCACTTTAACGGCTATTGCGCCTATTCCATTTAAATATTTTATTGATTCTTTATCGATGAATACAGGCCGGCAAATTGACCTGGTGTACCTTTCTTTGCCGCTGACATTATTAGTATATTGCGGTTTGTTTTTTCTACTGCGGTTGGTAGGGGAAATGCAAATTTTTTTATATGGGCTTCATGAACAAAAACTTTTAAACACCTTACGTATTACCTATTTGCATCATCTTCACAAATTGCCCCTGTCTTTTCATATCAATAAAAAAATCGGTGAGAAAGAGGAAGTTCTAGGACAAACCATCAACGCCGTGCGGACATTATTCTCTGCTTTGTTCCTAAGTATTTTACCAATTTTGTTTGAAATCACCAGTATTCTGATAGTGGTCAGCATTTTTTATGAATGGTCTTATCTGCTGGTTCTGGCAAGTTGTTTGGTGGTTTACATCTTCGTTATGATTAAAGGGGCTAATATTTTAGCCCATCATCAACGGCAAAATCGTGATACTTTGATGCAATCGCGTGGCCTGGCAGGGGACTGTATACTAAATATCGAAACCACCAAAATTTTTGCTAGTGAGACTTATTTTGAAGACAAATACCAGCAAATTTTAAAGAAAACAGATCAAATCACCACTGCTTTTTCCAGAAGTCGGATTTACATTGGCGTCGGGCAAATTATTTTACTGACCTTGGGCTTATTGTCTATTAACATGTTGGCTTCAATAGATTATCAACAAGGACTAATGACAATTGGTGGTGTCATCTTAGTTAATACCTACCTGCTTCAATTATTTCGACCGTTGGAGAGAATAAGCTTTTCTTATCGGGAAGTACGTAATGCCATTGTGATGCTTGAAAAAACGGCCGAAATTTTTGCTGTAATGCCGGAAAAAACAGGTGCCACCCAGCTGCCGCCAACCCCTGGGCCTTTATCAATTCGATTGGAACAGGTTGGCCTTTCCTATCAGCAAAAACCCATTTTACAAGATATCAGCTTTTCTTTGGAATCCGGCCAAACATTTGGAATAGTAGGTGAAACCGGGGCCGGTAAAACCAGTCTTATCCGCCTAGTATTAGGCCTTATCAAACCAACCACCGGTCGAATCAACGTAAATAATGTACCTATTCATGAACTTGATCTAAAAAAATTACGCCAGGAAATTGCTGTTGTTCCGCAAAACCCACTATTGTTTCATGATACGTTGCTTGAGAATCTGCGTTTTGCCAATCCTAAGGTTACTTTGCAAGAAATTGAACTGGCCATGGACCAAGCTTCGCTAGATTCTTTTATTAAAACGTTACCCCATGGCCTGAATAGTATGGTAGGCGAGATGGGAATGAAATTATCGGGCGGAGAAAAACAGCGGTTAGCGTTGGCCCGAGCTATCTTGAAAAAGCCACGTCTGTTTATTTTTGATGAAGCTACCGCGTCTGTTGATGCCCAAACCGAAGCCGTTTTAATTGAAAACATGAAGAAAATTTCAACAGGAATCAGCACCTTAATTGTCAGCCATCGTTTAAATAATGTAGCTCATGCACAAGAAATTCTGGTTCTGCGGCAAGGTAAAATAATCGAGCGCGGTACTCATCACACCCTGATTGCCCAAAAAGGTTATTATTCTCAATTATGGAATCAGCAATCCGGAAATCTTGAACAAAGAAGCTAAGTTTGCCAAAAACTTTTATTTAATTTATTTTATATTTTCCCAATCCGAGCGGACCAACCGCCCCGCAAAAGGGCATTTCTTCCTTCAAAACTATCATATGTGACTGGCAGCGGTTACGAAGAACAGATAAACCAATCACTCATTAACCAAGTGATCGGTTAAATGTTTCTTAAGAACATGATTAATCGTCTTGTTCACAAAACTGTTTCAGACTCTGTTAATGATAAAACATGCCTGATAGAATGTTTTTCTTGAAGAAGGCTTTAGTAATTTTTTGCAGATTGTATGGCTGGGATTATTAAGATAATCTTAACGGAAGAAAAAAACAATCGAAATTCCCTTTATTCAGGAAAAAATTCATCCTATTTGAGTGGAAAAGCACTTGCGATTGATCGATTGCCCCCCTATAAAGCAGGGTCAATTTTACTGACCCCACCTTTAATCATATTTTATCCAAGCAGGAACAGGCCTATGACCGATTTTAACCATTATAGCAAATTTGTTAAAGAAAAAGACGTTAAATATGTCGATTTTCGTTTTACTAATATACGCGGCGGCTGGCATCATATTACCTACGCAATAACAGCCATCGACGAGCAGTTACTTAAAACAGGTATTATGTTTGATGGATCATCGGTTGCAGGATGGAAATCTATCCACGAATCGGATATGATCTTATTGCCCGATTTTAGCAGCATGCATCTTGATCCATTTGCTGCACAACCAACATTAAATATTATTTGCGATGTTATCGAGCCAAGTACAAATCAGCCCTATATATGCGATCCACGTTTTGTAGCCAAATCGGCCGAGGCACATTTAAAACGCAGTGGGATTGCAGATACTCTTTATGTTGGTCCTGAGGCTGAATTTTTTGTGTTTGATAATGTACGCTTTGATAGCACACCATACCGTCAATTAGCACAATTTCACTCGGATGAAACACCCAGCCTAAACGGTAAAAAAATGGAAGAAGGCAACCATGCTTATCGCCCGGATAGCAAGGGTGCTTATTGTGCCAGCAATCCAACTGATGCCGCACATGATATGCGTGCGGAAATGCTAAGCGTTATGGGCGACATGGGTCTTGATATTGAAAAACATCACCACGAGGTATCGCCTGGCCAGCACGAGTTGGGATTTAAATACACAACATTAGTTCGCAGTGCCGATTGGCTGCAACAGTATAAATATGTTGTGCGTAACGTTGCCAATTCATATGGCAAAACAGCAACTTTTATGCCAAAGCCTATTAAAGGGGAAAACGGTTCTGGTATGCATGTACACCAATCCTTATGGAAAAATGGCCAGCCTTTATTTGCAGGTAACGGCTATGCTGGATTATCTGAAACCGCATTATTTTACATAGGGGGGGTGATTAAGCATGCACGTGCCCTTAACGCTTTTACCAACTCAAGTACCAACAGCTATAAAAGGCTTGTGCCTGGTTATGAAGCACCTGTTTTAATGGCCTATTCAGCGCGCAATCGCTCAGCTGCCTGCCGCATTCCCTATACCACAAACCCGAAAGGCAAACGGGTCGAGATGCGGTTTCCAGATGGCCTATCAAACCCTTACCTGGCATTTGCAGCGATTATGATGGCCGGTCTTGATGGTGTTAAAAACAAAATTAATCCAGGCGCGGCATTAGACGCAAATTTATACGAACTACCAGCCCAACAACTGCAACAAATTCCATCGGTTTGTACCAATTTGCGCGAAGCTATCGCAGCATTAAAAGCGGATCATCAGTTTTTGCTTGATGGCAATGTGTTTAGCAAAGAACTTATCAACAGCTACATTCAGCTAAAATTGGATGAATGTCAAACTTATGACATGACACCACATCCTGTCGAATTTAAGATGTATTACGGTTCTTAAACGTTATAAGATAATCAAGGCCGCTATACAGCGGCCTTTTTTATAAAACAACCAATAATTTATGGTTATTCTTACCCTACTTCCTGCCCTAAGGTTGCTATGAACCCCAGCCTTTATTAACCAGCCCTAATTTTTTATATTCTTTATCTAATTGCCCTATCATCGCCAAGAACATCATGCGTAGGTCTGAAACAGCACCATAAAAGGCGTTAACCTTGATTAAAGGCTGGTTACCTTCGACAACCCAATGGGCCATTGGGGCAATGATATAACCACCAGCAACGGTAATTGGTAGCCAATACCAATCACCGGTAATAATGCTAATCACGAGCCCGGAAGCACCAAAAAGAGTTGCAAAATAATGAATAAGCCGGGTAAGAGCTTTACTATGGGCACTTAAATAAAGGCGCCAAAATTCACTGTATTTCATCTGAAAATTCATGAAAACCTCGTTTTTGTGCTAAAAGATTACAATGTCTACTATATCTCGTAAAATTTGAAATTCACTATAAAAATAAGTCTTTTCATCAATCGCTTTTACACATGGTTTGTTCGCTTTATTATTGCTTTAACTAATATGAATCATTTAAAAGCAAATAAGCTCTTATTAACATTTCTAGTCCTAGCATCATGAACAACGATTTATTCAGCTACAAAAACGATTATAGTGCCCAACAAATTGAAGTTCTCGAAGGCTTAGAACCTGTTCGCCGGCGCCCAGGCATGTATATTGGTGGAACAGATGAACGCGCCATGCACCATCTGGCTGCGGAAATTCTTGATAATGCCATGGACGAAGCATTAAACGGCCATGCTGATCATATTACCTTTAAGATTGATATGCATGGTCGGGTGATCATTAGCGATAATGGTCGTGGAATTCCGGTCGATCCCCATCCTAAATTCCCTAATATGTCTGCCTTAGAAGTGATTGTAACAACCCTACATTCGGGCGGTAAATTTAACAACAAAGCCTATCAAGTTGCCGGCGGGCTACACGGGGTTGGGTTGTCGGTAGTTAATGCCCTGTCTGATTATCTGCGAATCGAAGTTATTCGAAATAAACAACTTTATTATCAAGAATATTCCAAGGGTAAACCAACAACCCCGCTTATGCAAGAAAGTGCACGCGGTCGGGGAAAAGGAACAACCGTAATTTTTCACCCTGATCCAGAAATTTTTGGGAATCACACACTACAACCCATTCGACTATACCATATGGCACGGGCAAAAGCATTTTTGTTCGCTGGTATTACGATTGATTGGGAATGCCCACCAGAAATCCTATCGCCTGCTCATCCATGTCCACCACATGAACGGCTAGTTTTTCCCAATGGGTTACAGGATTATCTTGTGTACCGCCTGCCCAAAGATCCAGCCCCCAATATTGCCGATTTTTTTTGTGGTCATAGCGAACTACCCGAACAGCAGGGTAAAATTGAATGGGCAATTTGTTGGGGACCGCTTGATGATGGTTTTTTATCATCATTTTGTAATACTATTCCAACCCCTGAAGGCGGAACGCATGAATCAGGCCTCCGCAGCGGTCTTTTAAGGGCTGTTAAGGATTATGGTAGCCTGGTTGAGCATAAAAAAACCGGTCTGGCTACTGCAGATGACATTGTTAATGGTTCAGCTGTCTTACTATCGGTTTTTATTCAAGAACCCCAATTTCAAGGACAAACGAAAGAGAAATTAACCAGCCCGCAGGCAACAAAATTCGTTGAGAATGTTATTAAAAATCATTTTGATCACTGGCTTTCTGCCGATCCGCAGCGGGCAACACGGATATTGGAAACAATTCTTGAGCGAACAGAAGAACGTCTGCAACGCCGCCAGGAAAAAGATACCCAACGTAAAGTCCCGGGCCGCAAAATGCGCCTTCCAGGAAAATTGGCCGATTGCACGCAGCAAAATCGGCATTTAACCGAGCTTTTCTTGGTCGAGGGTGATTCAGCGGGTGGCTCGGCTAAACAAGCACGTAACCGTGATTATCAAGCGGTTTTACCCTTACGGGGTAAAATTTTAAATGTGGCAAGCGCATCAATTGATAAGCTAAAAAACAACCAAGAATTGAATGATTTATTACTGGCAATTGGGTGTGGCACGGGTGATCGGTATGATGAACAAAAACTGCGCTACGACAAAGTGATTATCATGACCGATGCTGATGTGGATGGCGCCCATATTGCCTCACTACTGATGACATTTTTTTATCAGGAACTGCCAAAGTTAATTGAACATGGCCACTTATATCTGGCTGTACCCCCATTATACCGGCTTAATATTGCGGGGAAAAGTCATTATGCTGTTGATGACCAACATAAGGAACAATTACTTAAAAAATTGGTCAAGGGGAACGCCAAGGTTGAGATTAGTCGTTTTAAAGGTCTTGGGGAAATGCCTGCCCAACAATTGAAAGAAACAACCATGGATCCAAGCAGAAGGTTGTTATTAAAGGTCACGTTACCATCCCGCTTTAATCCTGATACAACAACCCTATCAACTGAATGGCAGGCAGTTGAACAATTTGTTGAATCGCTGATGGGGAAAAAATCCGACCATCGTTTCCAATTCATTCAACAAAACGCCAAGTTTGTGAAAGAAGTAGATATTTAGTTATTATGTATTACAGCAAAAGAAGATGCTAACTTCCAACCTTAGCCCTTAGAAAAGGGACGTTAATTTTGCTGCGCCGTTCAAGCAACATAACATCACGCCATACCCCTTGATATTCACATAATTTTTTTGGTATCCAACGATCCTAAAGTCGCATTTCTGGTGAAGGGCAAGACTGGGTCTGTTTTTCTGAAATATATCGGCTTGGATTGTCTCATATTGTTTTTTCGGCATCCACAATAAGTGTTTGAAGAAGGGCAGAACCAAAGGCTTTTCCCTGTGCTGTGGCAGCAACATATAAGGCTGTTTCGACAACCTCTATATTAATCAGGTTTGCCGGTGGTATGTGAAACACTAACCCAATCAGGGATTGAACACAAACTTGCCTTCCACTACTGTATTATTCATTTCTACAATAAATTGGCTGTTTTTCTTAACCTTTGTTGATCCCAAATATCCCAATTGGGCACATAATGTTGCAATGTGGCCACACCTGTTACTATTCCCTGTGCATAAATGTCCCGAACAATCCCCCAATCGGTTGCTTGAATGGGACAAATAAGGATATACCCTTTATATAAGATATTATTGCAGCTTGATAACCATACCTTAATAAATATTTTGACTACGCCGTTCCATCAATAGAACATCACGCCATTTACCCAAATGTTGCCCAATCTTTTCACGAATTCCCACTTCACGAAAGCCCATTTTACGATGCAAGCCAATACTTGCTGTATTTTCAGGAAAAATATGAGACTGCAATGTCCAAATTCTGTGTTTTTCTGTATCCTCTATTAACTTAGAAAACAGGGCGCTGCCAACTTTCTGCCCGCGGGCTATTTCAGATACGTAAATACTTACTTCAGCAACACCTTGGTATACGCAGCGGCCGGAAATGGGCGTTAACATCACCCAAGCCAAAACCTGCCCCTTTAAAAAAACTACCCAACGACCAATGGACAAATGCTGCTTGCTCCATGAATACCAATCATCAGGTGGTTGTTGATCAAAAGTTGCCTGTCCGGTCTTAATACCTTCCCGGTAAATTGCCTGCACTTCAGGCCAATCGTTCGGTTGCATCACCCGTATTGTTAGGTTCATTTTACTTTAACCTTAAAATTCGACAAAATATTAATGCGACCGCTTTAATTTATCGAAAACATTTGTTAACCGCTGTGTTAATCCGGAAAACATGGTCA
>CAYPXH010000033.1:0-15055 GCA_964414755.1 uncultured Rhodospirillaceae bacterium | reverse complement strand
CTTAATCGTTTATGCGATCCTGCTTCACAGGTAAGTGCACATTATTTAATCGAAGAAAATGGTGATATTTATCAGCTTGTCCCAAATGAAAAAAGGGCATGGCATGCTGGCGTAAGTTATTGGATGGGGCAACATAACTTAAATGATTGTTCTATTGGTATTGAATTGGTAAACCCCGGACATGATTATGGATACCGCCCATTTGAAAAAAAACAAATGCAAGCTGCACTTGAATTAATGCGCTATTTGATAGAAAAATACCAAATACCAGCCAGACGGATTGTTGGCCATTCGGATATAGCACCGACCCGCAAAATTGATCCTGGCGAGTTATTTGATTGGGCATGGTTAGCACAACATGGTGTTGGCCTTTGGCCTAGCCCTGTCGCCTTAAAACAGGAAACAAAAGATTTCTATAATTTTTCAAGCTATGCCTTAGAAAAAATTGGCTATCAAATTATTTCTTCGGATAAAAAAGACTTAATACCTGTTATTCAGGCTTTTCAACGCCGTTTTAGACCCAAGAAGGTTGATGGCAACCTGGACCAAGAAACAATCATGATTATCAATGGAATGGTATCTTTATTAACGTAATAATTTAGCCAAATTTGGCGGCTATTTTCTTTCCACTATCTACATCAAAAAAGTTAGCACGTTCTGGCGGGATGGTAAACCGCATCTGGTCACCCAAGGATACTTTATGGTGATCAGGCAGGCGTGCAACAATACGCTGGCGTCCAAGGTGGGCGTATACCAGTGTATCAGCACCTAAGGTTTCAACAAGATCAATTGTAAGATTTAATGGCCCTTGTGGATCCAGCACTAAATGCTCGGGTCTAATACCCAAAACAACCGATGGTTTCTCAATATTGCGTGAGGCTGGTATCCCAAGCAAAGCCTGTTTTTCAAGAAATATTTGAGGCCCATTAACAACGCACTGAAGTAAATTCATGGGTGGAGAGCCAATAAAACCGGCAACAAAAGTTGTTTGGGGATGTTCATATATTTCAAGGGGTGTACCAATTTGTTCAGCAATGCCGGCATTCATTACTAATAGTCTGTCTGCCAGGGTCATCGCTTCAACCTGGTCGTGGGTAACGTATAGGGTTGTTATACCAAGGCGACGTTGAAGTTGTTTAATTTCAATCCGCATTTGGACGCGTAGTTTTGCATCTAAGTTTGAAAGGGGCTCATCAAAAAGAAAAAGTGCAGGGTTACGAACAATTGCGCGTCCCATAGCAACGCGTTGGCGTTGTCCACCAGATAATTGACGGGGTTTGCGATCAAGTAATGACTTAATCTCTAAGATTTCTGATACTTCATGGACACGGTTTTGAATGTCACTACGATTAAGGCCGGCAATCTTAAGACCATAAGCCATGTTGTTAAAAACACTCATATGCGGATATAGGGCATAATTTTGAAAAACCATGGCAATTTGACGATCTTTTGGTTCAACCTCATTCACGTGTTTTTCATTAATATAGATATCGCCATCACTAATCGCTTCTAGTCCAGCTACCATCCTTAACAAGGTAGATTTACCGCAGCCAGATGGCCCAACAATTACTAAAAATTCACCGTTCTTCACCTGCAAGTCGATCTGATGAATAGCCGTAACCTGGCCATAATTTTTTCGAACTTTTTCTAACTTTAATTCAGCCATTCCCAAATAAATCCTTATTTTTCGGTTTCAACCAAACCTTTAACAAACTGACGTTGCATTAGCATCACAACCAAAACAGGCGGTAACATTGCTAAGATGACTGTGGCCATAATCAAATGCCATGTTGGTTCGCTGTCACCAACTGTAATCATGCTGCGAATCCCCATCACAATAGTATAAAGGGATTGATCGGTTGTCACAAGTAATGGCCACAAAAACTGGTTCCAGCCATAAATAAACTGAATGACAAATAAAGCAGCGATGGAAGTACGCGATAGGGGAAGTAAAATATCCTTTAAAAAGCGCATAGGACCAGCCCCATCAATCCGTGCGGCTTCAAGCAATTCATCGGGAACAGTTAAAAAAAACTGTCGGAATAAAAAAGTTGCAGTTGCTGACGCAATAAGAGGAATGATTAGTCCTCCATAGCTGTTTAACATTCCTAAATTAGCGACAATTTCGAATGTGGGCAAAATACGCACCTCAACCGGCAGCATCAGGGTAATAAAAATCATCCAAAAGATCGTGCGGCGAAATGGAAAGCGGAAATAGACGATTGCAAAAGCCGAAAGAAACGAAATAAAAATTTTTCCAATCGCGATGGCAAGAGCCATAATTAAGCTATTAAGCATCATCGTGCCGACAGGTACACCACCAGCTTTTTTCATGCCTTCGCTAAGAACGGTACCATAATTTTCAAGCAACTGATCACCTGGCCAAAAAGGCATCTGATCATTTAAAAGACGATCAACCGGGTGGGTTGAAGCAACAAAAGCCAGCCAGATAGGAAGGAAAGTAACAACCACCCCGATAATTAAAATGACATGTGCTATGTAACGGCTAATTGGACGATTTTCTACCATTAGTAATGCACCCGCCGCTCAATAAAACGAAATTGAATAACAGTTAACAAACATACGATGATCATAAGTACAACAGACTGAGCACCCGCACTGCTCCAATCATTTCCTTCGACACCATCTTTGTATACTTTGTAAATTAGGGTTTGTGTTGCTTGTGATGGGCCGCCCCGTGTGGTGGCATGAATAACCGCAAAGGTATCAAAGAATGCATATACACAATTGACAACAAGCAAGAAAAAGGTTGTGGGTGATAGTAAAGGAAAAATAATGGTCCAAAAACGTTTTGTACTTGATGCACCATCGATTGCTGCTGCTTCAATAAGTGATTTGGGAATTGATTGTAGACCAGCTAAAAAGAAAAGAAAATTATAGCTTATTTGTTTCCATGCGGACGCCAGAATTACTAAAATCAGGGCATCATCGCCATTAAGAAAATGATTCCAATCATAACCCAAACCACGTGCAATATAAGCCAATATGCCAACGGTTGGGTTAAACATAAACCACCATAACGCCCCAGCAACGGCAGGAGCAATTGCATATGGCCAAATTAACAAAGTTTTATATGTTTGGCTGCCACGCATTAATTTATCTGCCTTACAGGCTAATAATAAGGCAAAACAAATAGCGGTAGCAGCAGTGCTTAAACTAAAAATAATCGTAACAATTAGGGAATTTTGGTAACTTTGGTCGTCAAATAAACGGCTAAAATTATCAAACCAAACAAAATCACGATTAAGCCCAAAAGCATCTTCTTGCCATAAAGATTGATACAAAGCTTGACTTGCTGGCCAAATGAAAAATACCAAAGTAATGGCTAATTGTGGTGCAACCAGTAGCCAAGCAATCGTTGATTTTTTAAACGTAACACGCTTTTCAGCCATAATAGGGAGCGCTAATTTTATTGTTAATTGTAATAAGAAGTTTAAAAAAGCAGGGCGGAAACCGCCCTGCTTAAAAGCAATTATCGATTTGTGCGTTCAAATTGACGCAATAACTCATTGCTTTGACGTACGGCATCATCCAAACCTTGCTTGGCTGTTTTTGTGCCAGACAAAATTGCTTCGATTTCGTTTTCAATAATATCACGAATCTGAGCAAAACTGCCAAGGCGTAATCCCTTGGAATTTTGGCTTGGTGTTCCACGAGTCAGTTGTTTAATCGAGACATCGGTTCCCGGGTTTTTACCATAAAATCCTTGTTCCAAACTGATTTCATAAGCTTTATTTGTAATGGGTACATAACCGCTGAATTGATGCCATTCTGTCTGAATCTCGGGCGATGAAAGGTAGGAGAAAAATTTTGCAACACCACGATAATGTTCTTTCGGATGACCATTTAATACCCACAAAGTTGCCCCGCCAATAATGCTGTTTTTGGGGTTTTGGGTTACGTCAGGCCAATATGGTAGCATGCCAACGCCAAATTCAAACTTGGCATTAGCCCTAACCGCTGCATAAGCAGCAGAAGAATTCATGTACATGACACATTCGCCGCTATAAAATTTAGGTGCGCTGTTTGATTGGCGGCCACCATAATCGAAGATTTTGGTTTTTTGCCATTCAGCTAGTTTACCTATATGACGTACTTGTAAATCGCCATTTAGTTGTAAAACAGTATCCAACCCATCAAAACCATTCGCTTTCGTAGCAATTGGCTGATCATGAATTGCGCTTAAATTTTCCAACTGAACCCAAGATGGCCAAGCGGTGGTAAAACCGCATACATACCCCGCAGCCTGTAATTTTTTAGCTGCCGCCTCTAGTTCAGGCCAGGTTGCTGGTGGTTGATCTGGGTTTAAGCCGGCTTTACGGAACGCTTCTTTGTTATAATACATAACTGGCGTTGAACTATTGAATGGCAATGATAGAATATTACCCTTGCTATCCGAATAGTATCCAACAACTGCACCAAGATACGATTTAGGGTTGAATGGTTCTTTTTGATCGGCCATTAACTGATAAACTGGGTAAACAGCGCCCTTGGCTGACATCATTGTTGCAGTACCAACTTCAAAAACCTGAACAATATGCGGCTGTTGTTTAGCCCGGAAAGCAGCAATTGCCGCGGTCATTGTTTCTGTATAATTTCCCTTATAAACAGGGACAATTTTGAATTCTTTTTGGGTGGTGTTAAAACGTTCAGAAAGTTCTGTTAGTTTTTGGCCAAGCTCGCCACCCATGGCATGCCAAAATTGAATTTCGATTTGTGCTTGTGCTGATGCAGCACCAAGAAACATAACCGATGTAATCATTGTTAATAATCGGCTAAGACGATTTTTAAACATGGCGTTTCCTTATCCTAAAATTGAACACAAAAAAGTAGCCTTCAAACAAGATAAATTAAAATTTTACCAATAATTGTTAGCTACGTACACTTTTTTACCTTAATAGACAAACATGACAATTTGATGAAGTAAAGTTTTTTTATATGAGAAAATCAACCGAATTTTTTATCACTAGGATATAACTGATGAATCTAGGGAAAATAAAAAACATCCATCAGATGATAGATGACAATACAATCTTAAAAATTTTTTGGGTTAGGGGAAATATTAAATGATAATTTTCAATAATAATTGACCAAAGATTATTTTTTGTTAGGCTAAGTGCAGCAACCGAAATCAAGGTTAAAACAACCGTATTCTTATTAATAATATTCAGCAGCAATACTTGACTTAGGAACGATTTATGACAATTAACCCTTACGCTTTAGCGGCAAAAGCATGGCCATTTGAAGAAGCACGTCGAATTATCGAACGCTTGGGTAACAAAAAACCGGCCAAAGGTTATGTTTTATTTGAAACAGGGTACGGGCCATCGGGACTGCCACACATTGGTACCTTTGGTGAAGTGGTGCGAACCACTATGGTTCGTCAGGCTTTCCAATGTTTAAGTGATATTCCGACGCGGCTTTTTGCTTTTTCTGATGATATGGATGGATTGCGCAAAGTTCCAACAAATATCCCCAACCGTGAAATGGTTGCCCAACATCTTGGTAAACCTTTAACCTCTATTCCAGATCCGTTTCAAAAATACGAAAGTTTTGGTCATCATAACAATGCACGGTTGCGTTCGTTCCTTGATTCATTTGGGTTTGAGTACGAATTTCAAAGTGCAACAGATTGGTATAAAAGTGGCCGTTTTGATAAAGCATTGCTTGCTGTACTTGCAAAATATCAAGAGATCATGGACATTATGCTTCCGTCCCTGCGCGAAGAGCGTCAGCAAACCTATAGTCCTTTTCTGCCGTTATGTCAAAAAACAGGCCGTGTTTTGCAGGTGCCAGTGTTAGAACATGATGTGAAGGCAGGCACCATTATTTATCAAAGCGAAGATGGCGAAAAAGTCGAAACACCAGTAACAGGCGGACGCTGCAAATTACAGTGGAAGCCCGATTGGGCAATGCGTTGGCATGCTTTACATGTTGATTATGAAATGTCGGGTAAAGACCTGATACCATCAGTAAAACTAGCTACTGATATATGCCAGGTTCTTGGATCAATACCGCCGGTAAGCTTAAGTTACGAACTGTTTTTAGATGAAAACGGGGAAAAGATTTCAAAGTCACGTGGTAATGGACTTAGCGTGGAAGAATGGCTTTCTTATGCGCCCCCTGAAAGTCTAGCCCTTTATATGTATCAAAAACCACGTACGGCAAAAAGGCTATATTTTGATGTTATACCAAAGGCGGTTGATGAGTATTTAGATTTTTCAGAGAAGTTTCCAACAGAACCAGCAGCTGCACAACTTGAAAACCCTGTTTGGCATATTCATAACGGACAAGCACCTAAACAAGGTGTGACATTGCATTTTAGTATCTTACTTAATCTGGTTAATGTTTGTAATACCGAGGATAAGCAGGTTTTGTGGGGGTTTATTAGTCGGTACGCTCAGGGGGCAAACCCACATACGGCACCATTTCTAGATAAGTTGATAGGTTATGCTATCGCTTATTATCGCGATCGGGTTAAGCCACATAAAAAGTATCGCTTGGCTACCGATATGGAAAAAGCAGCTATTACTGATTTAAAAATCTCTTTGGAAGGATTGACGAAAGGCGCAACTTCTGAACAAATCCAGACATCGTTTTATGATGTTGGTAAGCGTCATGCTTTTCCTGATTTGCGAGCCTGGTTTAAGGTTCTTTATGAAATCTTACTGGGGCAAGAGCAGGGGCCGCGTTGGGGAACTTTTGTTGCAATTTACGGTCTTTCTGAAACGATAAAACTATTGCGGCAAGCTGAAAACGGTCAAAAAATCGGTTAAAATAAAGAAAATTATTTAAAGTAATGTTGTGGAAATTAGCCTATTTGCTTCAGCCTGAGACCGCACATCAGCTGGCTATTGGTCTTTTAAGACGTTACCCACGTTTTATGTCTCGGCTTATGACCCGGCCGATTGATAATCATCCAGCGTTGTCACAAAAATTGTGGGGTATGGATTTCGCCAATCCCATAGGTCTTGCGGCAGGCTTTGATAAAAATGCCGAGATTGTACCAGCGATGATGCGGGTGGGTTTTGGTTTTATCGAAGTTGGTACATTAACACCAAGGGCGCAGGCAGGAAATAATAAGCCGCGTTTATTTCGCTTGTCTCGGGACAGGGCAATTATTAATCGTCTTGGTTTTAATAACCAAGGCCAGCAACATGCCCATCGTCGCTTAGAAATGTTGTACAACCAGCCAAGAAAATCAATTATCGGCGTTAATATTGGTAAAAATAAAGATACCGATGACGCAATAGCCGATTATGTCTTAGGTTGGCAACAAATGGCCGATGTAGCAGATTATATTACGGTTAATATTTCTTCACCAAATACAGCTGGATTACGCGAATTACAGCAATATAAGCAATTACAAAATCTTCTTGAGGCATTAGGTAATGTTAGAACAAAACACCAAAAAAAAATACCTTTGCTTGTTAAAATTGCCCCAGACCTGGGGCAAGAACAGATAAAAGATATTGTAGAGTTATCTTTGACTTATCAAGTTAATGGGCTAATTATTTCGAATACAACAATTGAACGCTTTGATAGCATGAAAAGTTATCATATGCAACAAACTGGGGGCTTAAGCGGCCAACCCTTATTTCAAAAGTCAACGGCTGTTTTAGCTAGGTTTTATCGGCTTACAGAAGGCAGAATACCTTTAATAGGTGTAGGAGGCGTTGCAAGTGCAGAACAAGCCTATCAAAAAATTCGTGCTGGTGCAAACCTGATACAATTATACACGGCATTAATCTATTCAGGTTTTAAGCTTGTCCACGAAATCCATAGGCAGTTGCCACGCTTGCTGGCAAAAGATGGCTATAATCATATAAGCCAGGCGATAGGTCAGGGTGCCTAGGTCTTGCAGTCTATTCGCCTAAAACCTATTAGCCCTAAAATAGCTTCAGCAGGCGGTCAAGATATTCACGCTCGGCAGCTGAGCGGTTCGGGTCACCGGCTCTTCGCCGCAATTCTTCCAAAATATTGCGCGATTTTTGCATATCATTGATGTCTGGTATTTTAACGTTACCCTCATCCATACGCCCTTGTCCAGGGTCTGTGCGCCCTAACGGATCGCGACCAACATGCTCCTGGTTAAGCCCGCGATCACCATTCTGAGCACGTCTTTGTGCAAGCTTGTCTTGCAGTTGTCTGCTGCCATCTTGCATTTCTTCTAATGCACGGGCCATTGCTTCACCGGCGCGTTCATTGTTTCCTAGCTTTAGGGCTTCTTCTGCTTCACGCATAGCGCGTTCCGCAGCACCAAATTCTTGGGGAATTTCGCCCAATAATTCGCCCATCTGGCGCATTTGTTCGCCCAACTCTTGCCGCAGTTGACCTTGTTGTTGTGCATTTTCTTGGTTTTGGTTTGGTCTGTTATTTCCTTGGGATTGCCCAAATTGACGGTCCATCAATTCTTGCTGTTCTTGCATTAACTGATTTAACCCTTGATTTAACTGTGTATCCGGGGAAGGTAATTGATCTTGTGGGCGACGGTTCTGGCCTGTTTGCGAATCACCTTGTCCACCGTTATTTGGAACCATAGTTAAGTTGTCCATTAGTTCTTCTAACTCTGACAATAAATCTTGGGCGGCATCTCGAGCGCCACTGCGCGCTAAATTTTCAGCCTGATCAAGCATACGCTGTAAATCTTCAGAACTTAAAGGCTGACCATTACCCTGATTTTCAAATTGACCTTGGCCATCTGACTGTGCTTCACCTTGTTGTTGTCCGTCCTGTTGTGCTTGCTGCTGTTGCTGCTGGAATTGTTGTTGCATTGAAGACATGTAATTTTCCATGGCTTCGCGTAACTCTTGCATTCGTTGCTGCAATTCTTGATCGGAGGCACCATTATTGAGGGCTTCTTGTAAATTTTGTTGCGCTGTTCTTAATTGTTGTTCGGCTTGTGATAAATCTCCATCTTCAATGCGCAATGCAACTTTCCATAATATATCTTGAACTTCGCCTAATGCAGTTTCAGTTTGATCGTGTAACAAACGTTCCAAAGAAGTTCGTAAACCAAGAGTGACCAGGGTGTCTTCACGATAATTCAATGGTTGGTTTGCGATATGGTGTAAGGTCATTACCACAGGTAGGCGTGTTTCACGGTTATGCGTTATATTCAATAGGCGGCGCTGAATAATGACCGCCTGAGCCAGCGGATGACGGAACCGGCGTTGGGGTAGTAAAATCTCAACAGCCTTGCTGCGACCAAATTGACCACTACCATCATTTGCAATCAGTTGTACGCGCACAGGCAAGCCAGCCCAACGATGTGCTGCACTATCATATAATTTACTACCCTGAACAATTTTGTTATTATTTTTACTGATTACAGGAAGGGTTACTTCGAGTATGTCTGGATTATCTGTATTTTCTTTATCATTCAGTAGGGTAATAAAAGCCTTAATCGATTGAATATGATGATCATCACTTGCTGTATAGCTAATATCCAACCTACCCCGACCAGTGCCAGTGGGTTGTTTGGTAAATGAAATAACAGGGGGGCGGTCAGGAATAAGACGAATATTCCAGCTGCCTAATAAGGAATTACCTTGGAACAAGCTTATTTTATTACCAACAAGCAACAGACCTTTTCCTTGAAAACTGCCAAGACCAACTTCCTGAAAATTTATAGGTATATCACCGGCCATAGCGGTTGGCGGCAAGTTTGTTCCACCACTAATTCCTATATGCAGCACACTGCCTTCAGGGATTTCAATAACTTTATCACTTGTTTTTATAGGTATATTCGTTTGTTTGTCGCCAGTAACTAAAAATATTGGCGATATACCAGTGTAGGCTGGGGGTGATATCCAGACATCAAGCAATAATGGTGTTGTTAACCCTAAACCTGGTGCATTAGGTGTTTCTTCGTTTTCTAACATTAGGGACGCTTGCAGACGCTGTAATGGAGTACCTGCAGGTAAAAAAATTGTTAAAAGAAGCGTAATAATTCCTAAAACCCTTAGTCCAAAGGGGTCGCGACGGAATAAACCAGGCTTGGGGCGTGCGGCTTTTAAAGAAGTTAATTGGGCAATCAGCTGGTTACGATGCGCTTCCCACAATTTTTGCGATACAGGGTTATCAGCGCCAGCTAATAAGTCATCATGAAGTTGTGTAATTGGTTTACTTTTCAGGTTGTTTTCTGTTTCAAGCCGCTGGTAAATTTCGTGGGCTTTAGGATTACGAGGCGATTTAAACCAATATATTATGCTTGCCAGTAAAGCAAAGACTATAAAAACGAGTACCGATTGGTGCATGCCTTCGGGCATTGTCGGCAAAAGACCAGAAAATAAAATGCTGGCTACAGCCACGAAGCACATTAAAAACGGCCAGCTGCCATACCATGTCTTTTCCCACCATATAGCCCATTTTGTAGTGTTTATGCGGCTTTCAATTTGGTCGGGTAGCGCCTGTTGACCAAGTTTTTTTGTACTTTCTTCTGGTGTTCTATCAATAATTGGAATGTGACGAGTCACTTTTTGCCCACTCTCAAGTTAGTTTAGCCAATCGGGTACCTGATCCAATTTTAGTAACATATCATAATTTAAACGCGAACGCACTATTTTAAATTTTGTGCCTTTCACAAGAACTTCTGGGGCAAGTAAACGTGTATTATAGGTTGATGCCATAACAGCACCATATGCGCCGGCCGATTTAACAACTAATAAATCGCCTGCTTGTAGGGGGGGCATCAAGCGCTGGATTGCAAACGTGTCACCAGTTTCGCAAACTGGCCCCACAATATCATAAGGTATAGGTTGATAGGATAGGGATGGTTGATGAACAGGCTGAAAATCGTGCCATGCATCATAAAGACTTGGCCTTAGTAGGTCGTTCATGGCTGCATCGATAATTAAAAACTGCCTGGTTTTGCCAACTTTTACGTAAATGACCTTAGTGACAAGAACACCAGCGTTACCAACGAGATAACGTCCTGGTTCAACAATTATCTGGCATTTAAGCGGGGCAATTATTTGACTAATAATTTCTGCATAATGAGCCAAAAGCGGTTCTTGTTCGTTTTTATAGGGAATACCAATTCCACCACCAATGTCGATGCGATCAATCGAAAATCTTTTATCCCGAAGTTTTTGAACAAGAATGGCAATTTGCTTAAAAGCTTTGGCAAATGCAGAAAAGTCAGTTATTTGTGAACCTATATGTACAGCAAGCCCAACCAGTTTAATCCATGGATTTTGAGAAAATTTTTCGTATAATTGTTCCACATGTTGCTTGTCGATACCAAATTTATTTTCAGCTTTGCCGGTTGAAATTTTGGCATGGGTTTGGGCATCGACATCTGGGTTTACCCGTAAACACACCGAAGTTTTTTTGCCTAGTTTTTCGGCCGTACTAGCAATTGTTTGTAATTCTGGTTCTGATTCAACGTTAAATTGTAAAATACCATTTTCGATCCCCACTTTAATTTCGTCAGTTGTTTTACCAACCCCAGAAAAAACAATTTTATTTGCGGGTATTCCTGCTGCTAATGCACGCCTTAGCTCTCCTTCGGATACCACGTCAGCACCGGCCCCTAATCGGGCAAATGTTTTAATAACGGCTTGGTTTGAATTAGCTTTTAAGGCAAAACAAATTAATGGATTAAAGGGCAGTAGGGCTTGATAAAGGTTTTGGTATTGCCGTTCCATGAAATAACTGGAATAACAATAAAAAGGTGTTCCAACCTGGCGCGCTATGCTTTCTATAGGAACATCTTCAATCACCAGACTGTGGTGGCGGTATTCTAATATCATTGCTTAATTACCTATCGGGTATGTTCTTGGGTAAGCAGGGTCAGCCCCTTGGGGTGGGCTTAGCTCACCTTTTAAGCCACAGCCAGTAACAGACAAAATCACAAAAATTATACTGGGTATAAGAAAGTACTTCATTTAACTGTTCCATTTCCATATGCTATGCGGCTGTTAGTTAATAGCAAAACTAACAATCTTGTCAGCATAAATCCAGTTATTCGTTAAGCTGATCATTCGAAGCGCATCTAAGCTGGTGAGGGCAATATTCTTTAATACTCATTCTATACTAAGGTTTGTGATAATAAACGTCCGTATGTTACTTTGGCGGCATAGATAGTTAAAACAATATTCTAGGGGATTACCGTGAAGGTATGGGTTTTTCACCACGATAATCGTAAAAACCACGCTGGGTTTTTCGTCCTAACCAACCTGCGTCAACATACTTTACCAAAAGCGGGCATGGTCGGTATTTGCTATCAGATAAGCCATCATGTAAAACCTGCATAATCGCAAGACAAGTATCAAGACCAATAAAATCTGCTAACTCAAGAGGTCCCATCGGATGATTGGTGCCTAATTTCATTGCCGTGTCAATTGATTGGATGCTTGCTACCCCCTCGTAGAGAGCATAAACGGCCTCGTTAATCATGGGCATTAAAATGCGGTTAACAATAAACCCAGGGAAATCTTCTGATTTAGCGGTTACTTTTCCTAATTTGTGTGCTATTGCCTGTACCACTTGATCTGTTGCATCGCTGGTCGCAAGACCTCTGATAACTTCAATCAGGTGCATAACGGGTACCGGATTCATGAAATGCATACCGATAAATTGCGCAGGCCGATCAGTAGCTGATGCCAAACGTGTTATTGACAAGGAAGATGTGTTTGTTGCCAAAATCGTATGTTTGGGTAAATTAGGGCATAATTGTTGAAAAATCTGCCGCTTAATTTGTTCGTTTTCAACGGCAGCTTCAATCACCAAATCGGTATCAGCAAAACCAGCCATCGTTTTAATGGTTGTTAAATTTTTAACGGCTTGCTGTTTTTGTTCTTCATTAATTAGTGCCTTTTTAACCTGACGGTCCATATTCTGATCGATTATTTCGAGCGCTTTTTGCAGTTGGTTGGGATTGCTATCAAATATCTGTACTTGATAACCGGCAAGGGCAAGAACATGGGCTATGCCACTACCCATTTGGCCTGCACCGATAACTCCTAACTTACGGATGTTAATAGCTGTATTTTTTTGAAGGGTTGAGTCGGCATGGATTTTGTTAGAAAAATTAATTTTTTCGGTCATTATTTTATCATCATGAAGGTTAGTATTATAAAGTTATTTTGTATCAAGGGCTTTAGTTAGCGCGGGGATTGCTTCAAATAAATCGGCAACTAATCCATAATCGGCAACCTGAAATATTGGTGCCTCAGGGTCTTTGTTAATTGCAACAATAATTTTGCTGTCTTTCATTCCCGCTAAATGTTGAATAGCCCCCGATATGCCAACTGCGATATAAAGTTGTGGCGCAACAATTTTCCCTGTTTGGCCTACTTGATAATCGTTTGGGACATAACCTGCGTCAACGGCAGCCCTACTTGCGCCAATCGCTGCACCAAGCTTGTCAGCAAGCTGTTCAAGGATCTTAAAATTATCTGCGCTTTGCAAGCCACGCCCGCCGGCAACAATGATTTTTGCATTGCCTAACTCGGGTCTGCTTAATTTACTTACTTCCTGGCTTACAAAACTCGCTTTAGTGGCTGGTGGCATTAGTGTAAGATTTTTAATTGGTATTTGCCCACCCTTTGAAACAACAGCCGGAAAAGCGGATGCGCGGATAGTTAAAATTTTAATGTTATCTGTTGATTGTACAGTTGCCATTGCATTTCCGGCATAAATTGGCCGAACAAAGGTGTCAGCGTTTTCAATAGCTGTAACGTCTGAAATTTGATGAACGTCAAGCAATGCCGCTAAACGTGGCATTAACGACTTTCCAAGACTGCTGGCAACCATTGCAACATGGCTATAATTTTTTGCTATTGGTTCAATCACCTTGCTTAAAATGTCGGGCAGGGGATTTTTAAAAATAATGTCATTTATAAGTAATATTTGTCTAATATTACCGCTATAACTAAAGCTTTCCGCTATTTTTTCGCACTGCCAGCCAGCGATAAGAACATCAATAGGCTGTCCAACCTTTTGCAGAGCCTGAATAGCTGATAATGTGCCCGTATAAATATTTTGGTGCTGAATTTCCGCAATAATCAGTGTTGGCATTATATCACCTTTGCTTCTTTTCTTAGCCGGTCAACAAGTTCACTAACATCTTTTACCTTAACACCAGCTTGTCTTTTGGGCGGTTCAGTGACTTTGACAACACGCAATCCTGGGCGGATTGTAACAGACAGCTGATCAAGTGTCAGCGTTTCAATAGGTTTCTTTTTGGCTTTCATAATATTTGGTAGGGATGCATATCGTGGCTGATTAAGCCTTAAATCAGTAGTAATAACGGCAGGTAGGGTAACGCCCACTGTTTCAAGCCCGCCATCTATCTCACAAGCAACTCGCGCCTTATCTTGCAATACATCAATTTTAAATGCGCAGGTTGCTTGTGGCCAGTCTAACAAGGCTGCCAGCATCTGTCCCGTTTGATTGCTGTCATCATCTATCGCCTGCTTGCCCAGAAGAATAAGTTGTGGTTTTTCGTTAACTGCAAGGGCTTTCAATATTTTAGCGACCATTAATGGCTGCACATCCTGATCAACAGGTATATGAATTGCGCGGTCAGCACCAACTGCTAAAGCATTTCTAAGGGTTTCGGTACAGCCCGCATTACCGATTGATACAGCGATAATTTCTTTGGCTATTGTTTTCTCACGTAGGCGAACGGCTTCTTCCAATGCAATTTCATCAAAAGGATTCATTGACATTTTCACATTAGATGTCTCAACGCCACTGCCATCTGCCTTCACACGAATTTTGACGTTGTAGTCAATAACCCTTTTCACGCCCACAAGAATTTTCATTCGTTATTTTTCCTATTTGTATAACCAGTATAGTTTGAGGTTGATGAAGTTAAATTATGTTTTTAATGGTTTTTAAAATCATACATAATCCTTTACGGATGCTTATTAACCTATTTGGTATAAGGTCAGTTGTTCAAAATATTCGGCATAGCAACATAGTTAAATAATTTTGTCAATTTGCTTTCCCACGCATAGATAAGACACACTTTAATTTTGAATATGAAAGGTGAAGGGAGGCGAGAGCCTCCCTTAGAGTGTGT
>CAYPXH010000032.1:0-15601 GCA_964414755.1 uncultured Rhodospirillaceae bacterium | reverse complement strand
TGATAAGGAAAGTTTGATAACAACCTTGCGGCAACAAATTGAAGATAAGTCTAAAGACATATTGTTATAGGTCTTAACTTATATAACTGGCGCAAAACAATTAGGCCACGGCATATTGTTAATTACTCTAATTTTTTATTCAGCTAGTGTTTTTTTGAAAAAACCAAGACCAACCCAGACATTGTAACAGCCATTCCAATGATTCCAAGCCAACCCAAATTTTCGCCAAGAATAACATAGGCGTATAATGTTGCTAAAGGTGGGGTAATATAAAACATGACCGATACGGACGATGCCGCTCCGTAATATATTAGCCATGACAACAACCCAATCGCTACCACAGATAAAACCACCGACATCCAAAACAATGCTAGAATAAACTCCCACCCCCAATTAATTGGACCTTCGTCAAATAAGCTTATTCCAGGCCATACTACCAAAAGTGAGGCCAACAACTGAACAACCTGTCCTGCTTTTAAGTCTATACCCTGACAAAAACGTTTTTGATACAAAGTACCAAAGGTAATTCCAAGCAAAGCTAATAATGCTAGCCCAACCCCTTGAACAGAAATTAAAGCAGCCTGTAACCTTGGTTCAATAATAATAAAAATACCTAAAAATCCAACAAGTAACCCAACCCATTGACGCTGGGTTGTTTTTTCGCCTAGTAAGCGCCCAGCCATAACCGTGGTTAATAAAGGCTGTAATCCGGCAATAATAGCAACAATTGCAACGGGAACCTGCTGGTAAACAGCTGACCAAGAAGCACCTAAATAAACTGCATGGGTCAAAATACCAGCTGCTGATAAATGCAAAAACTGCTTTAAAGTGGTTGGCCAACGTGCCTTCATGATTACCGCTACAATCGCCATAATAATCACCGCTATTGCAAGCCGAATAAAAATAAAACTGAACGGACCTGCGTGGCGTAAGCCAATCTTGGCTACGATAAACCCTGTACTCCATAATAAAACAAAAATTGCTGAAAACAGTATCTGTTTTTGCTGATGTATATTGGCTTGAGGCTGTGGCAAATGTTCTATATTCCCGTATATTTCTTAAAAACACCCATATCATGGGGCTGAAGGCAATGAATGTCTAGAGTCCCTAAGGCCAGAATAAAAAATAATTTTTAAAATCTTGTGCTGTTATAAATTCAGATTATTATCAGGGGCTTTATATTCATATTCCGACAACCTAAAACTCTTAGCAAAGTAAGACTCTATCATAAACTTATGGCCAAGTTACCAAAAATTTTAACCAGAATCATTTACGGTATTTTTTTGCTACCCCTTGTTCTGATTACCCTTTATATTGGCGCTTGGTTCGTTGCCGCACAAAGCTTAAAGTCGTATTGGCCAACCCTGAACAACAGGGTGAATATTGATGGTGTTGTAGCCAATCTCCCTACATCCATAAATATTCAAGGCTTTCCGTTCAATTTTGTTATTACTATACCTGATATTAAAATTGGCTACAAAAATGGACATGCTCCTTGGTTGCTAAGTGCTGACCGGATTGATGTTTTGATAGACTTCCTGCGTCCCATGGTATTTGAGATACGCATACACAATGCAAAACAAGAATTTCTTTTACCACATCAGCCTGCCACGTTAATTTCTACTATGCATATCAGCAGCGAACTAAATACCGATGGTCAGCTTGAAAATATGGTTATTAATATTGCAGGCTGGAGGATGGAACAACCATTTAATTTAGGGCAACCCACGCCCCTATCTATAAGATTGGCTGAGATAATAGTAAAGCACGTGAGGAACAAGAAAGAATGGTCTGTTAACACCCAACTGCATGATATTGCGGTTTCGGCAATACCAGCATCCTTGATATCAGAACCTATTAAACTGATGCGTTTTCACGCTTCAGTGAACAATGTGGGACGGGGAAAGAATTTTATTGATTACCTATTAAGCTGGCAAAAAAACAATGGGCAGATCGTGTTTCATCAATTCGAGATAATAACAGAAAAATGGGCTATATCTAGCGATAACACGATATTACAGCTTGATCAGCAACTGCAGCCAATTGCCAAGATTAACCTTGTTCTTCATCATTATGAAACTTTCGTGAACGAATTGCTGAATTCAGGGTTAACAAATATAGATATTAAAGAACATATCCAAGAGGCCGTTAGGTTTCTGGCCTCCGCCCAAGGCAATACAGCAAAAAATAAACTAGTTGTTAGAATGTTGATCGAAAACAAAAACCTAAGCGTTGGTCCAATATCAATATATACAATACCAAATTTAAATTGGAATTATCTTCAAAATTTTATACCCAAATCCCTAAACCAATAGTTACATTATCACGATCATCTCTGCCGAAAGCACCTAAAACAAAGATGATCTTGAATAACATCTTACCCTAACTGATGCGGAAATTTTGAAACTGCCAAGGATCGTTCAAGTTCAACCCTTTTTCACGGAATAATCGATAATGTCCTTTTAAAGGATTCCAATCAGTCCATACTCCAATAATTTTTCCCAAATATGGTCTGCATATATCAATAATTTCTTGATAATCTAGATGTTCTGGTTCTAACAAGCCAAGCTCAGGATTCTTAATCAACCACATCGCACCCGCCATAACGGGCGAAGCAATCTGCAAAGATGTTGCACTAAATTTTCCATGAAGAACTTGGCGTGCCGTTGCATTGTCAAGAACTGATCCAAACCAAAAACCGCCATGATCACCAAGCATCAACGCCCCAAGCTCATCTGATCCTTCGATAATTTCCTCATTCAAAAGGCGTTTATTAGGCTGTAATGTCCAGTTATCACGCGTAGCTACCTCACGCATGCTTAGGACAGCGTCGTTACAGGGGTGATAAGCATAATAAACGGTTGGGCGGTAAATAACCTTTTTACCCTGCTTTAGACTTAAATATTCGCTAAGACTTATAGCTTCGCCGTGGGTGATACAATAAGCTTTCATAGGGCCGCTTATCGGTGTCCAGGAACTTACTTGGGTAATTAAACCCGGTTGCCCCAGATAAATGGCAGAACGAGCACCAACACGATGATAATGACCATCTTTGGGCATCTTCTTTTCGTGGGTACCCCACCCCATCTCCGCCGGCTGCATCCCTTCGCTATAAAAGCCGTCGATGCTCCAGGTATTGACAAATTCACCTGGTCGTTTAGGGCGATTAGCGATTTGGGTATCATGTTCAGCAACCTGAATAACCTTAACCCCTAGGCTGTTGCCTAGGGCAGCCCATTCTTGTTGATTTTTGGGTGTATCTTTAAAATTTTTGATCTTTTTTGCGGCAATTTCAAGCATACCAGCTTTTACAAAATGGCTAATCAACCCTGGGTTAGCACCGTGGGTTAATAAAGCACTCATAGCTGGTTTACGCCATTTCTTTGCACGCTGAATGGCTTCATACCTTAGATAATAGTTACTACGTTTATTGACAGGAATGTCCGGGTTATCATAATACCCATCCCATGGTTCAATACAGGTATCCAAATATAAAACACGGTTTTTTTGACACCAATCCATCAAATCGACAGAACTTACATCAACGCTTAAGTTCAACATAATGTCGCCAGCACCCGCAAGACCATTAAGCACTTGCTCTAAATTATGTTTATAAAGTGGATTAACTACATAACGCACGCCACGCTGAACATAAGGGGCAATTAAGGATTTTTGATCTTGCCCATCAATAATAATGATGTTGCTTAATGGCATGTCGAAATGTTCGGCAATCATTGCCAGGGTACAACGCCCAACTGATCCATAGCCTATCATTAAGACACGGCCACTAAAGGGAAATTTTTTTACCATGGTATTTATCCTTGTTAATAATCGGTAATTCTTTGTTTGGCTTCTGCGCATTCAGAAATGAATGTGAAAAGGGTAGGCTAAATTTTGGCCATTGGCATGCGCACGCACGCTAGGCAAATTAAACTACCCGACCGATTGTCGAAGGTGTTGGTGGCGGCTTTGATAGTCTTGAAATTTGCGTACAACCGTTTCCATTTCTTGCGCCGTACCAATTGTTATACGCAAACAATCTGGCAAGCCATAAGGATCGAGAGGTCGAACAATTATTCCTTGTTGATTTAAGAAACTTTTAACATCTTGCGCAAGTTGTGTACCTTGTTTACGATGGCTTGGCTTCATACTTTGTGAAAAATGAACCATCACAAAATTACCGGCGCTGGGTAGCACGCGGTATCTTAATTGTTGAATGTGCTGTGTAACCCAACGCAACCATTGACGATTATGTTGGAATGACTTTTGAACATGTTGTCTGTCACCAAGCGCAGCACAAGCAGCTGCTTGGGATGGTGCCGATAGTGTAAAAGGCCCGCGAATACGATTTAAAATATCAATGATGGATTCATGAGCATAAGCCCAGCCAATACGTAAGGCAGCCAGGCCATATATTTTCGAAAAAGTCCGCAGCACAACAACATTTTCTTTGTCTTCCGCCAGAAAGTATCCCGGATCATAGGTTTTATCATCAACATAATCTGCATAGGCCGCATCAAGAACCAACAACACACGAGATGGTAAACCGCGATGTAGGGTAAGAATTTCATCCAGGGTTAACAAACTGCCCGTAGGATTATTAGGGTTAGCCAAAAAAACGATCCGCGTTCTGGGTGTAATTGCTGCTAAAATTTCGGTAATTTGTGTTCTAAAATCTTTTTCTGGAACAGGAACAGGCTTGGCACCAACGGCAACAGCGGTTATTCCATATTTCATAAAACCATATTGACTATATATAATTTCATCACCAGGACCGGCATAGGCCTGTGCCAACAGCTCGATTAGTTCGTCGGAACCAGCACCACACACAATTCGCTTAAGATGTAGTTTGAACCTATCTGAAATTGTTTCACGCAATCGCGTGGCCGATGGGTCAGGATAACGATGTAATTGTCCAGATAGGGTTAAAAAAGCATCAACAGCTTTTGGGCTGCAGCCCATCGAATTTTCGTTTGAAGCCAGGCGAATGGGCTTATCGATCCCTGGTATTTTTGCTTCACCCGGAACATACGGCGATAGAACGTCCAAACCTGGTCTTGCTGGCACTGTCATTGTTTATCCTCCCGGATTTATCGTTTTTTGAACAAAGCGGACTTAGAATAAAATACAAGCCTATCAGCAATCGTGAAAAAATTATTGCAACCAACTTACTGAAGCAAACACAGAATGGCAACCCCTTTAAGCGTTGATTTTAAAAATTTGCTTGTTAGATGTTAACGGGGTAAGGCAGATAAATTAGGAAGTCGAAGTTTTCTTGGGGTAATTTTGACTAATTTTTGACGCATCACTCCATTAACAGCAACGAAAGCAACGATTCCGGCTGTTATTGGTAACAACAAACGCGCAAATTTTTCCCAGATAGGCAAAGCCCCTACAGTATGTTCATTCCACATTGGCCAACAGTGAATACCATATTGCATGCCCAGAACCTCCCAACCCACTGAATTTAAAGTATTACTTAGATAACGGCTTGTCACAGAAACATCATTGCAAAAAGGGATATGTCGGGACAAAAACCACCCATTACCCCACAAAGGCAATAACCCAATCAATAAACCACCAGAAACCGTTATGCGCCTTGCTTCAACAAAATATTCTACCAGGTCCTTTTTCGATTTTGCCGCATGTATTAATAATATTTGATGAACGGATTGCCCATGAATAGGTACTTGATTTGGTTGGGCGAAAATAACTGTACGATGCTCCTGATATCCAAGGTCTTGATTACCCAACCAATTTGGCCTGGCATAAAAACATACATGCTCTTTCATGCCTAATAAAGACATATATGGCTTGGTATAACCAAGCCCAAGCACAACACCCGATGTTTCATGAAACCGAAAATTCTTTAGCATTGCTTTTAAAAGCCCGCCGGCATGATGGGTAATCCCATAGCCTAAGCGACTGTCGTAAAAATGACGCAAGCGTGCCCCATTCCAAGCAAAAGAACCTTGCACAAACGGAAAATGATCAGGATTTAACATCTTGGTGAACGCAATCTTTATTGCCGCAGAAAATATTGTAGCGATTATATAGGGCGTGTGATAGTTTTGAAAAGCTTATTCCCGCCAAAATTTTATTCTGCAAAGTTAAGGTAACATGCCCCTACCAACTGATCAGGCGACAATTATTAACAATATACGCCAATCTGGTAAATGGCTGTTAGAATTTTATGAAGAATTATCTGATAAATCAGCACGTCAATTGTTGCCGGGTTGTGGTTTCAGTGCGGCTGACTTGCTGGCATACTAAATTGGATGGGGAAATCTACTTTTAAGCTGGGATATTGCCGAAACAAAAGGCTTACAGCCGTTAATGCCTGCACCTGGATATAGTTGGAATCAGCTTGGGAAACTGGCCCAAAGCTTCTATAATCAATATGCCAATTGGCCTATAAAAGAATTATGTAAAGAATTTTCTAAAACCTTGCACAATATTGTGATTTGGATTAACAATCAAACGCCAGAAACCTTGTTTCACCCTGGCCAACGCCGCTGGGCTGGTAATAAATGGCCTCTTGTTAAGTGGATTCAGGTTAATACAATTGCCCCATACCAATCAGCACGTCGCACTTTACGCAAAGCCAACATAGGACCGCCCGAACCTTAAAAGATTTTCAAATTATTAATTAACCCGAATGGCGCTTCAATAAGCCAACCCCGAAAATACAATTGCACCTACTCAAACAATCAACTAAAGTTAGGCAGGAAGTCTAAACGCCTGCACTAACCCCGATTTTTATATTGCTTTTATATTGTTCAAAACAAATTGTATTAGTTGTTCATGTACATTATTGCGATTTTTACTGGGTTGATGCAGAATGTGCAAACTTATATAACTAGACCTCTGACCTTCATCTATTTGATCAGGAGCATATAATGATTAGCCCGGCTAAAATGAAATTACGCACCTCAGGCACCACCCCTTATGGCCGCAAGGTAATGTTGGTTGCCCATGAATTAAAATTGGCTGATAAAATTGAAATAATGGCACCTGTTCGTGATAATTGGATCCAGGGGATATCACCGGAAAACCCCCTGGGCAAGGTTCCTACTTTAACAACGGGTGATGGCTTGGTTCTTTATGACTCAATCGTCATTTGTGAATATTTGAATGACTTGGCTAAGGGAAAACTGTTCCCAGCTAGCGGCACCGCTAAATACAAGGCTTTACGGCTGCACGCACTTGCTGATGGTATTTTAGAAGCAGCCATCGCCCAACGTGTTGAAACCCACATGCGCCCAACCCATTTACAATGGCCAGATTTTTTATCACGTCAGCGCAATAGTGTCGATAACAGCCTTAAGGTTGCCGAACAATTGGTAAAAGAATTTAATAAGGAGTTAACAATCGGCGAATTATCTATTGCTGCTGCGCTGGGCTATTTAGATTTTCGTTTTGCCCAAGACAATTGGCATAGATCCTATCCCCAATTGGATATTTGGTACCAAGAAATCAGTAAACGACCATCCATGAAAGCAACAACGCCAAGAGAATAAGCTGTAATTATCAGTCTATCCCACCATATAAAAAACCTAATATCATGACAGCAACACTTTCTTCTTTACCTAATGAAGCACAGATTCAAAAAATTCTCTCGCCCTATAAAATTCAGCCTAGTAAGATGAGGTTTTTAATTGGTCCTTTTGTTGGTTTCCTGGTATCTTTAGGTGCGGTAGGTGGTATCGGATGGTTTCTGGGCCCCTCTTTATGGCGTGATTGGCAAGGAGGAAGCGATTGGCTGCTTGACCGTTACGCTGATGTCGTTGATGGCGAATGCCAAAGCAAAACCTTTCTTGTTACTTGTGATGCATATTTAGAGGCCAGTGATGGGCGTCGTGTCTATGTAGCTTATTTTTTCCTTGGTTTTAGTGGCAAAAATTACGAGGTTGACGTATTACAATCGGCCAAGAATCCTGATATTTTAACTACCGATTTAGGTATTGATAATTTTACCAACCGCCTGATGGTGTTTTTTGTTCTAGAGCTGGGGTTTTTTGTTATAGCCATCGCAATGTTGCGGCAATTTTTACTGGTTCTGAACATACGCCGCATGCAACGTTCTGTTCGTGATAGCAAACCAGAAGTAAAGTTGGTTCACATAGGCATCCCAAATCATTTAAAAACTAGAACAACAAATAAAAAAACGCTACGCATTAACGCCAAGCAGAATTGGCTTTTTACCCCGGCGCACTCTGTTAGCAAATCTTACAATCACCGGTCAGTTAGTAGGCTGTTCCGCCCCTTATTAATTTCCAGCCAGCCTATGGTTGGGGTAGCCCTGATTAGCCGTGACAAACGCCAGGCCGTTTTGCTTGATGATCAGCTGGAATCACTGAACATCCCTAGTAAGGATAGGCAGGCGATTTTGAATGGTTTAAAAGAAGCAGCGCGCTGATATTTAAAGTGCAAGGTAACACAGGCTTATTATGCCAAAAAATTTTGACGTATATGAAAACCAGATTCGCAGAATTTTGGCGCCTTATTCGTTGCGTAAATGGCCTGTCAAAATAAAACTGATAGTCGTCTATTCCCTACTAGTCTTATTTTTCTCGGCTTTAATAGTGTTTTTTGCTTGGCGGTTTGGTCCTAATCTTTGGCAAGATTGGCGGGGTGGTAATGGTTGGGTGGTTGATACAGGGGGAAAAGTTGCCAACGGCACGTGTAAAATTGATTTCGTAGGTATTATCACCTGTAATTTCAATATACTGGGCAGCCAGGCACAGCAAAAAAATATTACTTATGCCTTTTTCGCTTGGGATTTAGATAAACTGAATAAATATAAAGAACATACCCAAGCTTATGGTTATACGCTTCAATCAATTGATTACCATCCCCAAATTCTTGTTTCCCAAAAAAATCCTAATATTGTATCGACCAATTTGGGGATTGATTATTTTACGAAACGCTTAATTACCTTTTTTATCCTTCAATTTTTCTTAATAGTTGGCCTAATTTTTATACTAAAAGAACTATTGCGGACGCTACGTTACCTCAGAATTCATTGGTATGTTCAAGCCAACAAGCCAGTCATTAAACTGGTTATCTTGTCTCGGGCTTATTCTTCCCGGATGACAAAACCAAAATACCAAAATCAGCAATATCCAAAACAGATGAGCAACAAAGGTATCGATAAAGAGATTTGGTCATTTTACCCAATCAATCTAGCAACTAACCGGGACAAATATCTTTATCAAGGTATAAGCAATAATTTTTATCCTTTTGGTTTTTCTGCAAAATTAGATAGCGGAACATTAGGGATTGCAGTCATAAGCACCAACCAACGACACGCTATTTTACTGGATTACCAGCTTGAATTGTTAAACATGTCATTTTACGAACGTGAAGAGATTTTAGCAAAACTTGAAGATATTAATGATATTTTGTCACAAAATGACCATTAATTTTGATTGCTTAACTACTCCGTTATTAACCCACATGCACATGATAACAAGAAAAAGAAAATAAAAATGGCAGCACGTTTTATTGCTGCCATTTTTCTGATCAGTTTCAAGGTTGATGGGGTTTATTTGTTATTTAATTCTTGCATGCGTTGCCGGGTAAAGTGTTCAATACACTAATTTATGCCTTCTTGATATTTTGCTTTATCAGCTTTTTCGGCTGGCGTTGCCATTGCTTCACCAAGTTTTTCACAATGTTCTTTTACCTCGCGGGCTATTTTAGCCTCGGGTGATTCGCTACAAGCAACAGTACCCAAAGTCAACATCGCTGCTAAAGATAAGCTAGTCCACTTGTTCATCATTTTATCCTTTTTCAAAACTAATTTTGATGCTTTTTTAGATTAACACTTGATGCAAAAAATTATTCTTGCTTGGAAGATGGCAAATAAAAAAAATCAATACCGCAAGATTTGTTAAAAACACCCATGATAGATTTTAATTATCAACAAACTTTTTTAAAGGATCAGAATATGCAATCTATCACCCAAAATAAGTCTTTCGACATTGCGGGAATTGAATTAAAGACTTCAAATGCTGTTGGGGCGCAAACAATCCCTGCACATTGGCAAAAATTTTTCAGCGAAGGTATTTTAGAAAAAATTCCCAACAAACTTTCCGATGATATTTATGCGGTTTATACCAATTTTCAGCAAATCGGTTCTTATAATGAATGTGTTTATTCCTTAATTATTGGGACAGCCGTTCATAAAACAGCTAAACTGCCTGCTGGTCTTGTTTCGGCAACCATCCCAGCACTCAAACGCCGTATTTTTGCCGTTAAGGGTGGTATTGGGCAGGTTGGTGCAACGTGGCTTGATATATGGAAACAACCATTGACCAGAAATTTTGTAGCGGATTATGAACATTATCAATCTTCTGGTGCAATTGATATTTATATTGGGGTTAAATAACCACCCAAGTACGCAACCAGTGAACGATTAGGGGTTTTTGCATGCGACAACCTATTCAATTAAAAGATTATGTTCAACGGCTTAACCGTGTTACCACCTATATATTTGACCATTTAGATGAACCTTTAGATTTAATAAAACTGGCTGATGTGGCCTGCATGTCACCTTGCCACTGGCACCGATTATATCACGCCTTAAATGGAGAAACCATTGCCGAAACCATTCGGCGGTTACGTTTACAGCGGGCAGCTGTCTATTTGGCACATACAGACTTACCAATTGCAAAAGTTGCCCTGAAAAGCGGTTATGATAGCTTGCAATCCTTTACCAGGCTTTTTAAGCAATCTTATGGGTTGCCCCCTGCAAAATACCGCACAAAGGGCGGTCATCAATTATTTCGCTTATCACCCGAAACAATTAGCAGCAACAGCGACTATCCTGTTCGGCTTCTTGAAATACCTACCCTTAAAGTTATTGCCGTCAATCATCATGGTGCATATATGCATGTGGGTAAAGCTTTTTATCAGGTTTATACGTTGCTTGGTGCAAAGGGTTGGTTAAAACCAGGACAGCGTTCGGTTGGCATTTATTTTGATGATCCCGATATTACCCCGGAAAAACAACTATATTCCCAGGCTGGGATTATAACAGAACACGATTTTTCGATTACCCCGCCCCTTGTAAAAACAGAAATTCGCGGTGGCCTTTATGCTGTGCTGCGTTATATTGGCCCTTATGCCAGCATGCATGCTGCATATCGTTGGTTATATGGTCAATGGTTACCACAATCTGGTCATGAGGCTGCAAATGCCCCTATTTTCGAAGAATATGTCAACAATCCGCGTGAAGTTCCGGCCATGGAGCTTATTACCGACATTTATTTACCATTGCAATCCTTAACTAATGAGTAAAAAATGCAATCACCCCGTTACTGGCAGAAAAAACTGCACATCAATCAGCAGGTTGTTGTGAAACCAGTACCTTGCAATATTGCCGGCGTGAAAATAGGGCAAATGATGCTTGTTCCAACGGCCAAGTTAATTGATGACTTTATTAGGCTTATCCCATTTGGTCATCAGCTTGATATTCCAAGCCTGCACCACCGCCTGGCACAAACTTATAATGCCCAGGTAACATGTCCCATTACCACAGGTTTTCATATGCGTACCGTGGCCGAAGCATCTTATGAAGATTATCTATCGGGAACATCGCTTGAATCAATAACCCCGGTTTGGCGGGTGTTAAGTGATGACACCCCTACCAGCAAAAAATTATCATTTTACCAGAACTTTATTGTCCCCCAACGCAAGAAAGAATGCCTTTTCTAGAAATGCCATTGATTATCGATGCATTCTGTTTACTATTGCTGAAGTCCAGGAAATAACAAAGCCACAGGATCCAAGAAATAAAAAAGGCAATATTGCTATTGCCTTTTGGATCAGGAAACCTTCAATTTGTTTAATGAACAACGAATGCTTGTTCAGATGATCTTGGCGATTGGCAATGCACATTTTTTAATAAAAGCAAAAATTGATTGATGCGTTCTTCTACGGGCTTTTGCTGCAACAATTTTTCATAAGAATGTGCAGGAATTGTCACTGTTGTTACCCCTTGCTTTTTCAGTTGATCAAACAAATAGGTGCAATGATACGTTAAGCGATAAACCGTTTCTGCATCAACCTGTCCCCACCGTTGCTTACGCACCACTTGTTCAGCCACTGGCCGAAAAATAACCATCAATTGACGCAACGTTGTTTCAACCCAGGCAGGGCAATAACAAGAATAAGCAGCGCGGCTTGTTGTAATTATTGCTTGGCGTGTATCATGAAAGCTCATTTTTCTCTCCTGTTTTGTGCGTTCAGCAACATTCATAAGTGGATACTTAGCATATATTCTTTTTTTGTGCAATAAATATTCTTCATTTGTTCTATTAACGGTTTCAGTGGTTGTTTCCTTGCTTTGTTTAACAACTCTTTATTTTAATTATTAATTTTCTTATGATGAATTTATTCCGGTAAAAAATTAACCAAAAACTCTATCCTATCGGGGCAAAATATGTTGTGGTCACTTGGGTTAAAAAGATTTATTCAACAGGGATCCTTAACCGTTATTGACGCCAGGGGTATCGCCCATCATTTTGGCGTTGAATCAGCCCAACCAACGGTAATCATTCGTTTACACCGACGTTCGCTTCATTATAAAGCCCTGCTTAACCCTAGCCTGTATTTAGGTGAAGCCTATATGAATGGTACCTTAACTTTGGAACAAGGCTGCGTCGAAGATATGGTTAAATTGTTTAGCATGAACGGCCAAGTCCACTGGCAGCGTCCCTGGCAACATTTTGTGAAACACAGCATTAATTGGATAACCTGGTTGTTTGGGGTAATTCCTTCCAAACAATCAAAAGCCAATGTCGCCCATCATTATGATTTGTCAGGAGAGCTTTATTCCCAATTCCTGGATGCTGATAAACAATATTCTTGCGCTTATTTTTCCGACCATGACAATAGCTTGGAACAAGCACAACTTGATAAAAAGCACCACATAGCCGCCAAATTATTATTAAAACCCGGGCAACAGGTATTGGATATTGGTTGCGGTTGGGGTGGACTAGCCCTTTATTTGGCAAACAATTTTGATGTGCAGGTTACGGGGTTGACCTTATCAGAGCAACAATATGCCATTGCCGTTCAACGTACCAAAGACCTTGGATTAGAAAATAAAGTTAAGTTTCTATTGCGTGATTACCGGCATGAAAAAGGGCAATATGACCGCATTGTTTCAGTTGGCATGTTTGAGCATGTAGGCGCCCATCATTATAATGAATTTTTCCGCCAAGTAAAAAGCTTATTGAAACCGGATGGCTTAGCCCTACTACACTCCATTGGCCGCATGGATGGGCCGGGCGCCACCGATGCCTGGGTTAAAAAATATATTTTCCCGGGCGGATATGTACCGGCTTTATCTGAGGTAACCCCTGCTATTGAACGTGCCAATTTGTGGATTACCGATGTTGAAATTCTGCGCCTGCATTATGCCTTTACCCTTAAAGCCTGGCGGAAACGCTTTTTGGCCGCCCGCCCGAGTATGGTGGAATTATATGGCGAACGCTTCTGCCGCATGTGGGAACTTTATTTAATAGGGTCGGAATATGCTTTCCGCAATTTGGGCAAAATGGTGTTTCAAATTCAACTAAGTAACAGAGTGGATTTGGTACCTCTAACCCGAGATTATATGTTGGAAGAAGAAAGAAGGTTGCAAGCAATATTATCTATTTGCGACCCTAAACAGGCTTAGGGTATGCATTATTGGCTTATAAAAGCAATAGCAAGAGTAATTTCAAATAACAGCTCCTTTTTCTGTCGAGGTGTAAGATCTTCAAGAAACTGTTGGGCTAAATTGATTGTCTCAATGTAGCGCGATTCTTGAGAAATACATTCTGTTTGCGAGAAATCGGCAATCGCCTTCATATCCGGGCAAATACTTTGGTCTGTCACCCAGAAACCATCAATACCCAATATAATGATTTTATTTTTACGACAATGCTCAAGAAGCTTTTTTAGATTTGAAAAAGTAAATAAGGACAACCCTCCCTTTGTGCGGTAAGAAATCCCAGCTTTATTAGCAAGATAAGTATCAAGTTCCATGGTATTTTACACCCACAAGCCCGTTAACTCAACTTTCAGCCTGATGGTACTTCACCAGGGTTGATAAACTTTAGCATTGTTTTCTTGACCAAATAAATATCCTTAAGTTTCTGCAAACGTTCCAGGCCTGCCAACCATAATAACTTTTACTGCAGCCAGTTGTTTTTGCCAGCTTTGCTAACCGTTCTTTAATTCCAATGGATAATCGCACAGCAAACATAATTTTTCTACCCGATTTGTATAAAACCTTGTTGTAAATATACAATAAGATTTACATGCGGCCAATGCAAAGGCTACCAAAGTTATACGTTAAAAAACAGGTTCATTATTAATACATATGCTGGCCGCCATTGATGGAAAGGGTTGAACCGGTGATGAACCCAGCCTCATCAGAAACCAAAAAAACAACGCCGCGGGCAATTTCGGCGGCTTTACCCAACCGCCCAACTGGAATTTTGGCCACAATTTTTTCCAAAATATTGGCCGGCACCGCCCGCACCATATCGGTATCGATATAACCCGGGGCAATAGCATTAACGGTAATCCCCTTCCCGGCTGCTTCCTGTGCCAAAGCCTTGGTAAAACCGTGAATACCCGATTTGGCGGCCGCATAATTAACTTGACCATATTGCCCAGCTTGTCCGTTGATCGAGCCAATATTAACAATTCGGCCAAAGCCACGTTCGCGCATGCCCTCAATCAGCACCCGACACATATTGAAGCACGAGGTTAAATTGGTATCAATCACTTCTTGCCATTGTTGCGGGGTTAGGCGGTGTAGTGGTGCATCCCGCGTGATACCTGCATTATTAACTAAAATGTCAATTGGCCCCATATCTTGGCTGATTTTGGTTACCGCTTTTTGGCATTCATTATAATCTGCAACATTAAACTGATAAGCCGTAATGCGGGTTTTTTCTGAAAATTCCTTAGCCGCCATTTGATTGCTGGCATATCCCGCTGCCACCATATAACCGGCATTTTTCAACGCTTCACTAATGGCTGCGCCAATACCACGCGTACCCCCTGTTACCAATGCCACTCGTTTTTTCATGGAAGCCTCCCTGTTTTTCTTTTATCTATTAAAACTATTCTTAGCACAAAACCTTCTAAAAAAGGTACCATTATTTCTATTGACTTATATAGGTGAAGATAGATCATTAGCTTAAACAAGCTTGGCGCAAAAAACTAGAATCTTTAGCGGATCAATTAATTATGTATAGATTCAAAGCTTTTCTTTTAAATCTTTTTTTTACCATTATTTTATCTGTACATTTAATTTCTTCTGGGCTTGCTTTTGATCCTTATCAAAAGAACCTCGATATCAATAAATTAACCTGCGCTAATTTTAGTACACTGGCTTGGATGAATGATGATGGCAATCTCAGTTGGGAAGCAGAGGCTATTTTTCATTGGCTGGACGGACATTTTTCATCTAAAAAGGTTTATTCTCCTGCTTTAATAGTTAAAACCCGATCTGACATGCTGATAAAATGTGCGTCTAGCGAAAATAAGAGCTTATATCTAGTTGATATATATCCAAGCATTCATCAAACAACTG
>CAYPXH010000031.1:11070-15656 GCA_964414755.1 uncultured Rhodospirillaceae bacterium | reverse complement strand
TCCATAGAACTGTGCATAGAACTATCCATAGAACTGTGCATAGAACTATCCATAGAACTGTGCATAGAACTATCCATAGAGTTATTTTGGGTGGCCTTTGGCATATGGTCTTGTTCTTCGGTGGATTGTTCTTCAACAAGCTTATCGTATACCGCATGATCTAAATTGCCCGTCTGCTTGGACATATCCTGATCTTGATCAACATCGATATCTGGCGCTGGGTGGGTTGCTTGTTTTCGTCCAATACGTTGGGTACGCACCCGTTCAAGCCGTTGACGATATGATTGGCGTCGTTCCCATGCCTCAAGCGCCTTTTCGGCAACATAAGGGTGGTACCAACGGTTATCGGCACACAAAATAAAATCGGCTAAAATACGTTCGCGAATTAGCATCCATTCTTCCAACGTACATAAGGCCAGGCGCGCCAACACCCGATCATTATTGGGCAGGCTGGCAGCAGGAATTTGCCGCCACGCTTCAAACCATAATGATAACATGGCGTGTGCAATTTTTGGGTTTTCAGCGGACTCAATCCATTGTTGGCTGCCAAGCACCCGTGCAATATCAAGTGGCATAAAGCGAAAATCGCTTAAATCGCATTCGGCTGGCACCAATGGCTGCTTCATTGATGGCTGATTGGGTTTACCCGACTGGTTTTGTTGCATTGCCGGCACTGTATGTGACGTGGTTTTATTGTACAGGGCTGTATTGCTCAAAGCATTTTTTATTGGCGGTGTCATCATCAATTCCTTTATCGCTGCCTAACTATTGAATCCGCTACATGAAAACTTTTGTGCTGATGCCGGCACCCTTTATGCGGGGCATAAAATTACTGAAAGCTAGTTTCCAGGAAAAATTCTTAATATCCTTTTGGGATACAGGGAAATGTTAACGGACTTGGTTTTTTCTTTTGAAAATCCTTGGGGTATTTTCAGATTCTTGCCAATGTTCCGCCATTTGGGGATCGGGGGTTGCACGCACCGCCCAATCTGCACTACTGGCGCTAAGCACAAGGGTTTCTGCCGGTGCACATCGCCAAAGACCTTCCGGCTTGGTTGCGACCGGATTATCCTCATAACGACCGCCAGCTAAACATTTTCTGGCAGTAGCGCCAGGAACACGCCCCCAATCGGCTTGTTCCTTGGAAAAACGTGCTTTTTTATCGCCAGAGCAACCTTGATCAATTAATTTGCGAAAAATCCCATAAGCATGACGGCAATTTTTAATATAACCCTTACTGTAATTTGTTTTTTCTGCAATTTCGGCATCAGTTAGGCCCTGCAACACCCATTGATGCAAGGAAGCAAGTGATAAACGCGTTTTCACCGGTATGCGGGATGCAGGTTTTATAGTCGGTCTGGCCAAACTTTCCTGATCGGCAACACCCAACCCAACAAGATGAGAATTTCTGGGTATATTTGGTATTATTTGCCGCAGATGTGCATGATTTGTCCCTGTTATTGTATTATTTTTTTTGTTTTCCATGTGGAATCCCTATGTGTGACATAATAGCCTTATCTTGCTGGCTGTAGCCAATGCGTGCCCAATTTCTAACCTATTCCCAATCGATGGCTGATCAGGGGGGTAGCAAAAGACATTTTCGCCAATAAGCAACCATTTTGGTGATTTATTGTTCTTTGTTCGTTCCAATTTAATAGGACTATTTCATGTTCGTCAAGCGGCACATTCCTATTTTTCTTTTTCAATATGCTGACGCTGTTATTCCCTTAATAAATGGCAATATTCACTAAAATACAGCGTGTGTCGTTACTTGACAGTAATGTGGCTAGATTTTTTCGAATTTTCCCCTGCTTTGAACTTTCCCCTGCCAGGCTGTTAAAGGTATCGGCAACTGCCATGGCCATCAATTTGGTAATTTATTGATCCATATGCATCGCATATTTTCGGGTTTTCCGGCTTAAATATTTATGTTTCATACCGTATGATGATTTAATTACCGATAATAGGAAAATTCCTATTTTCTTCTTGAGTTTATGTGGCGTGTGGGATACTATTAGCAAGTAATATGTTGCCATACCAAACTGCCCCAAGGATTTGCCCATGTCCCCCAAAACTGCAAAAACCCAAGCTAAAATGCCAAATCATATTCGGGCTGATATTAAAATTGCTGGGGCCAGTTTGGGTTTTTTTAACAGTTTTTATCAAACATTGACACAATTGGTGGCCGAAAAAATGTACCTGGATTTAGTTGACATGCCCGAAACAAGTAAATTGCAGGAACGGCTTGCACAGATAATTGCTGCAAAAATACCTTATTTTTATGCGCTGCATGGTTTAACGGTGGTTGGTTTTTGCGCTATTCAACCTGAAGAACGTTCAACCCTTTTACATCGTGGTCGGTTGGCGATGGCCATATTGCCGGATTATCGTGGCCAGGGTGTAGGCACCCTTTTGCTTGAAGCAACATTAAACGATGCCGTGCGGTTTGGTCTAGAAAAAATTGGGCTGCATGTTTACACCCATAACCAACCGGCTATTGCCCTTTACCAAAAATTTGGTTTTGTGCAGGAAGGGCTTGAGCGGCACTACCGCAAATATCAGGGTGTTTACATGGATGCGTTGTTGATGGCCAAATTTTTGCCCACAAGTCCAAATTTTGGTGAAAAAAATGAATGATACACCGCAACATATTCGTGCCCTGGTTGCCGAATTGGCACGCCGGCAACGCCTTGATCTTGCAAGTTTGTCGCGCAAATTAGGTAAAAACCATGCCTATTTGCAACAATATATTAAGCGTGGCGTACCCAATATTTTACCAGAAGAAGTGCGCCCGCCCCTTGCCCGCTTGCTTGGTTGTCGGGCGGATGATTTGCGCCCACCCGTGGCTGATTTACACACAATTGGGGGCGACCCTACCTTGCTGTCACAACCCAACGCGTTTGCAGAAACCGGCACTCTTATTAGTGTTGACCACCCCCTGCCCGCACGGCGTTTGCCGGTTTATGGCGCCGCCAAAGGTGGATGGGATGGTAGCATGGTTGATTGGGAAAATCCCGCCGAATGGCTGCAAACACCCCCAGAACTAATTGGCGTTAGCGAGGCCTTTGCCATGTTTGTAACCGGCGATTCCATGGAACCACGCTATGGGCATGGGGATATGGTTTATTGCCACCCAAGCCGGCCAGCAACAAAGGGTTGTTACGTGGTGGTTGTTAAAAAATCGGGCGATACCCTTATCAAGCAATTTATACGCCAGCAAGATGATTGGATTGAATTACACCAATTCAACCCCGCCGATACCCTGAAATTGCCGCGTGCCGATATCCGCGCCATTTTTCGCATTGTTGGCCAGTGGGAACGCGGGTAGTACAGGCTCTTGACACCTTATTTACCAACGCGGTTATGGGAAAATATTAATAATATCGCTTGACGATATAATATCGTTGCATGATAATATGGGATGATTAAAAGTTTTGCCGACAAAAGAACCGAAGCCCTTTTTCATCGTGCTTATGTTAAGGGCTTACCAAGCGATTTACAGCGCATTTGTTTGCGCAAATTGGTGCAAATTCATAAAGCACGCCGCTTGCAAGACCTGATGATTCCGCCGGCGAATAGACTGGAAAAGTTAAAAGGCAATCGCCAAAACCAATACAGCATTCGGATTAACAATCAGTGGCGGATTTGCTTTTATTGGCAGCAAGACAACGCTTATCAGGTTGAAATAGTTGATTATCATTAAGGACATGTTCATGAAAAAGCATCCACCGATCCATCCAGGCGAAATTTTATATCATGATTTTCTGGTTCCATTGGGTCTTAGCCAATATCGACTGGCTCAAGCAACAGGATTAAGCCCTATAAAAATAAGTGAAATTATTCGCAAAAAGCGGTCTATAACCGCAGAAACAGCCCTATGCCTTGCCCAATATTTGGGAACAACTGCCGAATGGTGGCTTGATCTACAAACTTTCTATGATTTAGAAAAAACCAGGGATTTGTTAGAAGATAAAATAAACACCCGAATAATACCCTTAAAACGTCATGTAGCCTAAAGTTATTTATAGTGTTTGAGATGCAGTGCTTTGAATATATTGTGGTTTTACGATATCCGCGCCATTTTTCGCATTGTTGGCCAGTGGGAACGCGGGTAGCAAGCAGAATTTTGGCTTTTGGCCAATTGCCCTTATTTTATTCGAAAAAACATTGTTTTTTGTACGTTCTTCAGATAGAATTGGAAAAGAAAGGGTGTCAGCCATGAATGCAATTGCCGTATATAAATTAGAAGAAGCGGGATTTAAGCGCAATCAGGTAGAAGCGCTGGCTGAATTTTTAGATACCCAAGCAGTAACAAAATTGGACTTGGAAAAAGCCACCCACCAGCTGCAACAAGAAATCGCCGCTGTTCGCACCGAGCTCAAGCACGAAATCGCCGCTGTTCGCACCGAGCTGAAACAGGACATTGCCGAACTGAAACAGGAAATGGCCATATTGCGTGGCGAACTGAACGTACATCGTTGGATTTTGGGTTTCAATACAGCCTTGTTGTTGGGCGTATTATTAAAGCTTTTCTTACCGTAACTTGTTTGGTTGTTTGTTTCCGGCATGGTACTTATATAGTTATC
>CAYPXH010000031.1:1635-10970 GCA_964414755.1 uncultured Rhodospirillaceae bacterium | reverse complement strand
AAAATGTATTATTTAGGTCAGAATTGGGGTATCTATTTGCGCGGTTTGGGTAAAAGCCACGCAACTTTTGCGCTATAACCAAACCCATCGTGCAATGAACCCCTTAAAGCACAGGGGACAGCAACAAAATATAATCTATCATGAAACGTTTGGGTACCATGTCATAATGCTGGCATAAATTGCCCCTAACCAATCAATAGAAAACTTGGCTGTATCAAAAACCCAATTTATAAACATACTGGCTTTTCATAGGTATTGTAAAATGATTATAATAACCATGGGCATTCCGATACAAACTATGCCGGTTGGATTTTATGGGGGTTAAAGCGGATTGCAGATTTATTTGCAAAATTCTAATGGTTTTGGGTACGAATCCAAAATACATAATAATAAATATGGCCTTTATTTTTGCTTGTCTTGAGCAGCAAAGCCAGATTAGAATAAAAACCAAGGGATATATTAGGCAAACCTATCATGTACGCCTTTGGGCACATAGACATGGTTGCCGCGGAATTATTTATGGAACAAATACGCTTAAGTGATTTGCTACAAAAACGCCCACCACCGCATCCGGGCTATATTCTTGTTGAATATTTTATTAACCGCTTGCGTATTACTAGGCATTATATACATGTTCGTACCGGCATTAAGTTGGTAGACATACAATATATTAGCCGCTCTATGTTCCCGATTAACCAAAGTCATGCTGAAAAACTTGCTACTTACTTGGGCGATTCGGCCGAATGGTGGATGGCAATACAAAGAAACTATGAAAATTGGGTGTTCGAACAATACCAACAGGAAAAACCACGCAAAAGATCAAAAACATAAAAAGGCTATCACGTAGCGCCCAAAACCTTTTGGTTGTCTTGCTAAAACAAACCTATTTATGGTTCTGGGCGTTATTTTGTTTCTACGCTTCTTTGCTTATCTTAGATTTAGGGTATAGAAATTCCTACCTACAAATATCTTTCCCGCGATTAACAGATAACCCAGCTGGTGCATCAGCAGCGTCGCAAACTTTTTTAACGTTTTCTGTTCTGTTATTGCCCAAATCACGCACCGCTGAATTTCGGTCGATTTGGAAACCATGTTCTGCATTCTCAACCATAAGTTCGCCAAGCGCGTTTTCCTGACCAACTTTACCGGCATCGACCAGTTTAATACCTATTGATCCCACTTTGTTTCCAGCATCCACATGGACAAAAGTTCCGTTAACAGAATCTGTAGATGATAACAGTAACCCTACTTTAGAAGATTGAATCGCACCCAAACTTTCAAAACGGATATTGCTGGAACTATCTATCGTAATACCATTTCCATCAGCTTCCTTGCTCAGGATAAATTTTAAATCAATATTCTGTGATGAACCAAGGTGAAAGCCATTTTGGCCAGACCGATGAATGGCAACAAACGACAGTTTGTTTTGATTTGATCCAAACATAACCATTCCATGACCTTTTGTGCCGGAAATATCAACATTTGATATATTAGAATTCTTGGTAAAAGCAAAACCAACACCTACATCCCCCGTATCATTTATTGTAGCTTTTGCCAAATTAATGTTGTTTCCTTCCTGGAAAATCAAGCCACTTTTGCCCGCCCCATGGACTTCTATATTTAACAATGAAGCTTTATTTGTCTTAAAGAAATTTATGCCATGCGCACCGGAAGCATAACTGTTAGCCAGTTCCAAAGAAACATGATGCGTACGATTAAAATTAAAACCATCTTGACTTGCCTGGTTACTGCTAACTTGTGTCAATTCAAGATGATGCGATTTTCTTAGGCTAAACCCATGACGTGCTGCATTGCTACTGGCTGATTTAAGCAAAACAAAAAAATCAACATGAACAATGTTAAAACCATCACGTCCTGTGGTATCAACACTTATACCACTAGCCTGCACGCGCGAACTGTCGGCCAATCCAAATCCATCTTTTCCAACCCGCAAGATTGTTAGATTATTGATATTGGCCTGGTTAATATTATTAAAACGAACACCATTACCACCAACATCCTGTACTGTTACTTGGCTTAGGTGGAAATTTCTGGCACCATTTACATACAAACCATCACCTTTGGTTCCTTGAATAAAAATATCGTCTAAATGAACGTCATCAGATTTTTGTAAATTCAAGGCCGCTTGCTCGGCACTGCGGCTGTTAATTCCGGCAATACGAACTTGGGTTGTCTGTTCCAGCAAAATACTGTGTTTACCACCTTGTACATCAAGCCCTGATATTAATAAATCATGGTTATTGCGGCTGCTAATCACCGTTGTTGTTCCATCTGCCTGAAGAATTGTCGGTCGTGCACCAGCAAAAGTATATTGATATCGCTTACCATTATTTACCCCCAACAAATTCAGTGTTGTTCCAGCACCCAATAAAGCTACATGGCTGTGTTTTACTTCAATTTCTTGCCCCTGCGATGCGGTTATATTTCCACGAAACACGACAATCCCGCCATTGCCAACATCGCCAACAATTTTGGCGGCATTTTGCTGATTTGTGCTATCAACAAAAAAGACCCGCCCAACAGCACCACCACTTGACCCCTCAACGCTAACCTGTTCGTAGCCATAAATCTTGCCACGCTTGACAACTGTTTCTACACCAGTGCGCAACCGCCTGGGGGCTTGATTCATCTTGCGTTGTGCATATGTTTCATAGGTACCGGCGCTACCGAAATTAAACTGCAAACCTACGGCCAAAATTTTTTCGCTACCCCGTTGGTCATGGCGCATTTTGGCACCACCCGCTACCATCCATCCTCCCCCCATTCCTGCTGATATCTCTATTCCCCCCTGCCAACCCTTGATATCGTTTTCAAACATATAAACACCGCCATAAGGCACAACATCCACCATACCCGGTAATGGCAACCGATAACTGATACTGACATCACCGCCAAGCAAAGCTCGCCTTGAATCATCAGATCGCCCTTGTATCGCCAAGATACATCCATTACCAGCAACCCCACCAGGACATGGGTTGCCATTTTCAGGATCATACAAACCTAATTCAGGCTTATAACCTGTTCCTTCTAATTTTTGTTCTTTTTTGACCGGAATGTATAAATTAACCCCAACACCAAACCCTCCAAGCGAAACTTCACCACCTACATTTATTCCCCAAAAGCGTTCTTTTGCCTTTAATCCTTGTGCATCAGCACCGATATAAGCCCCTGCCATCCACGATCCCAAATTTGCACGGTACCCAAGGCTGATACCGGCAATTTCTTCCCCATTAACCCATCCACCCTGTAAACTTGTATAAAACATACTATTGTCAAATCGCCCAATGGGTAACACAAGGCTTCCCATGCCGCCAATTTTTCCGTTATCGTTTAACAATCCATCGATTCTGATTCCACCCATTTGCGCTGAAGCTTGATGCGTTACGGCCAAAGCTGCAATCGACCCAAACAAAAAACCACGCCAGCTGGTTGATTTAATCATTTCTATTGCTCTGTTGTTTTCGTGCATGTTGTGATCACCTTTTCTAAAACATGAAAATTGTTTTTTTGTGTGTGCTAAACAGGAAATAAACTACTAATCCTTAGTCCCTATTTCTAAGGGTTACGTGGCACTATTTCTGTATCAACGCGCACCAAAAAAAATTATGGCTTCATTAAAAAACGTTGCTGTTTTCATATCTTTTAAGGGCATAAATCACTGGGTTAGATGATCTAAACTGATCAAGATAAATTGTGTGCGGAAAATCAAAGAAGAACATGACTTAATACACCTGAACAATACAGAAACCTTGGCCACAGCGCGACCTGGAATTGACAAACAATCATCGCGACGATGACCATAATAAAAGCATCAAAAGTAATATTTTGGCGATGCTGTATAAAAAGTAATTTTTAATTAAAAAAAAGAAATTATTTGATATTTATTTTAATGCTGCATCATTTTCCAGCCAACCCATCATACTTTGGTGATCGTGGTGTTTGCAAAAATTTTTATGTCCCCCAATTTTATATCCCCTTGTATTTTATATCCCCTTGTATTTTATATCCCCTTGTATTTTATATCCCCTTGTCGCGTTCATAAAATTGGGGCATATTAAAATTCATGCGCAACAAACGAATTTTTGACTATTTTAGAAAGAAACAACCGCCGCTGCGCCGCTGCGATCATCCCGATTGTGGTGGGGACGGGTTGTTTCGTGCACCCAAATCGCGCAGCCAGTTATACGATTATTTTTGGTTTTGCCTGGATCATGTACGTGATTACAACAAAAATTGGGACTATTATGCCGGCATGAGCACCGCCGACATCGAGGCAACCATTCGCCAAGATACCGTTTGGGAGAAACCGTCTTGGCCGCTTGGCGGTGGTTCTTATGCGAAAACCCATACCCATTTTCGTTTTTTTGACACAACAGAAGACACCAGCCACCCGCAAGCCGGCCACAAACCATATGGCGATCCACGCCCATCTCATATTATTGCCCAAGAACGCCACGCTTTGCATCAATTACAATTGGAATATCCTGCCAGTTTTGCTGAAATCAAGGCACAATATAAAAAGCTGGCAAAAGAACACCATCCCGACTTAAATCAAAACAACCCAGCTGCCGAAGAGCGGCTGAAGGAAATCAACCGCGCTTACCAGTTTTTAAAAACCCACGCCCTCGATGCCGTAAAACAACCTTAGCTTCTGCCCCCACCTTATGGATGAACATGTTTATTTGGGGCATCAATAGAACATAAACAAAGATGTTATCAACCTTCACCAATTCTTGAAACATTTTCTAATAATAAGAATATACCAGCATCGATCATAAATTTTTTGATCTTTTGTCAAATCGGGGTTAAGCTGCGGGTTAATTGATTATAAGCGGTTTATACCCGCCTTCTTGTACGAGAACCAAATGAACACCAATCAAAGCCGCCGCAACACCTCTGCTGCATCACCCACCCCACAACCCGCCAAAAAACTGAATGCCGATTTGGTCAAGGAATTACCCATCGGTCAACCTAATACCACAAAATCGGCAAAGGTTTTGTTTGGTTTACCCCAAGATTGGCAGGTTCCCGCTTTTAGCGAACCCAGTGTTCATGTTCCAGAAATTGATGCGAATTATCGTTTTGATCCGGCCACTACCATGGCTATTCTGGCAGGATTTACCCATAATCGCCGTGTTATGATCCAAGGATACCATGGCACCGGTAAATCCACCCATATTGAACAGGTGGCCGCGCGTTTAAATTGGCCATGCATTCGCATTAATCTTGACAGCCACATCAGCCGTATCGATTTAATTGGTCGTGATGCCATTGTCCTGAAAGAAGGCCAGCAAGTAACCGAATATAAGGAAGGGTTGTTACCCTGGGCGTTACAACACCCTGTTGCCCTGGTTTTTGACGAATATGATGCTGGTCGCCCCGATGTGATGTTTGTTATTCAACGCGTGCTTGAGGTAGAAGGCAAATTAACCTTGCTAGACCAAAACCGCGTAATACGCCCGCATCCTGCCTTTCGCTTGTTTGCCACTGCTAATACCATAGGTCTTGGCGATACCAGCGGCTTATATCACGGAACCCAGCCGATTAATCAGGGGCAAATGGATCGCTGGCACATTGTGGCAAGCTTAAACTATTTGCCTGCAACCGACGAGATAGCAATTGTTCTGGCCAAAATACCTTCCTACCAAACCGACGAAGGGCAACGCCAGGTTAAAGCCATGGTGGCGTTGGCAGATTTGACCCGCAAGGGTTTTGTGGCAGGCGATATTTCAACGGTTATGTCACCACGCACGGTCATTAGCTGGGCTGAAAACAGCCATATTTTTAATGATATGGCTTTGGCCTTCCGCCTAACTTTTTTGAACAAATGTGACGAGGTAGAACGCCCGATTATTAGTGAATATTATCAACGCTGTTTCGGGGTCGATTTGCTGACACCGCCGCTTGGCAGCACTGTGGCCGATAAAATTGGCCGTTAAACATGAACAACCCTGCCCCCGACCTGATTGCCGAATGGGAACGTCGCCTTGCCGCAGCAATGCGTGCAGTTGGGGCTAACAAGGATTTAAGCCTGTCTATTCAAGGGTCAGTAATCCGGCAAGATGGGGCGAATTTACAATTGCCTTCACCCAACCTGCCACCATCTATTTCCGATTACCGCCAGTGGCGCGGTGCGTGCGATGCAATAGCCATGTGGCACCGATATCACAACGCCCACATTCATCAGCAAGAAAGCCCAAAACCAGCTGATGCCCAAGAAATATTTAATTGCTTTGAACAGGCGCGTGTCGAATCATTGGGGGCTGCAACCTATGTTGGTGCTGCTGAAAATATGCGTGCCACCCTAAATCAGAAGATTGATGAAGCGAATATAAACCCACCATCTGCGCCAGATGCCAAATTATTAGCCATGAAGGCCTTGGCCGTTAGCGCTTTGCAACAACAGGCTTTGCCCGATGAATGGGTATCCTTTATTCAACAATATTTGGCCGACCAACAACCTGTATTGCAGCATTTATTGCATCAATTACAACCGTTACAACAAGACCAAGCCGCGTTTGCCCGGCTTTGCCGCGAATTGTTATTGCATATACAGCAAGGCGACCCAGATCCAACATCAAGCACAGAAGAACCCGGTAACAGCCAGAACACCACCGAAGACAGCCAACAACCACCTGCCCCGCCCGATGAAAGCGAATCTTTGGATAGCCCGCCACAACAATCCAGCGCCGATGAACCCGATGACAGCGGCGAAGACACCGCAGAAATGCCCCCAGGGCAAAGCCAGGATCAAGAAGCGCAAGAAGGCGACAACCAGGGGCTTGTGCCGCCAGGGATTGGGCACAACCATCCCAACCAGCATACCTACCATGTGTTTTGCAGCGATTTTGATGACATTATTGATGCACGACGTCTGGCCAGTGAATCGGAATTAGGTCAATTGCGTGCCCAGCTTGATCAACATCTGCAAAAATTTCAACCCTTGGTAGCCAAGCTGGCTAACCGCCTGCAACGTAGGCTTTTGGCTAGACAAGCCCGCGCCTGGCAATTTGATGTAGAAGAAGGCTTGTTGGATGCCGCCCGCCTAAGCCGGGTTATCACCAACCCATTAACCCCCCTATCTTTCAAAATTGAAAAAGACACCGACTTTCGTGACACGATTGTCAGCCTGCTTTTGGATAATTCGGGTTCTATGCGGGGGCGCCCCATTACGGTGGCCGCCATTTGTGCCGACATTCTGGCACGCACCTTAGAACGTTGCGGCATTAAAGTTGAAATCTTAGGCTTCACCACCCGTAGCTGGAAGGGTGGCTTATCGCGGGAACGCTGGTTGGAACAGGGAAAACAGCCAAATCCAGGGCGTCTTAATGATTTGCTACACATTATTTATAAACCGGCCGACCTGCCGTGGCGGCGGGTGCGCAAAAATTTGGGTTTAATGCTACGGGATGGATTGCTTAAGGAAAATATTGATGGCGAGGCTTTGCTTTGGGCTGCTGGACGCCTGCTGCTGCGGCCGGAAGATCGCCGTATTCTTATGGTTATTTCCGATGGCGCACCTGTTGATGATTCCACCTTGTCGGTTAATGGTAACGATTATCTTGAAGATCACCTGCATCAGGCCATTGCCCAAATTGAACAGCTTTATCCCATTGAATTATTGGCTATTGGCATTGGGCACGATGTTACACGCTATTACAGTAGGGCGGTTAAAATAAGTCATGCCGAAGAGCTGGGCGGTGCCATGCTGGACCAGTTAAGTGCGTTGTTTGTGCATGAGAGTGTAAAAAGACGGCGCCAAAATTAAATAGCGCCAGCGCATATGGCAACAGCATAAAAGGCCAATTCTTAAAGATGGGCTATTTTTTGGACTTTCCTTTGCTTAAAAGATTTCCCGCAAAACACCCTGCGGCGTAAGTTTGAAAAAATGCACTTTTCGCTACTTATTTTCTTGTAAGTAGCGACAACGCTTCTTATTTCACAGATTTTTTCTTCCGCGCTGCGTGCTTAATGCTTAAAGGCACCTAGTATTTTACGGGTTATTTTCATGATGCGCATCACAGCACATAAACCCACTGAAACCAACCGGCAATTCTATCGGGCAACATCGTTCTAAGAATTGTTGGATATTAAAGGAATAATTGACAACCCAAGTTAAATAATTTTAATAATTTTATTGCAGCGCATATAAAGCCATTATATGGCTTGAAATTCATATAATATATCTATGCTGCAAAGCAAAAAATTCTGTTTGTGCGACAAGTATGTTCTTCCCAAAACACTGTGTTTGATGTATGATCTTGACCTTATTTTAAGGAAGTGGATATTGCATGTTAGATTTTTTTAAAGAAATGGCTTTATACAACCGCTGGGCGAACCAACGTTTATACGAGCAGGCAGCAACCCTATCGCCGGTTGTGTATCGCGCCGATTACAAAGCACCCTTTACCTCGATCCATGGTACGCTTAATCATTTGTTGGCGGTTGACCGCTTATGGTTATATCGCTTAACCGGCAAGGGAACACCCCCCAAAAAGCTTGACGAGATGATGTATGACGATTTTTTGTCTTTGCGTATCGCCCGTCAGGGTGAAGATGAACGGATTATTTGGTATGTGGATGGTTTAACAACCGCTGCTTTGGCCAAAGATTTTGCCTACCGCGACATGGATGGGAATGCACAACATCAGCTATTGCAATTGCTGATTGGGCATTTTTTTAACCACCAAACCCACCATCGTGGTCAGATCCACCAAATGATTAACCAAGCGATTGGTAAGGCTATACCCCTGGATTTTATTTATTACTTACAGGAAAAACAAGCCGCACAGGATTGCTTTACCTGTACACCAAAATCGCAAAAAATGGCTTAAATCTTAACTGTGGAATCAAGGTAGCCAGCTGTGAAAAAACTATTGACAAACCCACCTGCGCCCCGCTAGGTTGCTTCGGGTTATGATGGTGGCCTTGTACCCCAGTAATTGTACTTGTACCTTGTGTAAATACCCTATGTTTGTGGCAATATGGCCTTTAGGAACTTGTGCAATAAAAAATAAGGCCAGAATATATTGATATGTTTATTTATGTTTCGATTAAGATAAAGAAAGGTGTATTATGCCCCGCCAATGTGATTTAACCGGTAAAATGGTGATGTATGGCAACCAAGTAAGCCATGCCAACAATAAAACACGCCGCCGTTTTATGCCGAATTTACAGCATGTATCGTTAGTAAGCGATGCGTTGGGGCAGCGGGTACGCTTGCGCCTTAGTATGAATGCCTTGCGTTCGGTTGAAATTAACGGTGGGCTTGATGCATTCCTGCTTAGCCAGAAAGATGCCTGCCTAACAAGTGA
>CAYPXH010000031.1:0-1535 GCA_964414755.1 uncultured Rhodospirillaceae bacterium | reverse complement strand
TGTGTTCCTATCTTATCAGCCAATTGAACGATATTTGGATTTTTTTAACCATCCGCTGGGCAACCAAAGGGCGCTTTTTATGGTTGCGTGCCAGTTTATCAACCGCCATTTCCGGTTTACTTGATAATATTGTCTTCAGTACGCTGGCCTGGGTGGTGTTTACGAACACCCCCGTAAGTTTTGATGTTCTATTATCGTATATTTTTGGTACATACCTAATCAGGTTGCTGCTTGCGGCAACCGAGGCGCCAGTGATTGAACTGGCACGGTATTTTGTGCCCAATCGTGACAGGCAATCAAAGGTTATACCCCAAGAATGAGTAATTATCCACGCTTCAACTTCCGCATCGACGCTACCGACCCCAACAACAGGGCGCGGACGGGCTTTCTAACAACCCCACATGGTGGGCTTGAGACGCCAGCTTTTATCTTCTGCGCCACCCGTGCTGCCATGAAAGCGGCAACACCGGCCGATTTAGTTGCCAGCGGCACACAAATTATTTTATCAAACACCTACCATCTGATGCTACAACCTGGTTCCGAATTAATTGCACGCCAAGGTGGATTACACAAATTTTGTGGCTGGAATGGCCCTATGTTAACCGATTCCGGCGGCTTTCAAATTTTCAGTTTGGGACACGGCTCGGTTGCCGATGAAATCAAAGGCCGGCGTACCCAGAACCGCGTACAAACCTTGCTAAAAATTACCGAACAGGGTGCAGAATTTCGTTCATACTTGGATGGACGTTTGCATGTGCTAACCCCCGAACGCTCTATCCAAATTCAGCGCGAACTGGGTGCTGATCTCATTGTGGTGCTTGATGAATGCACACCCTTCCATGCCGATAAATCTTATACCGCTCGTTCCCTTGCCCTTAGCCACCGTTGGGGGGTACGCTGTTTACAAGAATTTAACCGCGGCCTTGATCAGGGAAATGAACAACAAGCCTTATACGGTATTTTACAAGGCGGGATTTATCCTGATTTACGCCGGGAAGCAGCCGAATTTGTTAACAACCAGCCTTTCTTTGGCCATGCGGTTGGCGGCACGTTAGGGGGCAACAAGCAACAAATGCAAGAAGTGGTTGAGGTTGCCATGCGTCATTTGCGCCCCGATCGACCGGTACATTTACTAGGGATTGGTGGCATCAGCGATATTATTAGTGGCGTTGCCCAGGGTATTGACACCTTTGATTGCGTAGCCCCTACCCGCATGGCGCGGCATGGCGCAGCCTTATTACCCAAAACGCCGAACGAACGCATTAATCTGAACAATGCTTGCCACCGAGAAGATCAAAACCCCTTATGGGATGCTTGCACTTGTTATTGCTGCCGCAATTTTTCACGCGCTTATTTGCATCATTTATTTAAAAGCCGCGAAATTCTTGGCATGCAATTAATTACTATTCATAACATCGCTGTCATGAACCGTTTGATGCACGATGTTCGACAGGCAATTCGTCTGGGAAAATTGGCGGATGTGAAAAACCAGTGGTTAGTGTAATTAATAAAAAGGCCGGCTTGCAACGGCCGGC
>CAYPXH010000030.1:0-15920 GCA_964414755.1 uncultured Rhodospirillaceae bacterium | reverse complement strand
AAAAGAACCCGCCAAGACCACCAATCAACCCCACAACACCTGCAACAGAACCAACGTCATTGGGATAGTAAACCGGAATGTGTTTATAAATAGCAGCTTTACCAAGGGACATAAAAAAGCCAAGAACGAAAACGATAATGGTAAATGGAATAAAACCCCAACCAAAGCTGAAGACCTTATTTTCTTTAATTCCGTGAATTACATATTCCGTTTCAGGATAAGCCAACAAAAAACAACACAAGGCACATACAATAAAGGTCCAGTACATTACCGCTCGCGCCCCATACTTATCAGATAAATAGCCACCGACAGCCCGGAATAAAGACCCTGCAACTGAAAAAGAGGCCGCAAGCATTCCAGCAGTCTCTATATCCAATTTATAGACCCCAATATAATAACGGGGTAACCACAAGGCTAATGCCACAAAGCCACCAAAAACAAAGAAATAATAAAAAGAGAATCGCCAAACTTGTAATTTTTTTAGCGGCGCTAAAGATTTGAGCATGGATTTTGGAGCAGCCTTGGCAGCCCGTTGCGCTTGAATTTGTGGCTCGTCCTTGGTAAGAAACCAAAACAAAACAGCCATAAAAACGAGGGAAATAGACCATATTTTGGCAACTGCATGCCAGCCGTAATGAACCATAATAATCGGGGCAACAAATTTGGTAATAGCCGCCCCAATATTTCCCATACCATAAATACCAAGCGCCGTACCCTGATGTTGCTTATCATACCATTTTGACAAATAGGAAATCCCGACCACAAAGCTTCCACCAGATAACCCAACTCCAAGAGCCGTCAAAAGCAACATATTATAGGTAGTGGCATACGTTAAACACCAGGTAAACAACGCAGATGATAGCATAATAACCATAAAAATAGGCCGTCCGCCATATTGGTCTGCCCAGATACCAAGAAACAACCGCACCAACGATCCTGTTAGAATCGGTATCCCAATTAAAAGACTGAATTGTGTATCACTTAACTGTAAATCTTGCTTAATCTGAACGCCGATGATGGCAAAAATTGTCCAAACAGCAAAACAAACGGTAAAGGCAATTGTTGACATAGTAAGGGCAAGGGATTGATTTGTTCTCGACAGCATAGTTAAATCCTCGGAATTGTTTCTCGATACGGCCTGAGTACGAAAATACTTTTTGATCTTTTTTTATTATGACGATACACTGCTATGACCGACTTGATTTGAATCAAGTGCCATGATTCAAATCAGGCAATTTGTGTTAAGAGAGAAAAATGCCCCGATTTCACCCGTTTATGGATGAAAATAAAAAGCCACAGCTTTTTAATCATATAAGTCCAGAGAACCTTGAAAAAATTCTGTCATGTTCTGTCATTCAAGAGCACGATGCCAATAAGGTCTTATTAAACCAAGGTGATACACCTCCTGGTATATTTCTAATACTTGAGGGGTCGGTCAAGACCTTACGCATGAACGACGATGGTGAAGAAGCAACCATCCGCTTGTTAGGGGCCAACGACACCTGCCTTGAAGCAGTATTATTTATGGGTGGACCATCCCCTATTACAGTACAAACGATTGATAAAAGTCGTTTGTTACTTATCCCTGAAAGAGTAGTTAAAACACGCGTTCTTGAGGATAATGAATTCGCGGTTAACCTTTTAAGGATTGTTACGCGCCATTACAAAAACGCCATGCACCAAATTGATGCCCTGCATATTAAATCACCCCTGCAACGGGTTGGATACTATTTTTTAACCAAACACCTTGAGGCCGGGCACGAAAATTTTGAGTTAAAACTACCTTTCAAGAAACAGATTATTGCCAATTACCTGGGTATGACACCAGAAACATTCTCGCGCGTTTTAAAACAGTTGAAAGAACTGGGCGTTGATACAGGTGACGACACGATCCGTCTTAAGGATGCTTATGCTCTATGCCACTTTTGTGATGCCGATACCACCGCACTTTGCCAACGCCATGATAAAAGCAGCTGCCAGGTTTGTGTATCCCATTAAATATTCAGGGGATAAATTTCAACCACCTCGTCCTTATGCAAGGAACGTTTTTGTTCGTCAATAAAGACCCAGCAATTCATGTTAACAAAAGGATGTACCATAAACGATTCTTGACCATCTAGAATATCAACCGTCATTGTCCCATCTTGAAGCTGGCGATATTGTCCCTTGAGAATAAGATGCAGAGGTTGCTTTTTTTCTATATGCCGCGTAAGGCGCGCGTAAAATTTAGGGGGGCGTTGCTGACCTGTTATAATCGTGAATGCCAATCCAACTAAAAAATGTAATCCAACCGCGGTTGATACAGGGTTTCCTGGCAACCCAAAATACAATCCACCCGATGGCAATACAGCAAATAAATTGGGTTTGCCAGGTTTTAGCTTGATTTTATGATATAAAATCGTAGCCCCTATTTTTTCAAGTGCTTCCTGAACAAAATCATATGCGCCCGCCGATACCGCACCAGATGAAAGCACAAGATCGTAACCAGCCCTGTCAGAATCTTGTAACATATTAACGTATGAAGCAATTTTGTCCTCTCTTAATGGTTGGTGATGATAAATACATCCCCAATCTTCAAGCAAAACACGGGCATAATGATGATTAGAATTATAAATCTGGCCAAGGTTTAACGGACTGGCCATATCGTCAACAATTTCAGCGCCAGTTGATATAAAAAGCACGTTCGGTTTTTTAAAAACCGTAACTTCAGCAATCCCAAGGGTAGCCAGTACCATGATATGCGCCTTGCTTATTTTTGTGCCTCTAGTTAGTAAACAGTTACCCTTGCTAAAATCTTGCCCCTTCAACCGAATATGCGCCCCGATTGCCGGAACCGATTTGCACATAATATGCTTTTCTGTATTCAACACATCTTCAATAGGAATAACCGCTTCTGTTCCAATAGGCACAGGCGCACCGGTCATCACTTGAAGACATGTTCCCCGATTAAGGACAGGAAGTTTATTATAATTCATGGCAGCAACAATACCTGCCTTCGGCAGCGATATGGGAAATTCGCTTGTTGCAGCAGCAAGATCAGCGCAATACACTGCAAAACCATCCATAGCTGCATTGTCAAAAGCTGGCACATCAAAAGGAACAAATATATCTTCGGCTAAAATACGAAAAACCGCATGTTCCAACGAAACTTTTTCAACCCCCAGCATCTTGGTTCCAGCAATTTCTTGTATCTTTTGTTGTGCTTGATCAAAAGAAATCATGGCTATATAATCTCCGCTGGCGTACTGTTAAAGAAAGTTTTAAGCATGTCAAAGGTAGAGGAGCCTAATATGGCCTCAACCGATGTCGATTAAATCTGAAACAGAAAGTTTTTTCAAGCATGGTCAACGATGTCGTAATTATTGGCGGCGGCCCGGTAGGTCTTAGTCTTGCCAAGGCCTTAGTCAGTCTTAATCTGAAAGTAATGGTGATTGATAAATTACCTCAAGAAAAAATCGAATCTCCTCAATATGACGGTCGTGAAATCGCTTTAACCATCGCCTCACAACAAATCATGTCTCAGCTCGGACAGTGGCAATTAATCCGTGATGAAAATATTCATCTTATCCAATCCGCACGGGTTTTAGACGGGAATTCACCCTATTTTCTAAAGTTTATACCTCAGAATGTTCATAACGACCGTCTTGGCTACATTATTTCCAACCACCACATCCGCAAAGCAGCTTTTGCAGCCGTGCAGGAAAATAATTCCATCGATTTTCTTTTTGGGCGCGAAGTAACGGACATCAATTTTAATAACGATTCGGCAACGGTTTCCATCAATGACGGTAGTACACTATCTGCCCGACTTGTTGTTGCAGCTGACTCTCGTTTTTCAAAGTTACGTCAATTATCTGGCATATCTTGTAATATGCTTGATTTTGGCAGAACGTGTATTGTCTGCAAGGTAATGGTTACAAAACCACATGATCAGATTGCTACTGAATGGTTTCAACATAACCAAACTCTAGCTCTTTTACCCCTAGGACCAAATGAACTTTCGGTTGTTATTACAATTGAAACCGATCAACGTCATAAAATTCTGTCATTATCACCCGATGATTTTTCAGTCTATTTGGCACAGCAGGTTGGTGATCATTTTGGCAATGTTCGGCTTGTTTCAGAGTTATATTCCTATCCTCTTGTTGCCACCTATGCCAACCAATTTTATGCAAAACGTCTTGCGCTGGTGGGAGATTCGGCTGTAGGCATGCACCCTGTAACTGCCCAAGGCTTTAATTTAGGTCTTCTCAGCGTCAATGCTTTAGCTGTGGAAGTTAGCAAGGCTATCGCTTCCAACCAAGACATAGGAAGTACAAGAATATTAGAAGTCTATCATCGCCACCACCGCCGCACCTCGTATCCCATTTATACTGGTACCAATCACCTGGTACGCCTTTATACTGACACACATTTCTATGCAAAAATCGCGCGAAAAGCCTTACTAAGGCTTGGCAACCATATTGGACCAGCCCGAAGACTTATTGTAACCCGACTAACACAATCGATAACAGCTACTCGCTTGACCTAAGTCAAATTCATTTCTCTACTTATGGTGTAGTTCTGTTCTATCAACCACTATCGATGGTTGCTCAGGTGGAGATGGGCAAGCTTCAGAGAAAAGCTGATCATCCACTCAATTTGAAGTACTTTTGTAATTTTGTACTATTGACAGGAGGAAGTTGTGCCGGAATCTGCTGCTAAATTTTCTGAATCTTTTTTATCAACCGTCTGCGAACCGACAACGCTTCCAAGGCAATCTGCGTCTCATGACAGCCAAATTGTAACAATATACGGCGGCACCAAAATTGATTGCTCTGAAACAGTTAGTGAATATATCTCTGGTATGGACTGGCGTGTAAAAGCTAACGCTAATGCTGGATATTCCAATGCAGGCATGATCAATAATATCGCAGGTAAGGTAATTGCCAATTTTTGGCTAGATGAAGTTTACAGTGCTGAAGAAGCTCTTGCTCATAGACAGGGTGATCTCCACATTCACGATTTGGATTGCTTAACAGGATATTGTGCTGGTTGGTCTTTGCGATCACTGCTAAACGATGGATTCAACGGCGTTGCTGGCCGTGTTTCTTCGCACCCACCGCGGCATTTTCGCGAAGCTCTTGGGCAGATGAGCAATTTTTTAGGTATTTTGCAATCAGAATGGGCAGGGGCACAGGCTTTTTCCAGCTTTGATACCTACCTGGCACCCTACGTTTTTTACGACAACCTTTCTTTTAAAGAAGTGAAAAAAGCTATTCGCCAATTCGTTTACAACCTTAATGTTCCTGCACGTTGGGGTCAGTCACCTTTTACTAATATAACGCTTGACATTGTAGTGCCAGAGGATCTAAAAGGCCAATTTCCAACTTATCGTAATTTGCACTTGTTTAAAAATTTGAAGAACGAAGTTCTTTTACAAAAAGCACAACAACGCGATATTGCCGTGCGCTCCTTAGAGGACCTAACTTTTGAACACTTTGCCGCAGAAATGGAGATGATCGTCCTGGCCTATTATGAGGTGATGACGGAGGGAGATTCAAATGGTCAGCCATTTACTTTTCCTATCCCCACTATTAATATAACTCAGGATTTTGATTGGGACAGCAAGGTAGCCAATGCTATCTTTGAAAACACAGCTAAATTTGGCTCTTCTTACTTTCAGAATTTTATTGGCAGCCGGTTTATTGTTGACCCAATAACCAAGGAACGTAAACACAACCCAGAAGCTTACTCTCCCGGCGCTGTTCGCTCAATGTGTTGCAGGTTGCAGTTGGATTTGCGTGAATTACTAAAGCGTGGAAACGGTCTTTTTGGTTCAGCCGAAATGACCGGTTCTATCGGTGTCGTTACCCTTAATATGGCCCGACTTGGATATCGGTTTAAAGGTGATAGGGGTGGTTTGTTTGCAGAAATTGATCGCCTGATGGATATTTCTAAATCTACCCTCGAGAAAAAACGGTCATTTATCCAAAAAATGTATAATCGGGGTCTTTACCCCTACACAGCGCGCTATTTACCGTTTTTCCGCAACCACTTTTCGACCATTGGTGTGAATGGCATGAATGAAATGGTACGTAACTTCACGAATGATCAGCATGATTTGACCGACACATATGGTGTAGATATGTGTCTTGCAATACTGGACCATATGCGTGCACGTCTGATTCAATACCAGGAAACAACAGGTAATCTTTACAATCTCGAGGCCACACCCGCAGAAGGCACAACATACCGCTTTGCTAAGGAAGATAAAAAACGGTTTGCCGGAATTATTCAGGCTGGTGTTGGTGAGAATATTTATTATACCAATTCCTCACAAATCCCGGTCGACTTCACCGAAGATCCCTTTGAGGCGCTAGAACTTCAGAATCAGCTCCAGTGCAAATATACAGGCGGAACTGTTCTGCACTTGTACATGAACGAAAAACTCTCTAGTACAGAAGCCTGCAAACGGTTCGTAAAAAAAGTGATCAGTACCTACCAGCTACCTTATATTAGCGTAACTCCTGTTTTTTCTGTCTGCGACGTGCATGGTTATCTAAATGGCGAACAACCTGAGTGCCCGCACTGTAAAGCTAAAACAAAAGTCTGGACTCGCGTTATGGGTTATTTTCGCCCAGTTGACAGTTTCAATAAGGGAAAACAGGGTGAACATCGCCAGCGCAAGCATTTTATCGAGAAGAAGATTCAATCCCCGGATCTTTTTACGCAATTTGCCTAAAAATTTTTCAATTCGTAATGTAATAAACCCCTGAAGGTCTTACGATGAATCGCCACCGTGTTAGGGTCAATGTTTTACCAGTTTATGGCCTTACGCCATTCACCCTGATTGATTATCCTGGTCGCCCAGCCTGCGTCGTCTGGTTCAGTGGTTGTAATATGCGTTGCAGTTACTGCCATAATCCTCAAATCGTCAGAGAAAATGGGCGTTTTGATGCAAAATATATCTTGGATTTTTTAAAAAAACGCCAAGGTCTCTTAGAGGGGGTTGTTTTATCTGGTGGCGAGGCCTCAGTCTACGGAGAACTGATAGATTTTGTTGCCCAGATAAAAACGATGAGGTACCCCATCAAATTAGATACTAACGGTTTATATCCAGAAAAAATAATGCTGTTGCATAAGCAAGGATATCTTGATTTTGTTGCACTTGACTACAAGGCTACTCCACAAAAATTCCGGCATGTTACACAAACTGTAAAATATGATTCTTTTTCAAGAACACTTGATTATTTATGCCAAATGATGTTGGGAGCTTTTGAAGTGCGAACGACTGTGCATACTGACCTGCTGAATGAAGAGGATATAAATGCTATTATAAATGACTTAGAACAGAGGAATTTTACTGGAATCTATACAATTCAGAATTTTGCTGAAAGTGATGGCCGCCCAACATTGGGCCATATGTTACCACAAACCAGGATAATTGAGAAAAATCTTTTGAATACTCCAAGAAATTTCAGTGTTGTCTTTCGTAATTTTTAGTACCATTCTTGACCTAGATTTCTATGTTTCCCCCACAGCCAACAGGATATGCTAGCAACCCAGACGAAGCTGGTATTCCCCTTTTATTATATCCCAACAAAACACAAGCAACTTTGGCATATTTATCTGTTAAATATTTGGGATATAGGCTGAACAACCTATCTTCACTGACTAATGGACATGGTACTCTATTTCAAGACCGTATCACATAATCAGTTAGTGACTAGCATTTATGATATTAATCTATAGAATGGTGCGGTATAATCACGAAGTATGAGAAGCCCATGGGAAGAATCTTTTTGGTTTTGTCCACCTGCCTTTTCCTCGGAAATATAACCCTTGGTCAGACATCAACCGAACCAGTACTTGCTGATCAACTTCAGCAAGCAGTGCTGGATAAAGCGGAAGCGCAAATGCAACTATGCCTTGCTTATTTTAGCGGCGATCAGGGTGAGGGGAATCTTGAGAAAGCATATTTTTGGTGTCACCGTGCCATATACCGAATAACCCAACAAAAACAAGATTTAGGTACATCAATGGCCGAAGCTGTTTTAAACATCATTGAACAGTTAGAGCGCGATCTCACAATTCAGCAAAAACACCGCATCGCCAAACAATTACTGGAATGGCAACCAGGCCGCTTACCCCCAGTAAAATAATCCCCATCGGTGGTATGGCAATGAGCTTAGCTATTACGGTTTGTGACGACTAAGCGCACAGCGGGCGCCATTATATGTAAAAATTTCTTGGGAATCCAGGCAATTTCTGCGATCTCGGCTTTTGCTTGTATCTGTGGCGGCAAAGTAGCCGCAAAACATATAAGTTTTACCTTGTCGCGTAGGTTATGGCTTGGCCCCACAACTGTTTTCAGATAAAAACAATCTTCTGGCTTGATTTCTACACCTAATTCTTCCAATAACTCGCGGCACAGGGCATCAACTGGCTGTTCACCTGGATTAATTTTACCCCCTGGCAAATACCATACCCTTTTGCCGTGCGCACGCACCAACAAAATATGCTCTTCTGTCATGGATAATAAACAGGCGCAAATAATCATTTTTTTCTTCTAGGAATCAACGTCAATTACAAGAATAATTTTATATAAAATGGCAGCATCTTCACAATTGCTTTTTTCTTCTTATATTACTTTAAAAGTAATATGCTGCTTTATGCCATATTAAGAAGGGCTTTTTATTGATTTTACTACAAATTACATCATAGGAATCATCATGAATATTGCCATCATTTCGGGTAGCCATAGAACCCAAGGGGAATCACGCCGCATTAGCAACGTGTTGAACGACATATTAACCAAAGAATTAAATGCCAAAACAACCCTGCTGGATTTGCAGGAATTGAAGCTTCCGATGTGGGATGATGGTGTTTGGGGCAAAGCCGAACGTTGGCAAAAAATTTGGTCGCCCGTAAGCCAACAATTACAAAAAGCCGATGGGTTTGTTGTTGTATCACCGGAATGGAGTGGGATGGTTCCCCCGGGCCTTAAAAATTTCTTTGTCTTGTGTGATGCGCACGAACTAGCCCATAAACCCGGCCTGATTGTTGCGGTTTCTTCGGGTATGGGGGGCGCCTATCCGGTTGCCGAACTGCGGATGAGCAGCTATAAAAACACACGTATTTGTTGGATGCCCGACCACCTGATTATCCGCAATGTCAACACCATTTGGAAAGACGCGAAAAATAGCACCCCGCTGGATCAAGATATTCGCAAACGGGCCATTTATAATTTAAAAATTTTATTGGCCTATAGCATGGCTTTAAAAGGCGTTCGGGACAGTGGCGTTATCGATTATAAACAATTTCCTTACGGGCTTTAAATTGGCACCCATCAGATAATCATCCCGATTGCCTGATGATATCTTTGTAAGAAAGACATGTCATGAAACTGGTATCCAGATCCCCTATAATAGGCGATCAAAAAGCTTTATTGTTGCTTTACCGGCGGGTGGCCGCCCAAGGAAACGGTATTGCCCGAAATTTACGGGAAATCTCGGCTAATCATATTAGCAGCTTTATGCGCCAATCGCTGAAAACTGGGTGGCAATTGGTGATTGAGCATCCCACTGATTCCCGGCGTCTGATTGCGGACATTCATTGTTATGGGTATGGGCTGGCCATTTGCCATCATGTCTTGCCAAACCTGACCCTAGCGGTTGACCCTGACTTTCAGGGCCAAGGATTGGGAAAATTATTATTGAATGGGTTATTAGATCATATCCGCCAGCAACGGACCGATATTATGCGGCTTGAATTATTGGTATTTCAAAGCAATCAGCGGGCCATTCATTTATATCAACAGGTGGGATTTCAGATTGAGGCTGTTCTGCCCAAACGGGTTCGCCTGGAAAACGGGCAGTTCACTGATGATGTGATGATGGTGTGGTTCAATCCGGCTTATGGCAAAACTTTTTCTTCGCTTATGCCAAACAATAAAACTGCATAAATAAAAACATAAAAACAAAGGCTTTCAGGATAGCTTTGGGTAAGGTTTTCTTCATATCACTATTACTGAAAGAAAAGATTTCTTAAAATAGTAATAACAATATTATATATAGAAAAGGTAGAAAATGTGAAAATCGTATTCACGCAAATTTATGCTGAGCCTAAAACACGCTTTGAAATATCTGGTATGGTTCTTAAATTATTGAGTGAGCAATTGGATAGTTTGGCTATACACATTTCTCTTTTTACCAACCAATTAAAAACGTTGGAATATGAATTGGTCTTTATTATATCTACCACTCGGCAAAATAATATCCTAGAGATTAAAGAACCTAATATTCGTCGGCGCGCAAAGGAAGTAGAGTTTTCTCTATTTATTCCTTGGAAAGAAATACCTGAATTCTCTCAACAAATAGAGTATGTTATTACCTATATAAGCCAAGGAAAGCCATGTATTCAATCAATACAAAGCGAACAGCGATCACGTCCCATCAATTTGCCAATGGGTGGTTAAAGAAATTCAGAAGAATCCAGAAATTTTCCGCTATAAGAAATAATATCGCGACGATTAACCCAAGGTAATCTTGTATTTTTATTCGCCTCATCCCAACAAGATTGAATATATCGCTTCTAGACCAACAGTAGATGTTATTATTTGAGAGGCGTTATTTTTTGAATACGATCTTTCTAATATTTATTACCTTTTGGTTGGAAAAAAGAAAAGCTAAAAATTACCCCAGCTTTTTTTCTGCAGGTAGGCGTTTGCAGCAGCCCGTCATAATCATATAAGCAATGCCGGCAACAAAGAAACCTACAAACCAGGCATAGTTATAAAGATCAGCCAACCAGACCGGCATCGCATCGGCCCCTATCAGGTTAACAGTGATTAAAAAGCCGGGAATAATTGGCAAAATTCCGAACAACAACGCAATCATTGCCCGGTAATTTATTCCTTTACAAAAGCTATATTGCCCTTGCAATTGGTATAAATCATCAACAGCCAATTGCTGCCGGCGAATGAAAAAATAATCAACAATCATAATGCCGCCAATCGGCCCAAGTAAGCCGGAATAACCCACCAGCCACGTAAAAATATAACCGCTGGGATCAGCCAGCAATTTCCATGGGAAAATCAAAATGCCGATGATGCCGGTGATTAGGCCGCCCATTTTAAAGCTGATATGGGCCGGGGCCAAATTAGAAAAATCATTGGCCGGGCTAACGATATTAGCGGCAATGTTGGTGGCCAATGTTGATAAAGCAATGGCTACCATGGCAACGCTGATCAATACTTTATCCGTGAATTTTCCGGCTAAAGCCACCGGATCCCAGATTGCTTGGCCGTAAATGATAATGGTGGCCGAGGTTACCACCACCCCAATAAAGGCAAATAGAGTCATGGCAGGCGGCAAGCCGATGGCTTGGCCCAGCATTTGCGCTTTTTGGCTTTTGGCATAGCGGGTGAAATCAGGAATATTCAACGACAACGTGGCCCAGAACCCGACCATGGCGGTCAAGCCGGGAAAGAAAAATTGAAAAAATTCATCGCTGGTCGCAAATTTAGACGGTTGGTTTAAAATTGGCCCCAAACCGTTGCCGGCATCAATGGCCCAAAACAGCAGCGCTAAAGCAAATAAGGGTAAAACAACCGCTTTAAATACCAGTAATTTGCGAATGCTTTCCACCCCTAAAAACACCACCAGCATATTTAACAACCAAAATAGGCCAAAGCAAATGGCAGGGCCAGTTTGCAGGCCGAACGAATCGGGGAATATCGGCGCCATCGCGTCTAACGTAGGCCACCACAGCCGCAGCATTTGATATAAGGCAAAACCGCCGATCCATGTTTGAATGCCAAACCAACCGCAAGCCACAATGGCCCGTAAAATGGCCGGAATATTGGCCCCACGCACCCCAAAACTGGCCCGCGCCAACACCGGAAATGGAATGCCATATTTAGCACCGGCCATGCCGTTAAGTATCATGGGAATTAGAACAATCAGATTTCCTAAAAAAACCGTTAGAATGGCTTGCCACCAATTCATGCCGCCGTTAATCAGCGAACTGGCCAGCATATAGGTTGGAATGCACAAACTCATGCTAATCCACAACGCTGCATAATTCCAGGTGTTCCAGGTTCGCCGGCTTTCCGCTACTGCTGCTAAATCGTCATTATAGAGCGATGTGGGGGTTGATGATGATGCTTGCATGCAAATCTCCCTGGCAGCCATGATGAATTGCATTTAGTGTATAAGAAAGCTGCTGCTGTGTCAAATGGTCACTGTCGGGCATATTTCTTGATTACTTATATTGTGGCCAATAGGCCGGTTATTTTATGAATGCCTAATTTGATAAGGGGATGTTGACCCGGTAAATTTTGGGCAATAAGTATTTATTGGGTAGCAATCGAGGCGCCCTTTCTTCCGAAGCAAATTCTGATCCAGCCCGCATATTATGGATGGAAACCAATATTTCATTTCTTTTCGGCAGCAAGGCAAAAGTTATATCGATGTAATCTTCACCGTTGGTATCGGGAATACTTTCCAAATAATCACGATCAGGATTCTGGCCGCCAATAACCTCTATATCTCGAATGACTTTTAAGCCATCGTCAAATTCAGCCAAATAAAAACTATTGTAAGAATCGGTGGCACCTTTTTCGGCGTCCAAAACATATTCTCGTTGCATATAGCCAATCAACAAATGTCCATTTGATAATAAAAGAATTGATTTAATATTAAAATCTGAGTTATATCTGGGGTGAATTGGAAATTCTAGAATTCTTTGACTTATTTTTTCGCAGTTTTTGCTAAACCTTAGAAAATAGGGCTCATGCCTATCAATCGTTTTATCATACAGGTACTGCGTAAAACCAAATTCACCGTTTTGCAAGGCAACTGGATTATCAATAGAAGAACCTGGAACGACATTATTGTTGATGACTTGACCATTCTTATCTAGACATACCAGCTTGGTTCCAGCAGCTCCATAATCATCATTGTCATTATCTGGGTTATAACGATATTCATCGTAATTAGCCCAATAGATAACTGTTTTATCATCTGTCGTTAGAAACATCTGTTCTTGTGGCACTCTTTCCTCTGAAACTGGCTTAGGATAAATATAGCGCCACAATTCTTGCCCCTTATTATTTAATTTGACTACAATAAACTGGTTATTTTGTTGGGGAGGATTAATCGAATCATATCCGTGCAATAATATCGTGTATCCCCCTTCTCTCATAGCTATTGCCTGAATTAAGCTATAATAAAAATCGAAGAATCTATAAAATAATTTTATTTGCAAAGAGTTGGTATTATCCTTCACCAACGAAGGAAGTTTTGCAAGAGTAACAAAGGGAAAATATTCTAAGGGTAATCTTGGGTAAATCAATAAATGACCATCATTTCCTAAAGCAAGCAATTGGCTAAAAGATGAATTTAAATCCAAATCCGCCTTTAATGACAATGATGCTGGCTGCCCCTTCCCTAATTCCCCGTTATCTTGAAGCGGTGCTAGCCATAAAGCCGGGGCATTTATCATCGCCTTATGAAATTGGTCTATTTGTTCCGGAGTTCCTGATTCAGGGAAATCATCTGGGTAAAGGTTACATGCCCACCAAGTGGATTGCTGATCAGGGCTGCCGTAAAAGCCGCAATTCAAAAGGTTATATTTCCCCCCGGGTGGAAGTTTTTCTGTTATAATAACAGAGGTTACAAAGGAAGTTTGCGCATGGCTAAGGTTGCTGATGAAGCTAAGTACTACCCCCCACCAAGCAAGTCTAAAAACTCGGTTCAATTTCATTTTATTACCTCCAGAATATCAGCCTGGTACACTCAAATACCTCCCCCAATATTACTATGCCCTTATTTATAACTATCAAATTTTAGCAGATGCCTGCTTGCCCTAATTCTTTTGCCGAAATTCCGCGGGAATTTGGTCACCGAACAGCAACCACATGGGGTGTCTATTCAGGGCTTTGGCTAGCGCGATGATTTCATAATCTTTCACAAACCGGTCACCCTTTTCCATCATGGAAATGCTGTTTTGATCAACCACTAAATTATCCTCGGTGTTCAACAAGGTGGCCAATTCTAACTGGTTCATATTAGCCTCCGCCCGTGCTACCCTGATCCGCCATTCCAGCATATTGCTGCGTGGTTTTCTTCTGGTTCTAGTCATTTAATTTTTGCCTCTGTATGGGTTTTACCCCTTACGATAACAAAAGCCCAATTGTCATACTCTTCGACTTGAAGTAAAAATCATCAGGTCAGCTATTTTTAAGAAAAAATTTTAAATTTTATGAAGAAACGTTAAGTATGTGGATAATTAAGACTCCAGTTAGATTTGTTTGATCCGCTTGATTTGACAAATAATTTGATAATTTTCCGTTCCTCTCTTTACTTTTCCATTATGTGTATAGATATAGATAATTTATATATTAAACAAGTCTATAAAGGCTTTATTATGCGTACTATTGGTGCTTTTGAGGCAAAAACGCATTATCGGAGATTTTAGAAAAAGCATCGCAAGGTGAAGAAACAATTATCACTAAACGCGGTGTTCCAATTGCCAAAATTATCCCCATGGACAAAGAACCCACAAGCATAAAACCCAACCTGCTGCAAGAATTTAAGCAATTGCGTAAGAAATTAACCTTAGGCAATCTTTCTTGGAGAGACTTGCGGGGTGAAGCTTGTAAATGAGCACCTTGTTATTAGATTATTTTCTTGCTGTCGACTGATCTTTTGAAGATATAATCATCAGAAGAACCCGCAAACTTTATTATACAACCAAGGGAAAGCAAATTTTTCAAATGTATAAGCCTAATGGTACTGGCATAATCTTTAAGAAAACCACTGTTGGCGGGTAGGGGTTTAGTCATTTTGATAAGAATTTCTTCTAACTTATAACCATAAAGCAGAGAAACTAAGATGAAGAAGATTGAAGCATGGTATAGTACCCCTCCAGAGCGTGAACTACCGGTCGTAGAGCTGTTTTATGGCGACGAAGGTCAATGGGGGGAAATTAACCAAGATACAGGGGATCTACTAATAGAAATATATCCTAAAGATGGAAAAACGCCATGGATTTTTAATCTTGATGAATTAATTTTGGCGCTTCAGAAAGCGAAGAAGGAGCTGGGCAGAGAATAAGGAGATAGAAGGTGCAAGACCAAGGTGCCATAGTCCCGGCCCTGTGGCATTTAGAATTTGGCAATGTCCTGTTGCAAGCCCAAAAGAAAGGCAGAATTTCAATGAATGGCTGGAATCGAGTTGATTCGACAGTTGCCAATATTAACCAACACCTTAAACCCTGCGGCAGTTATGAATAAAATTATGGTGCTGACCATTGAGCACCATTTAACAACCTATGATGCCGCTTATTTAAAGCTGGCCGTTAGGCTGAATCTACCGCTGGCCACCAAAGATGATGACCTTCGGAAAGCGGCAAATAAATTAGGTGTTCTCATTTTTCCTAAATAATAAATTTGTTTATATGTGATAATAAAAGCAAGGAATTGAATATTCATTCCCTTATTCCACAACATTGTTTATATTGTTTCAACAGAGGCTTTTTTTACCCGCACGAAACTATTTTATCCTTCTGGCACTCAAGTCTATAGACCTTTTATACCCATTGGGCATAAAAAGTTCTGGAACTTCTTTTATATCAAAGAAACCTATTTCCTTATGTTCATGGCTTACAGTAGGGGAAAGATTTTTTCCTACTATCTTGCAAAGGTAGGTTATAATAACAACTTCAACATTGGGTGAAACAACATAAAGCCAACTATCAATAATACGATCTATCTGAACTGAAATGCTAAGTTCTTCAAAAGCTTCTCTAACAACGCAGCTTTCAGGACTCTCGCCAGGATCAAGTTTTCCTCCTGGTAACTCCCATTCGTCACGCTCGTTTTTTAGCAAGATAACTTTATCATTAAGATAGATCACTGACTTAACAGAAACAGG
>CAYPXH010000029.1:0-16087 GCA_964414755.1 uncultured Rhodospirillaceae bacterium | reverse complement strand
GGGGGGAAGCCATCGCTTCCCCCCTTTGTTATTGATCAAAGATTAAGTTTTCAGGTAGCTCGAAAATAACTGTTTGTTACCTCGACATATTCAGTTCTAGGTTCCCAGGCATATTCCAAGTTCTTTTGCAGTTGTTAATAAACTTGCATTTAAAGAGGGCTGTTTCGGGTCGCGATATAAATCGCCAAAGCTAATTTGGCCAGCGTGGTTATTTTGCCAAACAACCAGATGCCCCCATTGTCCACGCCGTGCCAGGGTAACTGCGTGGCTGCCAAGCGCAGCAGCAAGCAAGCGATCCCGCGCATTTGGCGGTGCTCCGCGCTGAACATGTCCTAAAATGGTGGCACGACTTTCTATACCCAAAGCATGTTGAACGATTTTGGCTAAACGATGTCCAACATTAATGTCGGGTGCGGTTAAAATAGCTGGGTAATCAAGATTTGTCCCTTCGGCTATAACCAAAAGGAAGGATTTTTGTCCATTGTCGCGCAAGTTTTTTAGATAGTTAATTACTTTGGACATGTTTGGCTGAATCTCGGGCATCAAAATAACCCGTGCACCACCAGCGATGCCGCAGCTTAAGGCAATATGTCCGGTTCCACGCCCCATAACTTCAAGAATCATTGCACGTTGATGGCTAGCTGCAGTCGGACGTAGATGGTCAAGCGCGGTAGTTGCCACTGTAATTGCTGTATCATGGCCTATAGCAATATCTGTTCCCATCACATCATTATCAATAGTTTTTGGGATGCCAATCAATGGAAAACCGCCGCGCTGAGACAAACGATAAAGAATGTCCATGCTACCATCGCCGCCGATTGCTATTAGTCCTTTTAAGCCAAGTTTGTGGATTGCATCAATAACATCATGACTGCGATCTATAACTTTACCATCCGGACTTGCAAAAGCAAAAGGGTTCCCTTTGTTACTGCTTCCCAAAATGGTACCGCCTTGATGCGACCAATCTGGGCCAAAATTTTTGACAATCTCGTGCAATGGATGGGCTTGAATAGGGCGATGGAGTAACCCCATGGTTCCTTGTAATATGCCAACGGGAAAAAGATTGTTTAATTGGCTTTGACGCAGAATTGCATCAAGAGCCATATTAAGTCCTGGGCAATCGCCCCCACTTGTTAAAACACCAATTTTATCCATTTTTTATGCTCGTGCTTTCGATTATATTGTAGCTATTTTACTGGTAAATTCCATAACGGCGATAAAATTATTGCGTCAATGGCTAAAAATAACTAAAGTAAATTTTTTAATTGGTACATGAGGTTTTGTTAAAGACCTAATGATAGCTTTAAAATAATGGTCATAAAACATAATACAAGCGGGCCAATAAAACCATGCGGGGACTAGAGGATCTGCGGCGGCAATTGGAAGAACTAAGAATAGAACATCGCGAATTGGATTTTGAAATTCAGCGTTTAACAATGCCTGGTTCTTTTGATCAAATTCATCTTCAACGATTAAAGAAACGCAAGTTATTATTGAAAGATCAGATAGCTATTCTTGAGAGCAAGCTGTTACCAGACTTAACAGCATAATTAGCTATGTTGCTTTAATTTTTGCCATAAACGGATTGGAGAGGGAATATAGTGTCTCGCCGCCATAAGTTTTTGTCGTAACACTGGTATTTTACCTAAATCTTCTAATCGCCTTGTCAAAAAGTTCCAAGTTTCCTGGTAATTTTCTGATGTGTCGCGTAACCAATACAATAATGTGCTGCTGTAAATTCCTGCTAATGTTAGTCGTTTTGTATAAAAACTAAAATCGGTCGGGAAATGGTTAACGCCTAGCCAAATACTGTCTACGGTTTTGTAAAGTCCAGTGAACAAAAATTTTTGATTCCATGGTAATAATAAATATCCAACGGCTTTTTTGATAGCATCGCGGTAAGCAATATTTTGTTGTAATCTAATCTGTATTGCGCGGAATATCTTGGCCTTTAAACCGTTAAGTTGGCCATTTTCAAGAGCTAAAGCTTTTTGCATATTTTGGTCTGCATAATCGTTAAACCATAAAATCATCTCAATCGGGCCAGATGGAAACAATAAATCAGCCTGCGCCTTTGGAACGTTCAGGTCTGTACAAGCTTTTTTAATAGCAGATTCTGACCATCCATCCTGACTAATGTGTGGTAATATTGCGAGCAGTAAACTTGTTTTTAACTGGTAAATATCCTGCATGTGATCACGATTCCGGTATTCAGTAATACTATTCATCAATCTTTTTGTCCATACCAGCTGTGCTTGATTGTACCGACCAAAACCGCATTTCATCTCGAAAGATAAGCTTTGACATATCTGTCATGCGCATGGGATACACAAAACCATCAAGATGATCACATTCGTGTAATACGACCCGTGCATGGTATCCCTTAGCTTCACGCGAAATAGGACGACCATGTTGGTCAAGGGCTGTATAACGGATGTGGTTTGGTCGAAAAACACGCCCTACAAGCCCAGGCACAGATAGACAACCTTCCCAGTCTTCGTTTGTTGATGTTGGTGATATAACCTCAATCACGGGATTAATCAGGCATGTCATGGGTTGGGCATCTGCACCTGCCCTTTGGGCGGGAACTTCAAATATAACAACGCGTAACGGTACGTGTACCTGTGGGGCAGCCAGACCAATGCCGCCTGTATCTGACAATGTTTCAAGCATGTCGCCAATAAGTCTTTGAATTTCTGGTGCTTTCGGGTCACGAACCAATTGTGCGGGCTGGCGCAAAACCAGATGACCCGTTTTTGCAATTTTTAAAATCGCCACATCTGACCTTTCATAATGTTTTTAGTATGTATCATGTTAGTTTTTATATAGGATAATTGGATATAGGTACATAGTTTTGTTACCGATTGACCATACAAGGCATACTTCACGCAAATTTATTCAACAGAATCATATAAAAGTACTTCACAAATATAAATTGATGTGATATCTGTCGACAGCTTTAAGAAAATTTGTTGAATTTTAACGTTTTTAAGGAAGGTTAAACGTGCAGGTTATTGTTCGCGATAATAATGTTGATCAGGCCTTACGCGTCTTGAAAAAGAAATTACAGCGCGAAGGGGTTTTTCGGGAAATAAAGTTACGCCGGAATTTTGAAAAACCATCAGAGCGTCGGACACGTGAAAAATCAGAAGCAGTTCGTCGTTACCGCAAATTGTTGCGTAAGAGAATGGAACGCGAAGGATATTAAGGTACCGGTTGAATTTATATAAAGCCCATCATTTGATGGGCTTTTTTATTTTATAGCAGTTAAACAGCCTGGAGGGAGATTATGTGGAAATATATGCCTAAGGTTGAGTTGCATCTTCATTTGGACTGTTCATTAAGTTATGATTTTGTGCGGCGTTTTGTGCCCGCAATTACCAACCATGATTATCAAAACCATTTTGTGGCACCGGCTAAATGTCGAGACTTAGCCGAATTTTTAACTTATACAAAAGCGCCTTTGCAGTTGATGCAAACAGAGTATGGATTACGCCAGTCGGTTAGTGATTTGGCGCAACAATTACAGTCTGATCATGTAATTTATGCCGAGATTCGTTTTGCACCTTTATTACATGTTTTAATGGGATTGTCTGCAGATGATGTGGTAGAGATTGTCGCCGATGAAATTAGTCAGCAAGCACAACATACACATATTCAGATGCGCTTAATATTGTGTACCTTGTTACATTTTAATGAGCGACAGGCCATGATCACCGCCGATTTAGTTCAGCGTTTTATGAAGGGTGGTGTGGTTGTCGGCTTTGATGTTGCCGGTGATGAGGCTAATTTTGCGTTGGATAATCAGCAAAAAAGTTTTGAAATCCTTGGTCGTGCTGGTGTTGCATTAACGGCGCATGCCGGTGAATATAAGGGTGCCAAGAATGTATGGAACACCCTTACAACATTGTATCCCAAGCGCTTGGGTCATGGTGTGCGTTCGATTGAGGATCCAGCCTTAATTTCTTATTTGCGCAAGCATCAAATCCATCTTGAGGTTTGTCCAACAAGCAACATTCAAACTGGCGTCTATTCGGAATATAGACAACATCCTGTCCATAAGCTGTTGCAGGCAGGGGTTTCATTGGGCATTAATACTGATGGCCGTGCTCTTAATAACACTAGTCTATGTAACGAATATCAACGTTTACACGAAATATTCGGGTGGTCAGGTCGCGAATTTTATCAATGTAATCATAACGCTTTACAGGCGGCTTTTATTGATTCTGATATGAAGGCGTATTTATCAAAAAAGCTTGTTAGCGCCTAATCATTAGGCTTCAAACCTTCATAACCAGTTTGTTCTTGCTTGGCTGATTGGTCGGGTTGGCTAGGAATGCGATAATCTTGATTTAGCCAACGATATAAATCAATATTAGCACAGTGATTTGAACAAAAGGGGCGGTATCTTGTTATTGCTGTTTTCTGGCAAATGGGGCAGTTCATGATTCACAAATTGGTATGTTAACAATAAAGTTTTTATTGATTAGGGTATAACTGTTTTAATTTTAACCAAGATAAGCCACGTCCTTGCCTGCTTAATTCAAGCAATCCAAGGCGGCTATACCCTGCAACTTGGCAATAGCTTGGGTCAAGCATAGCTTGCTCTTGGGCAATTTTTAATAGTTCTTGGCGTTCGTTAGAGGCGCGCATTGGTATTATATCAACCAGAATATGACCACTAATGTTCCGTAAACGCAATTGCCGAAATGTTTCGAGCAAACCTTGCTGATTCATATAAAAAGCAGATGACTTTTTGCGCTGATTGTAGGTTATAAAATTACTACCGGTGTTAACATCAATAGCTGTCAATGTCTGCCCTTCTTCGATCAACAAAAACCCCCCAGTGGCAAGCTCAATCCGCTGGTTTTCCAGATCATCAAGTTGGTTATCTATTTCAGCTTGATCAATTGCCCAGTCGTGGATGGGTTTTTCTTGAATTTTATTCACAAGCGCTGGATAATATTGCCCAAGATAATCGCGTATCAAAGTTGCTTTTCTGGGGGACGCAACAAAAATGTTATCAATTCTTGTGGCTTCGTCACGTAAAAGGCGCCAGAAAGGCTGATCATCACCCCATAATCGTTGTGGGGTTCTTAGGGAAAGGCTTCGGTTTTTAATGATAGCCCATTTTTGTGCCAAAAGATTACCTTCGGCTAATGCTAAGTCTATCAATTCTGGCCGCAAATGATGCCGAACAATAAATCCACCGCTGATTTGGTCAGTCAGCTTATTAAATTGATGGGTAATTTTTTGTTGTTCTTCAAGACTAAGCAAGGTTTTTGATGAAAAAACCAAGCCGGCTTGGTTCGGGGTGTAGATTATAAAAATTCCAGGCAGTTTAATTTTATTGGTAAGTTTAGCCTGTTTGCCTGTACTTGTTGCACAACGTTCGACTTGTAAAATATGCCAGTTTTCAGTGCTATTCGATAGGTTATTAATTTGAACAAGACCTTGTTGCGAACCTCCTAAATCGGCAAATTGTGTTGTATTTTTTTGATTAAGCCAGGTTATCTTTGCCCAAAAAATATCACCATATTGTGCTCGTGAAAACTCATGGGCAGATTGTTGGTAATATTCGAGCAGCCGGCCTTGTGCAATAATTGCAGCTACCGAATCAGGACCATGTTGCCAAACTAATAAATCCATTTTCTGCACTAATTGCTAGAATAAACACCTGATCCCGCCTTGTATTAATAAATTGCGGGTTTCATAAAGCGGAAGTCCAATAATGTTGGCGTGTGAACCTTGAATTTTTATAACCAGAGACTCTGCACTATCCTGGATAGCATATCCGCCGGCTTTTCCCGTCCATTCATTAGTTGCCAGGTATCCTTCAATTTCAGGTTGACTTAAACGTTTAAAGTAGACAAAGGTTTTAACCGTGCGTTGAATAATCTGGCCATTGGGTTTAAACAGACAAACACTTGTCATAACCAAATGACGCCGACCGGACAACAGCCGCAAACATTTTTTAGCGATATCATAATCATCCGCTTTTGGTAATATGCGGCGGCCACACGCAACCACAGTATCAGCACTAAGTACAACTGCTTCAGGGTATTGTTGATGAACTAACAAAGCCTTACTACGTGCCAACCGCTCAACATAAGGCCGGGGCAATTCGCCTTTTAATGGAGATTCATCAACATTTGCCGGAACAATTTGGTCGGGAACAACCCCTAACCGTGCCAACAATGTCTGACGGCGTGGTGAAGCAGATGCTAAAATAAACAATAAAAAAACCTACCTTGGTTATTTTTGCCGGAAAGTAATTCGGCCCTTAGTCAAATCATATGGGGTCATTTCAACATTCACCCGGTCACCAGCAAGAACGCGAATACGATTTTTGCGCATTTTTCCTGAAGTGTGTGCCAGTATAATATGATCGTTGTCTAACTTAACCCTAAACATCGCATTGGGCAATAATTCTATAACGGTGCCTGGAAACTCGATAACATCCTCTTTTACCATTGCTGTCCTTTAAATCACTAACTTTTTATTTGATCACACCATGCACGTTTTTTTATGTATTGGCAATACCCTGCTTGGTCTATTTATTCTTATTATGTTGTGGTTGCCAGCAGGTTGGCCATGGATCACCAAAATCTTTGACATAACAATTAATTTTGTCGGTTATAAGACGAACGCTTATATTACCTGAAAAGGATAAAATAATGACCTGCTCTGTTGCGTGCCACTCAATAGCTAGAAGATTAAGAATTTGCTGACTTCTTGCGTCATCAAGCCCTTTTTGTTGAACCTGGTTAATATTATTAAAAATACATCCAGTATGAATTCGGTATCCACGTTTTTCTTCGTTGCCGGTCGCTGGGCTTTTTTCCCAGCAAAAACGATTAAGTAAAATGGCAAAACGCTTTTCTGTTGCAAAATAAGTTATATCTTGGGGGATAATCAAACTGTCTTGCAGCATGCTGGAAATAATTTGTAAATCCTCGGCATCAGCAGCGTGGAGTTTCAACGGTGTAGGTTCTTGCCCCTTAATTTTTGATTCGGTCAATCACAGCTCCACATCTATTAAGTTTTTCAACAAGGTTTTCATAACCGCGATCTAAATGGTATATCCGGTTAACAATTGTCTCGCCTTTTGCAACCAACCCTGCAAGAACCAGCGATACCGAGGCGCGCAAATCAGTTGCCATTACGGGTGCCCCCGAAAGCTTGTTAACGCCGCGTACTAAAGCCGATGAACCGTGAATTGTAATATTGGCACCCATACGCGCTAATTCAGGAACATGCATAAAGCGATTCTCAAAAATAGTTTCAGTGATCATGCTAGCACCGTTCGCAACTGTCATCAATGCCATAAATTGGGCTTGCAAGTCTGTAGGAAAGCCTGGATATGGTTCTGTCATAACGTCAACACCGGTTAATGTCTTTGATGATTTTATTGTCAGGTTATGTTGGTGAATGCCAATATCTGCTCCGGCCTGCCTTAGCGTTGTCATTAAGGCCTCTAATGTTTGAGCCGGTGCATTGGTTAATGTAAGTGTACCGCCTGTTATTAGGGCAGCAATCATATAGGTGCCTGCTTCAATCCTGTCTGTCATGACTTGGTATTGGCAAGGTTTTAGCGATGTGACACCTTTAATTGTTAATGTTGATGTGCCCGCACCACTAATTTCTGCTCCCATTTTCTGCAAGAAACATGCCAAATCAACAATTTCCGGTTCACGCGCGGCGTTCTCAATAACTGTTGTTCCTTCAGCTAGGCAGGCAGCCATCATAATATTTTCTGTTGCCCCTACCGATACCAGGGGTAATGTAATCTTGGTGCCAATTAACCTTTTGGGTGTTGTGGCATAAATATAGCCGTCCTTAATCTCAATATTAGCGCCTAAAGCTTGTAAACCTTTAATATGTAAATCCACAGGTCGGGCGCCAATAGCGCAACCACCGGGCAAAGAAACACAAGCCTGTCCAAAACGCGCAACCAGTGGCCCTAATACCAAGATTGAAGCCCGCATTTTACGAACCAAATCATAATCGGCCTTGTAGGAACGAATATCTCCGCAATCAATGACAAGTCGTTGACCATTAAGACGTTCAACATCCACGCCAAAATCTTTAAAAAGCAGTATCATTGAATCAATATCGGCCAAATGAGGTATCAAATTCAAAACCGTTTTACCTGGCGCTAACAGGCTAGCAGCCATTAGCGGTAAGGCCGCATTTTTTGCCCCACTAATAGCAATAGTTCCTGATATAGGATGTCCGCCTTTTATTCTAATTTTATCCATAATTGGCCTGATCTTTTGTTAGAGAATTAAACGATGTTAAATGGTAAAATTATATTAATTCTATATTTTAGGCAGGGTTACACCTTTTTGCTTCATGTATTTGCCACTGCGGTCGGCGTATGAAACCTCACAAGCACTATCACCGCGCAAAAATAAAAACTGACATGCCCCCTCATGTGCATAGATTTTTGCAGGTAGGGGTGTCGTATTTGAAAATTCAAGTGTTACATGTCCTTCCCATTCCGGCTCTAAGGGCGTAACATTTACAATTATTCCACAACGCGCATAGGTAGATTTCCCAAGACAGATAACCAATACATCGCGTGGGATACGAAAATATTCAACAGTACGTGCTAAAACAAAGCTATTGGGCGGAATAATGCACACGGAATTTGTGCGCTCGACAAAGCTTGTTGCTGAAAAATTCTTAGGGTCAACAAGGGCGTTATCAACATTAGTGAAAATTTTGAATTCTTCAGCTACGCGCGCATCATACCCATAGGATGATAAACCATAAGAAATCACCCCCTGTCGTTGTTGGCGATGAACAAACGGTTCGATCATCGCTTTCTCTTCAGCCATTTTTCTAATCCAGTGGTCGGGCATAATAGCCATGATACTTCCTATACACTTTAAAATTAGCAAGCTTAATTTAACAAAGATAATAGCGAAATTCTGGCTGATTATTTGATAAAAATAAAGGTTTATTTTTAAGAAATACCATGTGCAATTATATTGTTACGCTATATCTTTAACCACTGGTCGATTTGAATTATTGTTCGTGCGCGCATGTAGCTGTGTGCGGCGCCGGTGCAAATTAGACCGCAAAGCCTTTTCAAGACGAAGCTTTTTTTGCTGTTGCTTGTTTCCAGTCTTCTCAGAGTTGATTTTGTTGGTCATTTTGTGCCTTGCCTAGGGAAATAAAGCGATATGCTCAAGCCCAAGGTTTTCTGGATAACCCATCATAATATTCATGTTTTGAATGGCTTGACCTGAGGCACCTTTCACCAGATTGTCAATTGTTACCAGAATAGTTGCATATCCAGGAATTGGGTTATTTAAAACCGACATAGCACATCGATTTGTGCCGCGAACATGGCGGGTTTCAGGGGAAGAACCTACCGGAAATATATCGATAAAATGACTGTTTTTATAGGTTTTAAGCCAACATTCGCGGATAGCTATCGCGGTAACATCCAGAGGTAATCGTACGTAAATTGTTTCTAAAATTCCTCGACTCATTGGAACAAGGTGGGGTATAAAGCTAATACCTACCGGTTTCCCAGCGGCATCACTTAAGCCTTGTTCGATTTCTGGCATATGGCGGTGCCCGTTAACACCATACGCATGGATTCCTTCGGTTGTTTCACAAAACAAGCTGTTTTGTTTTAACTCGCGCCCGGCGCCACTTATACCAGATTTAGCATCGATCATTATCGGTGTTGTCTCAATTAAGCCGTCTTTTAATAATGGGATTAGTGCCAACTGGGCTGCGGTTGGGTAACAGCCTGGACAAGCCACGAGTGTTGCGCGTGCAATTTCATGGCGGTAAACCTCGCTTAATCCATAAACGGCTTGGGCTTGAAGGTCTAGGGCACGATGGGGGTGGCCATACCAATGCTGATATAAAGAAGGTTGCCGTAATCTAAAGTCTGCAGATAAATCGATAACTTTTATATTTTTAGGAAGGCGGGTAGCTAACTCTTGGGTCATGCCGTGCGGTAAGGCACAGAAAACTAGATCAAGCGAATCCCACTGGAAATCATCAATTTTTTGTAATATTGGCAGATTCAGGTGACCAAATTGTGGGAATATCTCAGCGACGGCCTTTCCAGCATGTTTTTCAGCACTAACTGAGCTGATATATGTTTTTGGATGGCGGCTCAGAAGACGAAGCAGCTCACCACCTGTGTAACCACTGGCCCCTAAAATTCCTATTCTAAGATTATCATGATTGCTCATAGTTGTTCCTAATTATTGAAAACAATACGCACGAAAACACTATGTGTTATGTTTATAAGAATCACAAGGGGTTAAGGTCAAATAAAAACGCCCGGAAAATCCGGGCGTTTTGCAAAAACAACACAAAAAACCTAACGTTTCGAGAACTGGAAGCTTCTTCTGGCTTTTGCTTTACCATATTTCTTGCGTTCAACGACGCGACTATCACGTGTCAAGAAACCACCAGCTTTAAGAACCGAACGTAAATCCGGTTCATAGTAAGTTAAAGCCCTGCTAATTCCGTGGCGTACAGCGCCGGCCTGTCCCGATAAACCGCCACCAAGAACGGTGCACATAACATCGTATTGGCCACTACGATTAGAAGTCACAAATGGTTGATTAATAATCATTTGTAAAACAGGACGTGCAAAATATGTACCAATATCCCGACCATTAACAACAATTTTACCTGATCCACGTTTCAACCAAACACGGGCAACGGCATTTTTACGTTTGCCAGTTGCATAAGAACGACCTAAATCATCAAGTTTTGGTCGGGTTGTCGTATCCAAAACGGTGTTAGCCTGTTTCAGATTTTTTAAGCTTGATAAAGTCTGTGATTGCGGGCTCATACGTTACCATCCCTTTTGTTTTTTGGATTCATTGCTGCAACATTTAAAACTTCGGGATTGCTTCCACCATGAGGGTGCTCAGCCCCGGCATAAACCCGCAAGTTACGCATTTGTTGCCGACCAAGTGGTTCGCGGGGCAGCATGCGTCGCACAGCATTAACAATTACGCGCTCTGGAAATTTACCTTCAATAATCTCACGTATGGTTTTTACCTTTATGCCACCAGGGTAGCCCGTGTGCCAGTAAAACTTTTTGTCTTCGTATTTGTTTCCGGTAACTTTAACTTTGGCTGCGTTGATAACAATTACGTTATCCCCACAGTCCATATGGGGTGTATATGTTGTTTTGTGTTTACCACGTAGGCGGGCAGCAACAATGCTGGCCAATCTGCCTAAGACAACACCCTCAGCGTCAACCACAATCCATTTCTTTTGGATATCGGCTGGGGTAGCGGAAAAAGTTTTTAACATAATATTTTGATCCTATAAAATGATCACTACGATCCGTGAACTTGTAGCAAATATTTTTGCAAAGTCAAGAACTCTCTGGGGTTATAGCTTGTGGTATTATAGCACCACAAAAAAATGCAGGTTGTTAAGCAGAAATTAATTGAAAAAATTTTTAACCCTATAATCGAGGCACTTGTGTTTTATATCAACTCTACCCATTTCATAATTAGGTTTAGTAAGTCCAATAAACAGTTTTAATTGCTGTCTTCTAGACCATAGGCATCAATAACAATGTGCTACCAAGTAGGCATTGTCAAAAGAGGGCAATATAAATGAACGCAGACAAATACACACAAAAATCGCAAATAATGTTACAAGCAGCTCAACAGCTTGCTCAACGAAGTGGTCATCAACGGTTAACTGCTGATCACTTGTTACAAAGTTTGCTTGAAGACAAAGATAAGCATACCCACAACTTGTTACAAACAATTGGCGCCGAGCCAGAGCAAATTCTACAGCAGGTTCAATCGGCCGTTGGAAAATTACCAAAAGTTGAGGGAAGTGGGGCTGGCTCGCTGCATCTTGATCCTGAATTGGCACGCATTCTCGATGCAGCAGAAAAACTTGCCGAAAAAGCAGGTGATAGTTTTGTAACGGTGGAAAGGTTGTTGCTTGCTATTTCTATGACCAGTACCACAGGGGCAGCTGGTATTTTGGCTAAAAGCGGTGTCACACCTCAAAAACTTAATATGGCTATTAATAACCTGCGCAAAGGACGCTCAGTCCAGTCGGCAAATGCTGAGGAAAACTATGACGCGCTGAAAAAATATGGTCGTGATCTAACCCAAGCGGCGCGTGATAGCAAGTTAGATCCAGTGATTGGACGAGATGAAGAGATTAGACGTACAATTCAGGTTCTTTCACGCCGGACAAAAAACAACCCAGTTCTTATTGGAGAACCTGGTGTTGGAAAGACAGCAATTGTTGAGGGATTAGCCTTACGTATCGTAAATGGTGATGTCCCCGAAAGTCTAAAAGATAAAAAATTAGTTTCTTTAGACTTAGGTGCTTTAATCGCTGGAGCGAAGTTTCGGGGTGAATTTGAAGAACGTTTAAAGGCGGTTTTACACGAGATATCAGCGGCTGATGGCCAAATTATCCTTTTTATTGATGAATTGCATACGCTTGTTGGGGCTGGTAAAGCCGAGGGCTCTATGGATGCATCAAACATGCTGAAGCCAGCGTTAGCGCGCGGAGAACTTCATTGTGTTGGCGCTACAACCCTGGATGAATATCGCAAGCATATTGAAAAAGATGCTGCTTTAGCGCGACGGTTTCAGCCGGTTTTTGTCAGTGAACCAACTGTTGCTGATACCATTTCTATTTTGCGGGGCTTAAAAGAAAAATACGAATTACATCATGGAATTCGTATCACGGATGCAGCATTAGTTGCGGCGGCCACTCTATCCAACAGGTATATTACCGATCGTTTCTTGCCAGATAAAGCTATAGATTTGGTGGATGAAGCAAGTAGTCGTTTGCGCATGGCAGTTGATTCTAAGCCTGAGCAAATTGATGAAATCGATCGACGCTTAATGCAGCTTAAGATAGAACGAGAAGCCCTTAAAAAAGAAACTGATGCCGTTTCACGCGAGCGTTTGCAAAAATTGATGGATGAACTGTCTAGGCTTGAATCCCAGTCAGCCGAATTAACTACAAAATGGCAAAAAGAAAAATCAAAACTTGCATCTGTTAATAAATTAAAAGAACAGCTAGAGCAGGGGCGCGCTGAACTTGAGCAAGCCCAACGGCGGGGTGATTTAGCTCGGGCAGGCGAATTAACTTATGGTATTATTCCGGAGTTGGTTAGTAAGCTTGAGAAGTCACAAGAAATTAGTCAGCATCAGATGCTTAACGAGGTTGTTACTGATAAAGAAATTGCATCGGTTGTCTCACGCTGGACAGGCATTCCGGTTGAAAAAATGTTGGAAAGCGAGCGTAGCCGGCTGATTCAAATGGAAGAAAAGCTGCGGCAAAGAGTGGTGGGTCAGGAAGAGGCTATTATTGCCTTGGCCAATGCTGTTCGGCGGTCGCGGGCCGGATTACAAGATAGCAACCGCCCGATCGGGTCTTTCATGTTTTTAGGGCCAACCGGTGTTGGAAAAACCGAATTATCAAAAGCTGTGGCCTCATTTCTGTTTGATGATGAAAGTGCTATGTTACGTATTGATATGTCGGAATATATGGAAAAACATTCGGTTTCACGCTTAATCGGTGCTCCTCCGGGTTATATTGGCTATGATGAGGGTGGTGCGCTTACCGAAGCGGTAAGGCGCCGACCTTATAGGGTTATTTTATTTGATGAGATTGAAAAAGCACATCCGGATGTTTTTAACATTTTGCTACAGGTTTTAGACGATGGGCGGTTAACAGATGGGCAAGGCCGCACAGTTGATTTTCGTAATACACTAATTATTCTTACCTCAAATCTTGGTAGTGAAATTCTTGCTAATCATGCACGTTCTGAGGATAACCCTCAACTTCGTGACCAGGTAATGGCTATTGTACGGCGGGCTTTTCGACCGGAATTTTTAAACCGTCTTGATGATATCATTCTGTTTCACCGACTAGGGCGTGAAAACATGGCAACAGTTGTTGATATTCAGCTCAATAGGCTGCGCCAACTGTTGGCCGAAAAGCAAATTAGTCTTCATCTAGATGAAAAAGCAAAAAATTGGCTTGCCGATGCTGGTTATGACCCAACCTATGGTGCCAGGCCTTTAAAAAGGGTTATTCAGCGCTACCTACAGGACAAATTAGCAGATCTGATTATTAGGGGTGAAATCCGCGATGGGCAAACTATTGATGTTTCTGCCAATGATCAGGGATTAGCATTTAGCGTTAAATCTGAGCGGAAAAAAGCTAAATAAACAAATCATCAAAGTACCATTGTGGTAAATGATCTAATTATTAGTCCTAACTTTGGTTGTTTCAACAATACTCGAAGGTAATCGAGGCTGTTGGCTGCGTTTTTTGTCAATAGCCTCGACCCTCTTTAAAAAATTTTTTAACGCATCATTACTAAGTTTTTCTTGTGTTCCAAATTTCAGTTGGGTTGGATTAATGTGTTGTCCGTCTTTTAGAACCTCAAAATGCAGGTGAGGTCCTGTTGCAAGACCTGTTCTTCCAACATACCCAATTATTTGTCCTTGTTTAACGGATTGTCCGGTCTTTAAATTTTTGGCAAAAGCATTTAGGTGGGCATAAGCCGTTGTATATTGGTTATTATGCTGAATGCGAATAAGATTACCATATCCCTTACGGTATTCCATGACAGTAACTGTGCCATTACCAGCGGCATAAATTACGGTTCCAATAGGTGCTGCAAAATCAATGCCCTTGTGCATGCGAGAATAACCTAATACTGGGTGGTGGCGCATGCCATAGCCTGAACTAATGCGTCCACCGTCTAGCGGTGTTTTAAGCAGAAAGCGACGTGCACTTGTTCCATCACGGTGAAAAAATGTCATTTCCGAGTCTCTAATATAAGCAAAGATTTCCAGATTTTTATTGTCTGGAACTATTTCTAGATTCGCATAAGACATTGTACCAGGCTTAATTAAGCGGTTATTTACGTCTATGTGTAAGGTATAAATTATTTCAAAAGTGGCGTTTGGGTAAATATCCCGCTGGAAATCAACTTCGTGGCTGAAAGCTTTAATTAATTGGTCAACAATTGGGTAAGGAATTCTATTGTTTTGGGCAGTTTCTGCTATGCTTCCGTTAATCTGACCTTTGAAATGGTATTCAACCTCATAGCTAGGTTGGGTTAATTTTTCTGAAAAAAGCTGTTCTTGGTTATCACGCCAAACGACAACGGTTTCTAGGGATTTCGTAGGTATAAAAAGCGATTGGAGGCGGTAGGAAATTTTTTCCTTATTGTAAAAAGGTTCCAAGATTAGGGACAGTTTCTGACCAATATGCAAATCAGTAGGCCTAAAGTATTTTTTTATTTCTGTAATAAAAGACTGCGCAGTTTCAGCATCAAGGCCATAGTTACGTAGTATTTTGTCTAAGGTTTCCCCTTTTTTAACAATATGCTCTTGCGGGCTTTTTACAGTAAAAGGTAATATTATGTCATAACTGACCAGTGTAATCGGCTTAAAGAGCAACCAAGACGGTAGGTCAAACAAATGATTGTTTGCCAAAATTACGGCTTTATTGACCAAAACACTGTTTATGGTCGGTTCTTGATATAGAGGGGTAATACTCTGATTCGAGATATCTATATTTACAAGTGAATCAGGAATTATACGATTATTGGTATCACCATTGTCAATCAATACTATACCTGTTAGGGTCATCATCATAGCCAAGAAAATATACAGATATAGTCTGCGTGACGTTAGAATTTTAGCTGTCAAAACGACTCCCGCTTATAAATGCGTACATGCAAATAAATATTGTCTAACAAATAATTTACACGCATGTAGGATATAAGAAAAACCGTTTTTTGCCAATCGATTAAATTATTCTCGACAATTTCATAGTTCGGATTTAGCTTAAATATTTATCACCTAGACGGTGCTATCTAAGTTCATATGCCTAATATTTTCTCAATAAGGTTGCAGGCTTTATTTACTGCATAATAGAATTATTTTTTTTAAAGATATAGAAAGTAGTTGACAAGTATTAAACTGATCATTAGAACAGGTCGGGCTTTTACATGAAGAGATAAAAAATCTTTATGATGTTGTATGACAAGTGAGGAGAGAGGGAAGGGATAGGAGGGGTGGTTAGGGGG
>CAYPXH010000028.1:0-17008 GCA_964414755.1 uncultured Rhodospirillaceae bacterium | reverse complement strand
CATTTGGCAAAAAGTTTGGATTTGGAATCAGCCGGAGTTGTTTTGGGGCAAAATTATCCATACCCAGTTGTTGACTGGATCGATTCAAGACAAGCTGCATTACAAGCATATAAATCAATTAAAAATTAAAGCCTTTGGCGCGTGTAATCAAATTATAAATAAACACGGGATCAATAATAAATAAAATAAATTGTACAATTTGTGATAAACAAGTATTGTTGAGAACAAAATACGATAGCCAAATTTGATGATGGATTGAACATGACAAAGGCAATAACAACCGACAATAACAACTTGTACTGCTCGTTTTGCGGCAAAAGTCAAAACGAGGTACGTAAGCTGATTGCCGGCCCAACGGTATTTATTTGTGATGAATGTATTGAATTGTGCACAGATATTATCAAAGAAGAAACCAAAACGAATATTGTTAAAACCAAGGTTGGGTTGCCAACACCCCAGGAAATTTATCAAACACTTGATGATTATGTTATCGGTCAGGATCATGCAAAAAAGGTTTTGGCTGTGGCTGTTCATAATCATTATAAACGCTTGTCCCATAGCCAAAAGAAAGAAGATACAGAATTATCAAAATCAAATATTTTGCTGATTGGTCCAACAGGCAGTGGTAAGACTTTGCTAGCCCAGACTTTGGCGCGCATTTTGGATGTGCCATTTACAATGGCTGACGCAACAACATTAACCGAAGCAGGTTACGTTGGTGAAGACGTCGAAAATATTATTCTTAAATTATTACAGGCATCTGATTATAACATCGAACGCGCCCAACGCGGAATTGTTTATTTGGATGAGGTTGATAAAATTAGCCGTAAATCAGAAAATCCATCAATCACACGCGACGTGTCTGGGGAAGGTGTTCAACAAGCGCTTTTGAAGATTATGGAAGGGACAGTTGCATCTGTTCCACCCCAAGGAGGGCGCAAGCACCCGCAACAAGAATTTCTGCAAGTTGATACAACCAATATTTTGTTTATTTGCGGAGGAGCTTTTGAAGGGTTGGAAAAGATTATTGCTGCCCGTGGGCAATCGTCATCGATTGGTTTTGGTGCGCTTGTCAAAGCGCCCGATGAAAGACGTGTTGGTGCGTTGTTAAAAAGCATAGAACCCGAAGACCTATTAAAGTTTGGTCTTATTCCAGAATTTATTGGTAGATTACCTGTGGTAGCAACCCTGGAAGATTTGGATATACCCGCCTTAGTTAGAATTTTAACTGAGCCTAAAAACGCTCTAGTCAAGCAGTATCAGCGCTTATTTGATATGGATAAGGTTCGGCTTGAATTCACCAGTGACGCTTTGCAGCTAATCGCCCAAAAAGCAGCTGCACGCCGGACTGGGGCGAGGGGATTACGCTCGATTATGGAAGAATTGCTGTTGGAACCAATGTTTGATTTGCCCAGTAAAAAAGATCTTGATGGTGTACGAATTGACAAGAATGTAGTCGAGGGAACGTCTACACCTGTTTATGTTTATCACCAACATAAACAGGAAAAGACCGCTTGATAATATAATAAAAATATCACCCACTTGATATTTCGTCAAAGTAACCAATTTAACTTTATGTGTCGGTTGTTATAAGCAACGGTATGGGTTAAGAGCATTTTTTTTTCGACAAATATAGATGTTTTAACCAAAGAAGCGGCCCGATAGAGAGGTAGTAAAATATGGAAAGTAATACACAAACACAGTTTCCCATTTTGCCATTGCGTGATGTGGTAATGTTTCCCCACATGATTGTTCCCCTGTTTGTTGGGCGTGAAAAATCAGTTCGCGCACTTGAAGAGGTTATGCGCGAAGACAAACAAATTCTTTTATTGACTCAGAAAGATACAACAATTGAAAATCCAAATACGAAAGACCTACATCTAGTTGGGACGGTATCAAACGTTTTGCAGATGTTGAAATTGCCGGACGAAACGGTAAAGGTTTTAGTTGAAGGGCGCTATCGTGCCAAGGTTGCGTCTTTTGTTGAGAGCGATCATTTTCTACAGGCTAAAGCCGATATCATTCAAGAAAACAGTGATAAAACGGTTGAGATTCAGGCATTGGCGCGTACGGTAATGTCCCAGTTTGAGCAATATGCGAAACTAAACAAAAAACTGGCACCCGAAGTTTTGGTGTCGATAAACCAAATAGAAGATTATAACCGGTTAGCCGATACAATTGCTGCGCACTTGGTTTTAAAGCAGGTTGATAAACAGGCGTTGCTTGAGGCAATAAACCTGCGGGAAAGATTTGAAAAGATTGGCAGTGCCATTGATTCTGAAATTAACCTGATGCAGGTTGAGCGCCGGATTAGAACTCGCGTGAAGCGGCAGATGGAAAAGACACAGCGCGAATACTATTTGAATGAACAGTTAAAAGCTATTCAAAAAGAACTTGGTGAAACCGAAGACGGTCGGGATGAAACCAGCGAGCTAGAACAGAAAATTCGTAAAACCAAATTAAGCAAAGAAGCCAAGGAAAAGGCTATGTCCGAGTTGCGCAAGCTCAAGACAATGAGCCCAATGTCTGCCGAGGCAACGGTTGTGCGTAATTATTTGGATTGGGTGGTAAGTATTCCCTGGAATACACCATCAAAAATTAAGAAAGACCTGAATTGGGCAAAAGAAGTGCTTGATCAAGATCATTATGGTCTTGATAAAGTTAAAGAACGGATTCTAGAATATCTTGCTGTACAACAGCGGATGGACAAGGTTAAGGGACCAATTTTGTGTTTGGTTGGGCCGCCAGGTGTTGGAAAAACGTCGCTTGGCAAATCAATTGCTAAGGCAACCGGGCGTAATTTTGTACGCATGTCTTTGGGCGGTGTTCGGGACGAAGCAGAAATTAGAGGGCATCGCCGCACTTATATAGGTTCGATGCCTGGTAAAGTTGTTCAGGCGATGAAAAAATCAAAATCGTCTAATCCACTATTTTTATTGGACGAAATTGATAAACTGGGTGCAGATTGGCGCGGTGATCCATCGTCGGCTTTGTTAGAGGTACTTGATCCCGAGCAAAATTCTACTTTTGCCGATCATTATTTAGAAGTGGATTATGATCTATCGGACGTTATGTTTATTACAACCGCCAATAGTTTGCAAATGCCACAGCCGCTTTTGGATCGTATGGAAATTATTCGTCTTCCTGGATATACGGAAGACGAAAAGGTTGAAATTGCCAAGCGTCATCTTCTGCCAAAAGTATTTAAAGAAAGTGGCATTAAAGAAGGTGAGCTAACAATTAATGAGGAAGCCATTCGCGCCATTATTCGCTACTACACGCGTGAGGCAGGTGTTCGGAGCCTTGAACGCGAATTAGCAAACTTAACCCGTAAAGTTCTTAAAGAAATTTTAATGTCTGGTAGTAATGTTAAAAAAGACATGGCTATTACGGGAAAGAATGTAGAAAAATTCCTGGGTGTTCGGCGGTTTCATTTCGGACAAATCGAACAAAAAGACATGGTGGGTGTTACAACCGGCCTTGCTTGGACCGAGGTCGGCGGTGATATTCTAACAATTGAAGCAGCCATGCTGCCAGGTAAGGGTAAAATTATTGCAACAGGTAAGTTGGGCGATGTGATGAAGGAATCAGCCCAGACGGCCGAAAGCCTGGTTAAAGCCAGATCTGCTGATTTTGGAATTAAACCAACGATCTTTCAGCATAAAGATATTCATGTTCATGTTCCAGAAGGTGCAACGCCAAAAGATGGTCCTTCAGCTGGTATTGCAATCGTTACATCGATTGTTTCTATACTAACTGGAATCGCAGTACGGCGTGATATAGCAATGACAGGGGAAATAACCCTAAGAGGCAGGGTGCTACCAATTGGTGGTCTGAAAGAAAAATTATTAGCTGCTTTACGCGCAGGGATCAAACATGTGTTGGTTCCGCAGGAAAATAAGAAAGATATGAGTGATGTCCCTGATAACGTAAAGAAGGGTTTAAAAATTACTTATGTTAGTGAAATCGACCATGTTTTGCGCGAAGCATTGGTTTCTTCATTAAAGCCTATTAAATGGGTTGAAGATGAAGAAGGTAAGGAAATTACGGCAATAGTTAAGGGAGGAAAAACACAAAACAAGGCAATTTTGGCTCATTAGGTTGGTTTTTTATTGACAGAAAAGTCACAATTGTCAAAAAAAACCAAGAAAAACGAGATAAACTGTTGACGAAGAAGAAAAATCCTGTCTAGAATTCAGCAAATCCTTAGTTCACTATGAACTTGGTTTTTGTTATTTTAGGTTCAACCGACTTTTTAGGGGGATACACTGTGAATAAAAACGATTTAATTAATGTTGTTGCTGAGAAAACAGATTTATCAAAAGCTAAGGCTGCTCAGGCAATTGATGCCGTTTTTGGCGCTGTTGAAGATGCTTTGGCAAAAGGTGATGATGTTCGTTTGGTTGGCTTTGGTACCTTTAGTGTTACCAAATTAAAGGCTTTCGAAGGCCGCAACCCACGCACTGGCGCTACTATTAAAATTGCTGCTTCAAAGCGTGCAAAATTCCGCCCAGGCAAAGGTTTGAAGGATGCTGTCAATAAAAGAAAATAATTGACTATTCTATAAAACTCTTGATCGGCTAGTGATAGATTGTTATTACTAGCCGATTGGTTTTTTGGGGCGGTTAGCTCAGCCGGAAGAGCATCTCGTTTACACCGAGGAGGTCGGCGGTTCGAACCCGTCACCGCCCACCAAAATAGTTGTTATCATCTATAGATACCGGTTGGTTTTACAACTATAGTTTCAATATATATCTGCTTAATGAATGATTATCGAAAATATCCAAAATAAATTATGGTCGCTGGCACCCAGTGAACTGGAAGTTCGGGATGTTTCCAGCCAGCATGTTGGACATGCAGGTTACAAACCAGGGCAAATAACCCATGTGGTTGTACGTATGGTTTGTCATTGTTTTTGTAAACAAGATACCCGTGCAAACCACCATTTGATCTATCAATTGCTGGCCGATGAAATTAAACATCTGCACTCTATTCAACTTATTCTACAAAAACCTGCTGATTGTTAGCCAAAGGGTAATCGTCAATAATGTCCACCGACTGATTCGGTTGGGTGATTTTTCTTGGATAGTGGTTTTTCTGTGGTGGCGTTTGAGGTTATCCGTAAAGTTTTAATTTGATAACGTAACATTTCAAGCACTTCAAAACGTAATCCATAAAATACAAACACCTGCCCTTTTTCGGGAATGCGCCGCGCTTCGTAAAGAACAAGGCCGGCAATGGTTGATGCCTTGTTATCTGGAATATTTAAGTTTAATTCACGCTTTAAATCACGAACGGTAACCTGTCCATCCACAATATAACTGCCATCGGCCTGACCCTTGACACCAACAACGTTGACATCTGTTTCATCCTCGATATTACCAACAATTTCCTCAAGAATGTCTTCCAGGGTTACAATACCCATCAACACGCCATATTCGTCAACCACCAAGGCAAAATGTTCACGACGACTGCGAAAAGCCTGAAGTTGCGCCAGAAGATTCGTTGTTGATGGAATAAACCAGGGGCGATTGGCAATTTTAACCAGGTCAATATTCTCGGTATGCCCACGATGTGCCTGTAATGCCCGCAGAAGGGCACGGGCGTGTAAAACGCCAACAATATTATCAGGATTATCGCGCCATAAAGGTATTCTTGTATGTGGGCTGTTAATAACAAGTTCAATAATTTGCTGGATTGGTTGGTCGATATTAATCATTGTTAGATTACGTCGGTGCATCATAATATTATTTACCTGAACCTTACTTAGATCCAGAATGCTGTGCAGCATAGCACCTGTTTGTTTGGGCTGGGTGGCAACGGCTGGTGCATGTAGGTCAATTGCACCGCGAAGCTCTTCTTGGGCAATTTGTTCGCCAAGATGGGTTTTATTTTTTAAACCAAATATTTTTTGTAAGCCGGACAAAAAATGGTTCGCTAGCCAGGTTAGCGGAAAAAGCAATTTAGTAATGGTATGAATCAGCCATGAAACCAATAAGGCTAACCTGTCAGCGTGGTTAATAGCAATGGTTTTTGGTAACATTTCACCAAAAACAACAACAAGGACGGTCATCAATATTGTGGCATAAACAACCCCACTTTCTGCAAAAACCGTAATCAACAGGTCAGTTGCAAGGGCAGATGCCAGGATATTAACAAGGTTATTACAAATTAAGATACTACCGATAACTTGCTCCATGTTTTTTCTTAGAATATTAACACGTTTTGCTTGTTTTTGACCCTGACGTTCAAGAGCATGCATTCGCGGGCGTGAGGCAGCTGTTAAGCTCATTTCTGCTGCCGAAAAGAATGCCGAAATAATCAGCAATATAAAAATGATTGATACCGTTAATGCCATGAAGAAAACCTGTTTTTGATTATCCTTGTTTTTAAGCAGCTATTGATTTAGCCTTTTGATGATTTTAGCTTATGCTCAACATAACATACAATAAAAAGCTTTATATTTTCTACAAGCTTTTAAGCTTTTTATGTGGCTGGATCGTTTTTTGTATCAAAGCAAAAAGGCAACAACGTTTATAGATAAGCCGATAATAGGAACGAGGAAATTCATGCGATATTATCTTGCCGCAATTATTGTACTGGCCATTTCTATGTCACAGGCAATCGCGCAGATTGGGCCACTTGATAAGTTACCGGCCAGCAAAAATTTTTCGGCAAACGACTCTCAAAAACAATATCCATTTTGGGGGGTGGTTAAAACACTTTCCATACCTCAAAATAATTTATGGTGGGGAAGTAGTGTTGCTGGGGTAACAAAAAACCTTGAATTAATTAAAAAACTACCAAATTCCCGATCATGGCGGCGCGGTCTGCAAGATATTTTAACTGGCACATCAATTGGCCCGGTTTTTACGATTGATCAAGCAAAATCCTGGCAAAGTTGGGCTTCTTTGGTGAATCTACGGTTGCAACTAATCTTAAAATTAGGCGATATCAAGCAGGCCGATTTATTGTTAAGGGATTTACCTGACTCTTTAGCCGATAATACCTTGTTATTACGAAACCGCTTCTATCTGCAACTGCTGCAAACACAATCGGTTAATTTTTGTACTGGTGATCAACTGAATACTTTTCAGCAATATCAATTGTTGGAATATGCTTTTTACTGTGCCGCCATTATAAAAGATCAAACAATTATGGCGCAAATTATGGCCGAGCGTAAGAAGTTGCCAACCGATATTAGCCAATTGCTTGGGCAATTGCAGCAGATTGTATCACTGGGTTCATCATCCATACCCGCGGGGCTACAAATAACACATCCCCTGGAATGGTTTTTAATCCGTCATATTAACCCTAATCAACTTGTTGTTTTGGCTAATAAATTGAATAATCCAGCAATTATAGCCGCTATGATAGATGACGCAGTGATACCATTAGATACGCGATTATCATTAGCAGAACAAGCCTATAATAAGGCAGAATTACCAAAAGAATCCTTAGAAAGATTGTACGGTCAGGTGCCGGTTACAGATAAGGATCGTACGCAGGCATTATTGTGGAATGCTTCTTCCCTAAATCAACGTCAGCGTGCGGTTATTTGGCATATGATGAGTACGGCGGCAGGTATTGCAAACGCGGATAAAATTCAATTGTTTCTAAAATTGCTGCAAAATAGCAAAGATTATCATCATTATTTGGCTACGTTAGAATTGTACCACCAGCAGATGCTTTTATTATCTGTTGATACAACTTTATCATCCTATGCTTTTGCCATGGCACGGGCATATTTCGCCGCAGAATTGCCTGAACAGGCGCATGAATGGAAGAAACTGGCTGAAACAGCAGGCAATATTGGTATTGATGATATCAAAAAATTAAATATTTGGGCTGCCATGTATCAGACAGGTCAGGGTAACATAATAAAACCAACCGATATTCCAAGTAATATTAAGGTTGCCAGCAAAATTCAAACACAGCAGCGTTTCTCACGTGTTGCGGCTATTCTCGAGGGGGTTGGATTAAGTGGTGGCCTAATATGGCCAGAACTGGCCGGTGAATTTGCAAATGATTCTGAAGCAGCGGTTGATATTAATCAGTGGTTTTATTTAAGCGATGCGGTGCGTGACCTTGGGGCGGCCGAGGTCTATATTGTTCTTGCCAACTATATACAGCAAAACGGCTTTGGGGTAACCAACGCACAATGGGCAGCCCAGATTTTGATGGTTTTGCGCCGGCTGGGATTTGATACTATTGCGCGTCAATTAGCGATTGAAGGATTATTGGCCAATGGTCTATAGCAATAAAAATATTTATATAGAAATAAAACCTTGTATCATCTTGTTGAGTGTGATTGGCATAATAAACATGAATATGGTCATGAAAACATGGGCGGCATAGGGCAAAAAGATATTCAATTGATTGACGCTTTCTTGGAAATGATGCGTGGTGAGCGTGGTGCAAGCAACAACACGTGCGAATCTTATCAACATGACCTTAAAGATTTTGCTACTTTTCTTAATCGTTCTGCAAATACTTTGATCAAAGCAGGATCCAAAGATATTCAACAATATCAGCAAAAACTTGCCGCAGCCGGGTTTTCGGTTAAAACCATAGCACGGCGTCTATCATCGCTACGGCAAATGTATCAATTTCTTTTAACAGAAGAACTACGGCAAGATGACCCAATGACCTTGGTTGAAATGCCAAAATTAAACCGTTCGCTACCTAAAACCGCCAGCGAGGGACAAATTGACAAGTTGTTGCAGGTTGCAATCAATCAGCAAAATCCTGAAGGTTTTCGTATGGTTGTGATGCTGGAGTTATTATATGGTAGTGGGTTGCGTGTGTCTGAGCTTGTTTCACTCAAAGTCAACCAAATTGCTACCCAGGAAGCAACGATATTAATTCGCGGAAAAGGCGCTAAGGAACGGTTATTACCCTTAAGCCAACCAGCCCAAATTGCTTTAAAAGATTGGCTTAAACATCGCCCGGAAACCTTGCCCAAAGACAGAAATGGCTTACCCGTCTTATCCGGATGGTTGTTTCCGTCATCAAGTAAAAATGGGCATATGACAAGGCAGAATTTTGCGGTACAGTTGAAAAAGATTGCACTTAAAGCGGGTCTTGATGCAAAACAATTCTCGCCACATGTGTTACGCCATGCTTTTGCTACACACCTTTTAGAGCATGGGGCGGATTTACGTAATGTTCAACAGCTTTTGGGGCACGCGGACATAGCAACCACCCAAATATATACGCATGTTACGGATGATCGTAAAAAAAATTTAGTCCAGCACTATCACCCATTAAGCAAGCAACAAAAGACCAAAACAGCCAAATAAAACTTTTTTCTGGAAAGCCTTGATCTTCCCCGTATTATCGGGCACAATCGCCTGCCTTAGTTAATTTGTTTGGACGGACGGGGATATTTTATGCCAATTTTTCTTGATTTTGAAAAACCAATTGCCGAACTTGAAGAAAAAATTGCCGAGCTACAACAATTATCTGGCAATAACGGGGTAAGTATTGCTGATGAAGTGCGTAAGTTACAAGTGAAGGCCGAGAAAATGCTGAAGCAAACCTATGGCAAGCTGACAGCATGGCAAAAAACCCAAGTAGCGCGGCATCCAGAAAGGCCTCATTTAAAAGATTATTGTAAGATTTTATTTCCTGATTTATTGCCGCTTGCCGGAGATCGTTATTTTGGCGAAGATCAGGCAATTATTGGCGGCATCGCAACTTTTCACGAACGATCGGTGATGATTATTGGTCATGAAAAGGGTTCAGATACCAGTAGCAGAATGCGCCATAATTTTGGCATGGCTTTGCCTGAAGGATACCGTAAAGCACGCAGGTTAATGGAAATGGCTGATCGTTTTGGGTTGCCAATTATTACCCTTATTGATACGCCTGGCGCTTATCCAGGTGTTGAAGCTGAAGCACGCGGTCAGGCCGAAGCTATTGCTAAGTCAATTGAAACTTGTCTTCGCTTGCGTGTGCCGATTATATCGGTAGTTATTGGTGAAGGTGGGTCGGGTGGGGCGATTGCCCTTGCTTCTGCAAACAAAGTTTTTATGCTTGAAAACGCAATCTATTCAGTTATTTCGCCCGAAGGATGTGCATCGATTCTGTGGCGCAGTGCAAATTATTCCAAAGAAGCGGCCGAGGCATTAAAATTAACCGCCGATGATCTTTTACAATTACGTGTAATCGATGGCATTATTGCTGAACCTTTGGGCGGTGCGCACCGTCAGCCCGAACAAACTATTCAATCGGTTGGGCAAATGTTGCAAAAGACGCTTGACGAATTATATGCAAAATCCTTGTCTAATTATCAAGAACACCGTCAGAAAAAATTCTTGGCGATCGGCCATGGTCTTTAACTTAGCAATAAAAACAAGCCATGATTAGTTCCTGGATTGATGGTTTAACAGCTGGTCTTGCCCTGATTATGGTTATTGGCGCGCAATCAGCCTTTGTTCTGAAGCAAGCCCTTATGGCTGATCGTGGTTTTTTGGCCGCAACAGTTAGTTTTTGTTGTGATGTTTTTTTATTAACCATCGGTATTGCTGGCTTTGGGGCATTAATTGCCCAGTCACTGATACTAAAAAAATATGCTTCAATAGCTGGGGCAGTTTTTTTATTTGGGTATGCTGCAAGGTCGATTTACCTAATATTTCAACCAAAAATGCAGAATGTATCGGGTGCTCAACTTAAAACATCTTCATGGCAAGGTATCGTTTTAGCAGCATTAGGATTTAGTTTAATCAATCCACATGCTTGGCTTGATATGGTAGTATTAATGGGTGGTATATCGAACCAATACGTTCAGGATCAACGGTTGTGGTTTTACTTGGGTGCGGTTGCTGCATCGGCGATATGGTTGTATGGGTTGGTTTTTGGTGCAAAATTTTTACAACCGCTTTTCCGCTACCCAACTACCTGGCGTATTTTAAACGGTGTTATTGCAGGGTTACTAATAAACATAGCATTTGGGCTTATAGAACCATATATACTTGGTGTTTAGTTACCCACAGCTTAGGGTTAATTGAAATGTTGTTCAGCCAGTGTTTGCAGTTTTTTAATAATTCGGTTTTCAATTTGACGCACACGTTCCTTGCTGATACCCAGGTCCTGACCCAAAATTTTTAAAGTATCCGAGTCATCGCCAAGGTATCTCCGATTAATCAGTTGCTGTTCTCGGTTTGTCAAAGTCTTAAGTGCTTGCCTTAGCCATGTAAATTTTGCTTCATAATCAAGATGTTCAGTAACCTCTTCCTCGGGGGTTGGTCGGTCGTCCGCAATATTTTCTTGCCATTCGTGGTTATTGTCGTTTTCAATCGGGCTGTTTAAGGAAAAATCCCGTCCCTGAAAACGATTATTTGCTGCATCAACAATTGCAGTTGATATCCCAAGTTCTTTAGCCAATTGCTGAATACCGTTATCATGAGCATCTGTTCTGTGCAGTTTTTGTTTCATCATGCGTAGACGGTAAAACAGTGTTTTATGCACCGAACTTGATGCTGTGCGCACCAATGACCAGTTTTTGAGTATGTATTCCTGCAAAGCAGCACGAATCCACCAAGTTGCATAGGTTGAAAAACGAACATTTTTTGCAAGATCAAATTTTTCCGCTGCCTGTAACAATCCTATTTGTGCTTCTTGAATTAGGTCGTTTAACGGTAAACCGTATTTATTATATTTTACGGCAAGACTAACGGCTAATCGCCCGTGGCATGTTATAATTCGGTGAAAGGAAGATTGCTTTTGTTCATTTTGCCATTCTAACCACAAATTTCGCTCTTCATCAGCAGATAATAAAGGTTGTTGCATCTGCGTACGTATAGTTGCGTAGGCGTGGCTTGAAGCATTTGATCTTTGATTTTTTTTCATAACAACACCTTTATTTTGTTTTTATAAAGTTTAGTACGAACCTATAACCAAGTTGGATCAATACTGTTTGTGATTATTATTTTTGTCCCTTAATCGCCTGTAATATATGCTTTGATAAAGTATAGTTTTTAATAAGTGACAGGCAAAAAATTTTATGATACTAATACGCCACGGAAAAAATTGACTTTTTTTAACATATATAAACACGAATTCATCAATATGATTTGTGTTATGCAAGGAGACAAAACCTTATGTTACCCCTAAGACGGACATTAAACCACACTGCAGCAGTTGTTGCATTGTCAATGCTGATGCCTGCATTATCACAAGCCCAGCTAACAGGGCTGAATTTTGGTGTTGAGGCAGGTTGGAGTAGTGGTTCTGAAGATTGGAATACCCAGGCAACAGCCATGGTACCTTTATTAAATAATCCAGTAAGCATGCTGTATACAATGGCACGGGTTGGTATGCAGCATAAGGACCCACATGGCTCGGTTGGGTTTGGGTATCGGCATTTCTTTGAGGGTGGGTTTGGTGCTGGTATTTATGGTAGTTTTGACGCACAAAGAACCGAACATAATAAAAGATTTCAGGGCTTTACTACGGGTGTTGAGGTGTTTATTCCTGGTGGTGTTGCTGTATCAACAAATGTTTATGTGCCGGTTGGTGATAAAAATAAAGTGGTTGGTGGAACAGCAAATTCAGGTGTTGCAGTTCTCAAGGATCAGCCTGGGTCACCCGGCTCTTGTAGCCCAGCTAACCCAGCACGTGTTTGTCAGTTGGTTGTAGATGGCCGCAAAGAGGCCGATATTGAACGCAACAGATTGGGTGTTGATTTAACTGTTACATATGAAACCAAGATTGGAAATGTTGTATTCAATCCGTTTATTACGGGCTATCTTTTTGAACGGGATACCAGCAGCAAATTGGGGTTGATGGTTGGTGCAGATGTTGGTGTGCCAATAACTTCTGGCTTAACACTTACTGGTGGCGGCCGGATTCGTTATGACCGCGAAGAAAAAACAGATGTTCTGCTTGGAGTTGGGCTTAATATCCAGTTTGGCGGCGTTGAACGAGCCAATGGTCAAACAGCAATGCACCGTTTACCACGACGCTTGCCCGATCATATGCGTGTTCAGCAGGATAAAGGCCAAACTTTCTCGGACGAACCAGTGATTTGGGACCGTAATACTTCCGGTCAGCCGGTATCCGAGGTTCGCTTTGTTAATGCAGCCAACCAGAATAATGCCGCAACAATTGTTGCCAACACTCAGCAATCAGGAATTGTTGTGTTTGATGGTACTATTGCTTTACCCAACGCAACGTTAACTATTATGAATAATAGTGTTGGGCTGATTAGTGGGGGAACCCAGTTAAATCTTACAGGTGCGGTTGGTGGTAACAAACTTGTATTTACCGCCCCAGGTACCCGCGGCATTATAACCCAAAATAATGCTGTTGATGTGATTGAGGCAAATAACAAAAGCAACCCGATTTTAGAAAATCTAACACTACGTAAAGGCGTGAATATTGTTGTGTTGGATACAACATCCCGTGCCCGGTTAATAGGACTTGATCTGGCTGAATCTACCCAAGATACAATTTCTATTAATAACTCAGATTTTATACAAATTAGTAATCTAAAAATTGATAAGTCAGCTGCTTCGGCTGTGCGGGTTAATTCTTCTACCGATCTTAGTATGAGGGGCATTGAGATTTCTAACACAAATAATATAGCTATTCACCTTGATAATGTACAACGCGCGCAGATTACTGATTTTAACATTAATAAAACAACTACAAATAATGGTGTGTTTATTGAGAGTTCCAGAAACATCGTGCTTGAGCAAGGTGATATTCGGGATACCGCAAACAATAGACGAGGGATATTAACAATTGGCGGGACTGATGTTACGTTGAAAGATATTCGTGTTCGTGGTGCCTATATTGGCGTGGAAATGGAAAATACCGCCAATGTACAGCTAACAAATCTTGAGATTAGTCGTATGGCCTCGGTTGCCGGTAGTATAGGTGTTAGTTTGATTGGGGGAAGCTCTGCAACTTATACAAATGTTTCGGTTGTTAATTATAGGCTTGGCTACGGGCTTCAAATGGGTAGTACCATTACTGATGGCGGGCAAAACAAATTTGCTGGTGCCATGGGTGATAATGTTTGTGATATGATGAATGACGTAACTGGGAAGATTGATGTTACGGTTGGTATGGCGACAGTTACCTGCCGTTAATATCAATAACCATTTTTCTAAATAAGATAAAGAACCCCGCGATGGCGGGGTTTTTTATTACGTCAAAAGTGTTTTATAACGTGATATAATTATCAATGTTCTTGTCAAGGTTAGGTGGGCAGGGCATAATCTTGCAACTGGAACCAACGGTTTTTATTGTGAAGCAGAAATCAAGTAAAGATAATAATGATACAACCCTAACACCGGTGATGGCGCAAGACATTGCCTATCACCTACATTCTTATACTAACCCCGTGCTACACGCGCAATTAGGCCCTAAAATTATCGAACGGGGTCAGGGTATCTATGTTTATGATCAGGATGGGCATGGTTATTTAGAAGGGGTTAGTGGTTTATGGTCTGCCGCTTTGGGTTTTAGTAATCAACGCTTGGTACAAGCCGCATTACTTCAAATGCAGCAATTGCCCTTTTACCACAGTTTTAATCACCGTGTAACCCCTATTGTTGCGCAGTTGGCGGCTGAATTAATAAAGATTTCGCCTGTGTCAATGTCAAAAGTTTTTTTCACCTCTTCCGGCTCGGAAGCGAATGACACGGCAATTAAAATGGTTTGGTATTATCATAACGCATTAGGGTATCCAAAGAAGAAAAAAATTATTTCGCGCTTTCGGGCATATCATGGTGTTACCATAGCAACCGCAAGCCTAACGGGACGTACGCATAACCATAAAGATTTTGATTTGCCCCTGGCAGGAATACTGCACACAGATTGTCCACATTTTTATCGTCATGCTGTACCAAACGAAAGCGAACAAGATTTTTCGGTGCGCTGCGCTATGAATTTAGAACAGCTGATTATCAAGGAAGGTCCTGAAACAATTGCCGCAATGATAATCGAACCGGTAATGGCCGCTGGCGGTGTTGTTATACCACCAAAAAACTATTTTGATCTTATTCAGCCAATTTTAAAAAAATATCATATTTTATTGATTGCCGACGAAGTTGTATGCGGTTTTTGGCGAACAGGAAAAATGTTTGGATGCCAGCTTTATGGAATACAGCCTGATATTATAACCTTGGCCAAGGCGCTAACCTCGGCCTATATGCCGATGGGGGCTTTGTTAATAAACGAACAAATATACCAGGTTATTGCAAACAATGCCGATAAAATTGGCACTTTCGCACATGGTTTTACGTATTCAGGGCATCCTGTTTGTGCGGCTGTTGCCCTTGAATGCTTAAAAATATATCAAGAAAATGATTTTATCACGCACTTGCAGCACATAATACCCGTTTTTCAATCGCGGATGCATCAGCTTAAGAATCATCCATTAGTTGGTGAGGTACGAGGTGTAGGGCTCTTGGGTGGGGTTGAATTGGTAGCAGATAAAACAAGCCGCAAACCATTTTCCACAAACCAAAATGTTGGGCGGGAAGCATTAAAATTTATGCTGAAGACCGGTCTTATTCTGCGTAATTATGGCGATACAATCACCTGCTGCCCACCATTGATTGCTTCAGCACCGGAAATTGAACACATGTTCGATTTGTTGACGCAGGGGCTTGATGAAACACAAAAATGGCTGCAAAATTGTTAGGCAAAGTGTTTGGCGGAAGAATTATTAATGTCACATAAAATTGACCAGTTACTAAACCAGCAGTTGAATTTGTTAAAAAGCGAGGGTCGGTATCGTTTTTTTGCAGATTTACAGCGAATACCCGGGCAATTTCCCAAGGCCCTTTATCGCCCCAATGACGGTCAAACACCATATCAGGTAACAGTATGGTGCAGTAATGACTATTTGGGTATGGGGCAACATCCCAAGGTAATACAAGCTATGCACACCGCTATTGACCAGTTTGGTGCAGGTGCGGGTGGAACACGTAATATATCTGGAACCCACCACCTGATGGTACAGCTTGAGCAGGAATTGGCTTCATTACATAACAAGGAAGCCGCCCTGGTTTTTAGTTCTGGCTATGTTTCCAACGAAGCAAGTTTGGCTGCATTGGCCAAGGTAACAGAAGATTGTGCGGTTTTTTCAGATAGGCTTAATCACGCGTCGATGATTGCTGGAATTCGGAATAGCCGGGCTGAAAAATTTATTTTTAATCATAATGATTCAGCTCATTTAAAGGACTTGCTTGGCAAAATTAGCCATAATCGTCTAAAAATTATTGCGATTGAGTCAGTGTATTCGATGGAAGGGGACATTGCGCCATTGGCCGAATTTTGCCAAATTGCTCGTGAAAATGACGCGCTTCTTTATGTTGATGAGGTTCATGCCGTTGGCCTTTATGGCAAGCATGGTGGGGGGATATCCGAACGCGACTTGCTAACAGATTCCTGTACAGTGATTCAAGGAACTTTGGCCAAGGCTTTTGGCTTAATGGGCGGGTACATTGCAGGGTCAAAAGTACTTGTCGATTATGTACGAAGTTTTGCAGCTGGCTTTATTTTCACCACCGCCTTACCACCGGTTATTGCTGCGGGTGCCTTGGCCAGTATTCAACATTTGCGCCAAGACCAATCTCTTCGCGACCAGCACCAGTTAAAAGTGCGTTTTTTGAAAAATAGCCTTAAGGCTGCCGGTATTCCAATGTTACCTTCTCAAAGCCATATAGTTCCTGTTTTGGTGGGGGATGCTGTTCAATGTCTTGCTCTAAGCCGGTTGTTATTACAAAATCATGCAATCTATGTCCAGCCAATTAACTATCCAACTGTTCCCAAGGGTTCCGAGCGGTTGCGCCTTACCCCATCCCCTTTTCATCAAGAGAATGACATTAACTTTTTGGTTGAAGCCCTAAAGGGTGAATGGAAAAAATTGGGTTTAAAAGGGGCTGAATAGTAAGATTTTAGCTTGATATAAATTAGAATGGTTTTTACAGCCTATATTTTTTGCACGAAAAATAAAATTTCGGTTGTTAAAGTTATGATGTGCTGATTG
>CAYPXH010000027.1:0-20684 GCA_964414755.1 uncultured Rhodospirillaceae bacterium | reverse complement strand
TGACCATGTTTTCCGGATTAACACAGCGGTTAACAAATGTTTTCGATAAATTAAACCAGCGTGGTATTTTACGCGAGGCCGATGTTGAAGCAGCCTTGCGTGATATTCGTATTGCGTTGCTTGAGGCAGATGTTTCCTTGCCCGTTGTTAAGCACCTAATTGACGAAGTTAGGCGCCAGTCAGTTGGTGAGAAGGTTGTCAAAAGCACGACACCAGGTCAAACAGTTGTTAAAATTGTGCATGACCAAATTTTAAGCATGCTTGGCAAGGCTGCCCCGTTAAATTTACAGGCGGAACCACCCATTCCTTTCTTGATGGTTGGGTTACAGGGTTCTGGAAAAACTACTACGACCGCAAAAATTGCTAACAGATTACAACACCGTTATGGAAAAAAGGTTTTAATGGCCTCGCTGGATACGCAGCGTCCGGCAGCACAGCAACAATTAGCTGTTTTAGGGCAGCAGATCAAGGTTGATACCTTGCCTATTATAGCTGGCCAAAAACCAATCGACATTACGCGGCGTGCGTTACAAACAGCCAAGCTTTCAGGTTATGACGTGGTTATGCTGGATACGGCCGGACGTTTGCATGTTGATGAAGAATTAATGCGCGAGGCTGTTGCCATCCATGATCTGGCTAAGCCCGTTGAAACCTTGCTGGTAGTTGATGCAATGACAGGTCAGGATTCAGTGCGTATAGCCCAGTCATTCCAACAGGCTTTGGCCTTAACCGGAATTGTCTTAAGCCGTATGGATGGCGATGCCCGTGGTGGTGCGGCTTTGTCTATGCGGCATGTAACATCTTGCCCTATAAAGCTACTGGGGGTTGGTGAAAAAATAGCCGATGTTGAAGAATTTTATCCAGATAGAATCGCCAGCCGTATTCTTGGTATGGGCGACATCGTTAGCTTAGTTGAAAAAGCAGCTCAAACCATTCAAAAAGACGAGGCCGAGGCACTAGCTAATAAAATGCAAAAGGGTCAGTTTGATTTGAATGATCTGGCCAAACAACTTGAACAGGTTGGTAAAATGGGTGGAATAAACAGTATTGTTAAAATGTTGCCCGGTATGGGTAAATTACAGGAAAAATTAGCCGAACACCAAATTGATGAACGCAAAATTTTGCACCAGCGTGCGATTATTTCTGCAATGACCAAACTGGAACGCCGTAATCCTGATATTATCAAGGCTTCACGCAAACAACGTATTGCAAAAGGGTCGGGTACCAGTGTTCAAGAGGTTAACCGTTTATTAAAACAGTTTCAGGACATGCAACGCATGATGAAGTTTTTAGGGAAATCTGGCTCTAAGGGCTTAATGCGACAGGGACTGACGCGGTTACTGAATAAGGGTTTTTAATGTCGTTTTTATCATAAGCGCTACATTTTATTTCTTAAACAGAGAGTTACTCAATTATCATGATCGATCATATATCTATTGGGGTCAAAAATTTAACACGTAGTATGAAATTTTATGATGCAGCCCTGGATGCATTAGGATATAAACGCTATATGACTTTCCCTGATGATTCATGTGGTTATGGAACGCCAGATGATCGTTTTTTTTGGATTGTTAAGGCACAGGATAAAGGTAATATTATTGCCCAAGGCATGCATGTTGCTTTTAAGGCAAAAAGCAGAACAGCTGTTGACAAATTCTATCAAGCTGCTATAGCAGCAGGCGGTAAGGATAATGGCAAGCCTGGGTTGCGTCCAAATTATCATCCCGATTATTACGCGGCTTTTGTTATTGACTTGGATGGTCATAAAATAGAAGCAGTTTGTCATTTACCGGCCTAAATAAATAGTATATAAGTCTGTTAAATTCTTGTTTTGTATGGAAAGTTTGGAGAAACAATGGCGTTAAAAATTCGTTTGGCACGTAAAGGGGCAAAAAAACAACCATTTTATCATATTGTTGTGGCAGCTTCTACTAGTCCACGTGATGGAAAATTTGTTGAAAAGATAGGCACATATGATCCACATGCTGATCATCATGATGAGAAGCGTGTTGTGTTGAAGTCGGATCGTGCTCAATACTGGCTTGAAAAGGGTGCACAGCCAACAGATCGTGTTCAGCTGTTCTTGGCTAAAGCAGGTTTAGTGCCTGCCAAAAAGAAAACAGATCAAACCAAGCAGCATTTACCACGTGCCAAAGCCCAAGAGCGCATGAAAAATGCTGCCCAACCTGGTGAAAAACCTGCCGAGACGCCAGCTGCACAATAATTTTGCCGTATAACCGATGCAGCGGAAGATTGCGGGCGACAAACTGGTTTTAGTGGCGTTAATCGGTTCTGCCCATGGTGTTAAGGGATTATTGCGGCTTAAATCTTTTCTTGAAAATCCCAATAGTCTTGAAGAATATAACCCCCTGCTTGATCAGCAGGGGGTACCCCAGTTTAGGATAACATTAAAGCAGATATTTCCTACATATTGTTTGGTTCATATAGCTGGTGTTGAAACCCGTGCACAAGCAGAGCAATTAAGGGGGACATCGCTTTATATTAACCGTAGCCGGTTAAAGCCTGTTGTTAACCGGGATGAGTTTTATATTATTGATTTGGTCGGATTGCGCGTTGTTGATTTCCAAGGTGTTGGGTTTGGGGTTGTTCAACAGGTATCCAATTATGGCGCCGGCGACATTTTGCAGATTCGTTTACAAGAAAACCATCAGGAATTGTTTGTGCCTTTTACAAAGCATTTTGTTCCAGAGGTTAATCTGAACGATGGGTATATCGTTGTTAATAAAGCGGAATTAAAATGATAGGGGGCAAGTTGATGTCACCGCCAACCTGGCAGGCGACTGTTTTAACGCTTTTTCCTGAAATGTTTCCTGGACCTTTGCAATATGCACTTGCTGGCAAAGCCTTGCAGCAATCGATATGGTCAATCAATACAATTAATATACGCGATTTTGCATCTGGAAAACATCGTTCTGTTGATGATACGCCATTTGGCGGGGGGGCAGGCATGGTGATGCGTGCTGATGTTATTGATGCTGCTTTAAAAAGCATAACCCCGTTATCACCTGACATACCCTTGGTTTATCTATCACCCCGTGGACAGCCATTTAACCAGAAAATAGCCGAAAATTTTGCCAGTAAAAAAGGTATTATTTTGTTATGTGGCCGTTATGAAGGTATTGATCAACGCATTTTACAGCTATGGAAACCCCAGGAAATAAGTATTGGTGATTACATCTTGGCTGGTGGTGAAATGGCTGCTTTTACCGTACTTGAATCGTGCATCCGATTATTGCCCGGCGTTATTGGGCAACCTGATTCGCTTAAGGAAGAAAGCTTTGCTACAGGGCTTTTAGAATATCCACAATATACCAAGCCGGCGGTATGGGGTGGTTTATCGGTGCCCCCTGTTTTATTGTCCGGGCACCATGACGAAATTCGCCGCTGGCGCCAACGGATGGCCGAAGAAATTACTAAAGAATGCCGTCCAGATTTATGGCAAGTATATCTTAAGCTAAAAAAAGAATAGGTTATTTGGAATAGTGAATAATCAGAATATCTATTGACTTATATAGAGAAAATATGTTTTCTGTAGCCTGTTTCGAATCTATGAAGGATAGTGTGTTATGAGTATTATTAAGGAACTGGAAAATAAACAAATTCAAGAAATGCAAAAGTTGCGTGCTGTTCCTGAATTCCGCCCAGGTGACAATGTGCGCGTTGGCGTTAAGGTTATTGAAGGTGAAAAAGAACGCGTGCAGTTTTTTGAAGGCGTTTGTGTTGCACGGCGGATGGCTGGCATTAACTCATCGTTTACCTTGCGTAAGATCTCTTATGGTGAAGGGGTTGAACGTTTATTTCCGCTTTATAGCCCACGGTTGACCGAGATTACCGTAACACGGCGTGGTGATGTTCGGCGGGCAAAACTTTTTTATCTGCGCGGCCTAACTGGCAAAGCAGCTCGTATCACTGAAAAAATGCAATTTAATGATAATACTGCGGCCGGGTCAGCGGCTGAAAAAACCGAATAATTCTTGATTATTTCTCCCTTGTGTTACAGGCCAACTTTTATGTTGGCCTATATTTTTTATATAGCAAAGTTGCTTGTTATAAGCTTTTTATGATATAAATTGCTACATCAGTTAATAATCATTGGTCTATCTTATGATTTTGTTCACATTAACGTGCCATAACCAGCACCAATTTGAAGGATGGTTTCGCAATAGCGAAGCTTATGAAACGCAAAGTAAAGCTGGAATGTTAAGTTGCCCACTTTGCGCTACGACCAAGGTGCATAAAGCACCTATGGCACCGCGTATCACCAAATCCCTTTCGAATAACAACGTTGAAAAAGCTACCCAGACTACGTCTAAGGATTTGGCTATTGCTGCACCTGTTTCTGAACAGAGCGCTGCAGAAAAAAGTCCTGTTGAACAAAATGTTCAGGTTGCAACTGTCTCGAAGAAAGATCATTTTTATAAAATGTTGCGGCAAATACGTCAGGAAATTGAAAAAAAAGCCGATAATGTAGGGGCTAATTTTGCTGAAGAAGTGCGCAAAATTCATTTAGGCGAAAGCCAAGAACGACCCATATACGGTACAGCTACCAACCTTGAGGCAAAGCAACTTCGCGAAGAAGGTATCGATTTTATAGAGGTTCCTTGGTTACCGAAAACCAATGATTAGCACTAATAATAAGCTTTTAGATTAAGGAATAGCAAGACTGTCTATTTGGTAAAGGCCATAATATAGTTGTTGCTAATATTATTGCTTAAGACCCATTGCCGGTGTAATGGTAGGTAATCTATGCCTTTTTGTTGTTTAAAAAACATTCCTTTTCCCTTAAGAACACTTGAAATTTCAGCTGGTTTTAGAAATTTTGACCAGTCATGCGTTCCTTTTGGTATTAATTTTAGGACGTGTTCAGCGATAATAATGGATTTAAGGTAGGAAATAGCGGTTCTGTTAAGGGTTGATATAATTAAAATTCCTTTTGTTTTTAATAATGTGGTACATTCTTCTAAGAATGTGGTTGGGTTATCAACGTGTTCAATCACCTCAAGTGCTAAGATCAGGTCAAATTTTCGATTTTGGGTGATCAATGCGGCAAGTGAAGTTGGTTGATAGTCGATTTGCAGGTTCTGTACATAAGCGTGCTGCATTGCGATTGAAATTGTTTTATGGCTTTCATCAATTCCTGTTACCCGTGCACCCAAGCGGGCTATCGATTCTGCTGTCAGGCCACCGCCACAACCAATATCAAGGACATCTAAATCAGGCCAGAGATTGCTTGTGACAGGCAAGGCATTATTAAAATACTCTTCAGTTTGGTTAACAATAAATTTCATACGACAGGGGTGCAAGTCGTGTAGTGGTTTGAAGGAACCATTTGGATTCCACCAATCATCAGCCCATTTGTCAAAGGGCTTATCGACATTTGGTGGTATATTTTGTTGGGTCATATCACAAAAACACGCAAGAAAACAATTAATCTTAAAAAAATAGTTGGAAAATCATCCTAACTCTAATAAAACTCTTGTCAAAATATATTAGGCGTATCACCCATAAGTTGTACAATAACAAGATTGGAAGGGAATATACTGTGCCGCAGAATATAAATAGGTCTGAAGCCTGGTTAGGTCATTTATGGCAACGCGGATGCACCTTTTTGGAATGCCGTTATGCGATTATGGGTGGTGCCATGACTTGGGTTTCAGAACACAAGCTTGTTGCTGCAATTTCAAATGCTGGTGGATTTGGGGTTCTGGCCTCTGGTTCGATGCCACCTGAAATGCTCAGTAATGAAATAAAAGCAACACGTCAAATGACTAAAAATTCATTTGGCATTAACCTTATTACACTGCACCCGCGGCTCGAAGAAATGGTGCAAGTGTGTATCGATCATGCCGCAAGCCATGTTGTTTTGGCGGGTGGCTTACCACCATCATGGGCTATTCAAAAAATTAAACACCATAATATTAAGCTTATTTGTTTTGCACCGACACTTGGATTAGCCCGTAAACTTATTCGCAGTGGGGTTGACGCATTAGTTATTGAGGGGGCCGAGGCAGGTGGGCATATTGGCCCTGTTGCAACAGCTGTTCTGGCGCAGGAGATATTACCTGTAATTCGCGATGTACCCATTTTTGTTGCGGGTGGAATTGGTCGTGGGGAAATGATCGTTGCTTATTTGGAAATGGGTGCAGCTGGTGTTCAGCTAGGAACAAAGTTTGTCTGTGCCAACGAATCTGTTGCGCATCCCCGTATGAAGCAAGCTTTTAGGCAAGCACAGGCTCGCGAAGCATTGCCATCAGTTCAAATTGATCAACGTTTTCCAATCATTCCCGTGCGAGCATTGGCCAATCAGTCAACGCAAAAATTTATCCAGTTTCAGCGGGAAACAGTAATGCGTTTTGAAAAAGGCGAGCTTGATCAAAAGCAAGCGCAGTTGGCAATCGAACATTTCTGGGCTGGTGCCCTGCGTCGCGCCGTGGTCGATGGGGATGTTGAAAGTGGTTCGTTAATGGCGGGTCAAAGCGTTGGGATGGTTGACGACGAAAAGCCCGTACAACAAATTTTACATGAGCTGGTAACCCAGGCAACAAGCATGATAGCTAACCGTTTTCAAATGATGCAAACAATTTTATAAGATGGATGTTAACGATCCAGTCTCTAAGGGGCTTGGCAACGATTTTGCTATTCCCACTTCATTAAAACAATTTTTGGCGCGGTTGTATCAATTAACTGCTTGTCAACAGAAGGCTTCTGAACGATTGACCGAAGCACTTAAATTAATTGTTACTACCTTATCAGTATCATCATGCTACCTTTATATTCCAAGACCTGGCGGTGTAACTAAGCTGGTTGGTGGGTATGCAGGCAACGATTCATCACCTTTCAAGCAACAATATTTTTTTCAAGAGTCTGATATTCTGGGTGTTGCTGTAACAACTCAAATGCCGCAAATACAACATAGAACTTCGTCGGTTGAATGGAGTTGGGGTGAATATAAAACGGTTTTGGCGGTTCCTATTATCTGCAACACGATTACCGAAGCTGTGATCGTTTTGCTGTGTGATCAACAACGTGTTTATACAGATGATGATACGTTGCTTATACAATTAGCTGGGCTTATAGTAATTGGCCTTTCTGAACCCGGGATTGACGCTGGTCATAATCTGGACGGTGAAACAGTTGCTTCGCCTGGAAAACTTGTTGGAATAGGGTTAAGTCCAGGGCTTGCTATTGGTCAGATTTATTTTCAGCGAAAACAGAATGTCAAAACTTATAAGACTGAACAAAACACCTTGGTTGAAACAGAACGTCTTTGGCAAGCAGTCGGTGTTTTGCGCAACTCAATTGAAAATTTTTTTGTTGTGGATGGTCTTAATCGGATAGGTGAACACCAAGATGTCTTAGAAGTATATCGATCAATCATAAATGATCAGGCTTGGTTAAAAAGAATAGTTCAGGCAATTCAATCCGGGTTGTCGGCTGAAGAGTCAATCGTTAAAGTTTGTGACGATATTAAGCTACGTATTCAGCCGGATCCACAGCATATACAAGATATAATCCTTGATATCGACCATGTTGCAGCAAGGTTAATGGAGTTGCTGCAGCCAACACAGGCAGAGACAGTGCCAGAGAGTATTGGTGATAGTAGTATTTTGGTAGCGCATACATTAAGTGCTGTTGAACTACTCGAGAGTAATTACCGACAAATTAAAGGCATTATCTTAGAGCAAGCAAACCCCAATTCCCACGTGGTTGTCATAGCGCGTGCTTTGCAAATACCCTTGTTGGTAATATCTGCTGCCGCTCAAAATTTCAAGGGGGGTGATACAGTAATTCTTGATGCTGACCATCATTTGGTTCTGCTAAGACCGAACGATAGGCTTTTACAAAGCGTACTTGTATCGCTTAAGCATCGACATTACGGTAACTCTATAATAACGCCCAGCGTGCAGGCAGCACGTCCATTAACTAGTAAAGACGGCATACCTGTTGAATTATCAATGAATGCTGGTCTATTGCTGGATATGCCGGCACTACATTCTAGTGGCGCTTCGGGTATTGGTTTGTTTCGTACCGAGTTCACTTTTATGACTCAGGATGCCCTTCCCACTGTAAGCCAGCAGATCAATATTTACCGTCAAGTCTTAGGGGAAGCAAAAGGTAAACCAGTTGTTTTCCGAACGCTTGATGTGGGTGGAGACAAATTGTTACCTTACTGGCAAAAGCAGCCCGAGGCTAACCCGGCAATGGGATGGCGTGCGATTCGTATGACTCTTGACAGACCTGTTTTGTTGCGATCACAACTAAAAGCTTTAATTACTGCTGCAGATGGGTATGATTTATATGTTATGTTTCCCATGGTTGGATTGGTACGCGAATACCTCGAGGCTAAAGAACTTTTGCTTCAGGAGTTAAACCTTTATCGGCAACGCTATGCAAGACCCGGTCCAAAAAATATCCAAATTGGTGTTATGTTAGAAGCGCCCATGTTAGCTTTTCAGTTACAGCATTTGTTACCAGATTTGAATTTTTTATCGGTAGGCAGTAATGATTTATGGCAATTTCTAAGTGCTTCGGATAGGTCAAACCCACTGATTGCTGATCGTTATGATATTTTATCACCAGGATTTATAAACTTTTTAAAACCGATTATTGCAGCTTGTAACCAGGCAAATATTAAACTTAGTTTGTGTGGTGAGATGGCGGCTAATCCTGTTGATGCACTTACCTTATTGGCAATAGGTTTTCGTCATTTATCGATGACACCTTCAGCAATTTTGGTAGTCAGGCGTCTTATAGAACAAATATCTTTGCGTTCTGTACAAGAACTTGTTGAAAGGCTTTTACAGCAAAATCACACCAGCTTACGCCCTTTCTTGCGCGATTATATACATGATCATCAGATTTTACCTGAAATATCTTAAAGATAGCAATTGATAAAAAATCGATTATCTTATAAAAAATCTTGAAAACATTAGATAAAAATTCAATTTTTTACGGTAATAATTAATTAGAAGAGTTTGGGTTGTGAGTATTGAACATAAGTTACATCAAATTGTAAAACGCCACCAGGAAATAGCCGCTATCCTTGTAACGCCGCCAACTCCGGATAGTCAGACCTTTGCTAAATTGTCGAAGGAATATGCCGATTTAACGCCTTTAGTTGAAATTATTGATCGCTACCAAAAAGCAAGGCAAGAGCTAGCAGATTTACAAACCTTATTGCAAGACCCTGAAATGAAAACAATGGCGCAGGAAGACAGTAATCGTCTGCGTGAGCTGTTGCCACAAATGGAACAGCAGATTAAGCTGCTTTTGTTACCAAAAGATGAGGCTGATGAGAAAAACGCCATTCTTGAAGTACGCGCCGGCACGGGTGGTGAAGAGGCAGCTTTATTTGCGGCTGATTTGTTTCGTATGTATATGCGTTATGCGGATACGCGCCGTTGGAAAACTGAAATTTTATCGGTCAGTGATACGGGAATTGGTGGTTATAAAGAGGCTACAGCCCTAATTCAGGGACGAGGTGTTTTTGCCCGGATGAAATTTGAATCCGGGGTACACCGCGTACAACGCGTGCCAATGACCGAGGGATCAGGCCGTGTCCACACCTCGGCCGCGACTGTTGCGGTATTGCCTGAAGCTGAAGAAGTTGATATAAAAATTGAAGACAAAGATCTTAAAATTGAGGTGTTTCGGGCAAGCGGGCCTGGTGGTCAGTCAGTAAATACAACGGATAGTGCCGTACGTATTACCCATATACCCAGTGGATTAGTTGTTCAACAGCAAGACGAAAAATCACAGTTGAAAAACAAGGCAAAGGCTTTGAAAGTTTTGCGTTCACGTCTTTATGAAATAGAGCGTGCTGCGCGTGAGGCTGAACGTTCAGCTAACCGACGTAATCAGGTTGGTAGTGGTGATCGGTCTGAACGCATAAGAACCTATAATTTCCCGCAAGGCAGGGTTACTGACCATCGTATAGGTTTAACTGTATATGAAATTGATAAAGTTATTAATGGTGAAAGTCTTGATAAGATTATTGATGCCCTGGTTGCCGATGATCAAGCAGCACGGTTAGCACAATTGCAAGAATGATTAATGACCACTGTCCAACAAATTCTTTTTAAGATTTCAGCGCAATTATTACAGTCCAGTATTGAAAAACCCATGATGGAAGCCCGTATCATGCTGGCCTATATACTTAATGTTTCAACATCTTATTTGGTTGCTAATTCCAACTATGTTCTAGAATCCCATCAAATCCAAGCGTTAGATCAAATGGTGGTAAGGCGTTGTAATCGTGAGCCACTTGCCTATATCACCGGTATTAAAGAATTCTGGGGTCTTAACTTTGTAGTTGATCGTAATACATTGATACCAAGACCTGACAGTGAGGTTTTGGTTGAAGCTACACTGAATTTTGCAAAAGAATTAACAAAAACAATAAAAATTCTCGATCTTGGAACTGGTAGCGGATGCTTGCTACTGGCTTTGTTGCACGAACTGCCAAATTCCAGTGGTATTGGTGTGGATCAATCTTTAGAAGCCATTAGAGTAGCGCAGTATAATGCTAACCAACTGCAATTATCTAATCGTGTGCAATTTATACAAGATGATTGGGCAAATTCAGTTAATAAACAGTTTGATATTGTTATTACCAATCCCCCTTACATAAAAATTACTGATATTCATAATCTTGCACCAGAAATTAAAATATATGAACCACATCTTGCCCTATTTGGTGGGACTGATGGTCTGGAATGCTACCGCAAATTGTTACCACGGGCGTATCAAATATTAACCGATCAAGGTCGTTTATTTGCAGAAATCGGACAAGGGCAGGAAGATGCAGTTAATGCGATTGCAACCCACAGCAAATTTGAATTAGTGAAACAGCACAAAGATTTTCGGGGAATAATCCGCTGTTTAGTGTGGAAAAAAACTACTGCTTGAGAAAACTGTCAATCTGACCGCGACTTGTTAGTAAAATTGCTAGGGGTTTTGTTTTTGGGAAATGGGCAAATAGAATGACCAATGTAACCAAGATTGGTACACACAAAAACATGCCCGCTACTCCCCAAATATACCACCATGTCATTAATGAAACCATCACAGCAAAAGGACTTAAATTTAAAGAATTGCCAAGCATGCGTGGCTCAACGAAGTTACCAATAATAAACTGCAAAATCCCTAACCCTCCCAGTACCAAAAAGAAGGGGTATAACGTCTCAAATTGTATAAGAGCTAAAGATGCAGGCAATAACGTTGCGATAAAAGCGCCAAGTACAGGAATATATTTTAAAAAGAAAACCAAGAAAGCCCAGAATTCAGCATAGTCGACATGCACAAGTCTTAGCAACAGATAACTAGCCAGGCCTACGACCAAGCTTATAACAGTTTTAACCCATAGATAGCGTTGTGTTTCAACCCTGATTCTGGCTAAAACATCGCGGATACGTTTTTCGTGTGTAGCATCTGAAAAAATGACACGAAGTTTGCGGTCAAAAAAACGTTGTTCTAGCAGTAAAAAAAGTAAATAAAGAAAAATAACAACGGCTGTACCGGTCCAGCCGGCAAAATTTTGAGCAAGACGTGACAGAATACTTAGAAAGTCAATTTCTCCAATAATTTGGTCAAGTGTTGGGGTGTTTTTAAGGTCAAGAAAAGTCGATATGCGGGCTAAACTACGTTCGAAGTTTGCCTCATAGTGGGGTAGTGTGCTGATAACTGCCGCCATATTTTCAATAATTATCTGCCAAACTACCCAAAAGCACAACAAAATGGTAAGTGTTGCTAGACAAAGGCCCAACCAACTAGGAATAGGGTGTTTTGATGGACTTAGACGCTGATAAAAACTGGCTAATGCATTAATAAGATGCCAGATCAGAATAGCAAATAATAAAGGAACAAGAATTTGCTCGCCCTGTACCATTAGGACTAGGAAAAAGCCAATAATTGCCATCCATAAAAAAACATTAAGGGTACGAATAGGGTAAGCGACCATTCAGATTTTTTCTATTTTCTATTTGGGTGTATATTATCTAAACCTAAACCAACCATCATGCTTTTATACCAAACGAATCTGTTAAGCAAGGTTATCGTTTACTAAGTCAATAGTATGTAAAGACAAAGAACCTGCAATCAATAAGTGCATATTTATGCAAAATAGCTGAAAACAAAATAAAGCAAAAATCACCCTAACTAACATATGGTGCCGTACTTGTTTATTGTCGTAGCACGGCACCTGTCGATTTATTGGCAATGGCAATTATCTTGGTACTTACCTCGTTTATTTCGGTATCAGTCAGCGTATGGTCATGGGCTTGCAGAACAACTCCGATAGCCAATGATTTCGTACCATCAGGCAAGCCTTTGCCGCTATATACATCAAATAATTCTACCTTACGTATTAATTGTTTATCAACCATTCGAATTGCCCGCAGCAATTTTTCAGCTGCTATGTCTGCGTGAACGACAAAGGCAAAATCACGCTCAACTGGCTGAAACGGTGACAGCGACAACACCGATTTTTGAGGTAATCTTGCTTCTGGCAAAGCGTTATAGTACATTTCAAAGGCAATTATTGGGCCAATCATGTCATAGGCCTGTAATATGTTCGGGTGGATTTCTCCAAACTCGGCCAAGGTAGTTTTACCACTGCTAATACGACCCGAACGACCAGGATGATACCAACTAGCAGCCGGAGCTTCTGTGGTAATGCCTTCAAGCGATACCCCACTGGCCTGCAATAAACTGAATAGATGGCCCTTTATGTCAAAAACATCCACCATTCTTGGCTTTTGTAACCAATGACGGTTTTCGGCGTAACCACAATGCAGCGCAGCCAAAACAAGCTGTTGGTCGTCGGGTTTATTTCCCTTAAAAATAGGACCAAATTCAAAAACAGCCCAGTCTTTAATTCCACGATTCTGGTTACGAAGAACAGCATCTAATAAATTAGGTAATAAATTGGGACGCATTACCGAAAGATCAGCATTTATTGGGTTCGTAAGTACCAAAGAATGAGGTGTTATACCAAAATAGCTGGCTGCTTTTGGTGCAATAAAGCTATAGGTTAAAGCTTCCTGGAAACCGCGGCTTACCATTAAACGTTTTAACTGTTCTTGGCGATTGTAAGATAGCATGTCTGCTAACCCGGGTGCCCGAGCTGTTTTTTTATTTTTGTCTTTATCTTCTGTAACATTAATGCCGGGTCTATTTGGGCGATGAAAAGCTGGAAGTGGGGTTGGCACAATTTCATGATATCCAACAATCCGTGTTACTTCCTCGACCAAATCAACTGCCAATTGTAAGTCAGGCCGCCAACTGGGTGGCGTAACAACTAAATTATGCTGTGATCCTTCAACTTTACAGCCAAGTGCTAAAAGAATTTGGCGAATTTTATTTTCCTCGACTTCTAACCCACCCAATTGTTTTAGCAAAATTGGCTGGAATTGTATAGGTTTAGAAGCTAAAGGTAGGGAACCAGCCGTTACAATTTCGCTGGCTGTTCCGCCACAAATATCTAGAATCATCTGGGTAGCAATATTCATACCCCAATTGACAGATTCTGGGTCAATACCTCGTTCAAAACGGTAGCGCGCATCACTTAAAATATTTAAACGACGACCACTGCGTGCAATTCCGGTTGGTTGGAAATATGCAACTTCTAAGAACGCTTCAGTAGTTGTGGCTTGGCAGGCGGCCAATTGCCCACCAATAATGCCAGCTAAACCATGAACTTGTTGCTGATCAGCTATGATCAAATCATCAGATGAAAGGTTATATATTTGACCGTCAAGCGCTGCCAGTTTTTCTTGGGTCTTCGCCAAGCGCATTGTTAAATCACCCTTAAGCATCTTGGCATCGTATACATGTAGGGGGCGACCTATATCGTGGGTTAAATAATTGGTAATATCAACTAATGCGGAAATCGGACGTTGTCCAATTGCTTGTAAGCGTCGTTGCAACCATGCAGGACTTGGGTTGTTTTTCAGGCCACGGAAATATCTTCCTGCAACAATGGGACAACGTTGTTGGCTGCTTGAATCTATTTGCCAGTGTATAGGACTTTTAAATGATCCTGGACGGTTCTGCGCCTTGATAGGGGTAAGCGTTCCAAGACCACTTGCGGCTAAGTCTCGGGCGACACCATATACTGACGAGCAATCAGCGCGATTAGGGGTAATCGCGATATGAATGACTGGGTCATCAAGTCCTGCATAGGTCGCAAAAGGCGTGCCAATTGGTGCGTCGCTTGGCAGTTCAATAATACCGTCTGCTTCAGATGATAATTTCAGCTCGCTTGGAGAGCACAGCATGCCTTGTGATTCAACACCGCGGATCAGGCTTTTCTTTAGCATTAAACCATTGCCAGGCACAACTAGTCCAGGTAATCCCAGAACGGTTTTAAGACCTTTACGAGCATTAGGTGCCCCACAAACAATTTGCAAGGCAGGGTGTGCAGCGTTGACCATAACCGAGCAGACTTGCAGACGCTGCGCATCAGGGTGTGGTTTTGCCTCAATAATTTCGGCAATGACAAAACCTTGTAGGTCGGGTCTTTCAATGACTTCTTCAACTTCTAAACCTAGATTAGTAAGTCGTTCGGTAATGGCTGTCAGGGTTGCTGTTGTTTGCAAATGATTTTTTAACCATTGTACACTAAATTTCATTTATATCCCCATCATGCTGCTTGGTTTTTCAAAGGGTGAAAAGCCGTAATGCTGAAGCCAACGGGCATCAGATTCGTAAAAAGCACGTAAATCAGGGATGCCATATTTAAGCATAGCCAGACGTTCGATGCCAATACCAAAAGCAAAGCCATGATACTGATTAGGATCAATTCCACCCATTTTTAAAACATTGGGGTGAACCATACCACAACCCAAGATTTCAAGCCAGTCATTACCTTCACCAATTTTCAGTTTTCCATCGCCACGTAAACAACCAATGTCCATTTCTGCAGATGGTTCAGTAAATGGAAAGTAGCTGGGTCTAAACCGCACTTTTAAATTACGAATGCCAAAAAAGGTTTGACAGAAATCGATAACACATGCTTTCAAGTGCCCCATATGAATATCACGGTCAACGACCAAACCTTCAACTTGATGAAACATTGGGCTGTGTGTGGCGTCGGAATCGCAACGATATGTTCGACCTGGTGCTAGAATTCTTAGCGGTGGTTGTGACTGTCGCATAGCATGAATCTGTACAGGCGACGTGTGGGTGCGTAGCAGAACAGCTCCTAGTTCGGGATTATCTTGTGATGTTGGCAAATAAAATGTGTCATGCATTTGCCGGGCAGGATGATCATCGGGAAAATTTAGGGCGCTAAAATTATAATATTCGCGTTCGATATCTGGCCCTTCTGCCAGTTGAAAACCCATTTTGGAAAAAATATGTCGAACTTCATCAATAACTTGGGTAATTGGATGAATTTTACCAACCATATCTGGTCTTGGCGGTAAACTTACATCTTGTTTTTCCAGCTGCAATTTTTGTTCAAGGGCTTGTTGTTGCAATGTGTGTTCACGTTTGTCCAGGGCGGTTGCTATTTCTTCGCGAACTTTGTTCAGATGTCCGCCCAACGCTTTACGTTCATCGGGGTTTAGGGTTCCAAGCATTTTAAGCATGGTTGTTAAAGGCGATTTTTTGCCGGTTAACTCTGGGCGAATCTTGTCAAGTTCTGCGATACTGCTGACGCTTGCCAATTGATGCAATGATTGTTGGTGTACAAGATTAATATTTTCAACAGTAAGGGTATGGTTTTCAGACATCATAAAGCCTAATTAATATTTAAATAAAAAAAGCTGGGAAGTTTCCTGCCCAGCTTTTTATGGTTATCGACGTTTAACCCTTTAAACAGCTGCTTTGGCAGGAATAGCTGCCTTAACTTGTTCAACAATTGTCTTAAAAGATTCAGGTTCACGAGTTGCCAAATCAGACAACATTTTCCGATCAAGGCTAATACCTGATAATTTTAAACCGTGCTGAAACTGTGAATATGTCATGCCATGTGCGCGGACACCGGCATTAATACGTTGAATCCACAAACTGCGGAAATCACGTTTTTTATTGCGCCGATCACGATAAGCATAGCGCAAAGCCTTTTCAACTTTTTCAAGCGCGACTGAATAAACCTCGGACGCACGACCACGATAGCCAGCGGCCATCGCAAGAACTTTTTTGCGGCGGGCACGCCCAGGAACACCACGTTTTACACGAGCCATAATAACCCCCTATCTAACCGTTTGGAAAATAATAGCGTTTAACAAAATTTTCATCGGCCACATTCATAATTTCTGGCCCACGATGCTGACGCTTCATTTTCTTGGGGCGGCTTACTTGGCGGTGACGGCGTTGTGAAGGATACATTTTCACCTTCCCACTGCCAGTTAGGGCAAAACGCTTCTTTGCCCCACTTTTAGTTTTCATTTTGGGCATTTAACTTCCTTTCATAAACACATAAACAAAACTGCTTTTTTTGGGGGCATCGGCATGCCCTGAAGACGCCTGAACCACCCAAAACACGAAGACATTGGGCTTTTATAACTGAAATATTCAAAATGACAAGCAGAAAAATTAAACAATGTTTTTTCAAAAACCTGCATCGATTGCCAATAATTTGATCAAGCGTATTAAAAATTTAGAACAAAGAATTTTCATCTCACATTTATAAAAAATTTGTATCTTGGTTTTAATAAAATGATACAATTTTTTCTGGCAAGACTTTTTAGGGAGACTTAAGGATGAAAGGGATATTTTTGTTGATACAAAGGATAATAAAATTTTGCTTTATCATTTTATTATCGAGCGGAATATATACACTTGCCTATTCTCAAGAAACAAGCACCCTCAAAGAGTTCTCATTGCAACCAGTTTTTCAATTACTGGCTAAGGAAAAGTTTGAGAACTTGGCACTTGCCGCCTTTCCAAGGTTGATCCCGTAACAAAAAAGGGTGATAATACCCCCATTGTAGTGGGGCAAGCATTAATTTGCACACTTAAAATAGGCGAGGAAGTCAGGGTTTGGCACAAAATCTTGAATTATGGTTCAGGCAATGAAGTGGCTCCAGTGATTTTGGACGCAGTACTTCATGAAGATTATCCTGCTTTTCAAATATTTACTGTCTTTGCCGATGGTTCGTTAATAGCGCTTTTGGAATACCCGGTTTTAAAAGTTGTTAAATTTAATCCCCAAGGAAAGAAAGAATGGGAATACGAAATTGAGGTTCAATCTTATCCAAGTCTTTCTGGAAAAAATATCAAGATAAGCAAAACCCAAGATGGGTACTTAATTTTAGCTTATGATTTAAACGGGATAAAAAAATCTACTATAGAAAATCATCTGCCCTTCATGCTGATTAAAATTAATGATCAAGGACAACAAGAATGGTCTCAAGATTCCAATTTTCCCTTTCTATCAGGTGAGACCCTTTTAAGTGACAATGAGCAGGGGATTAATATCTGGAGCTTAGAAAACGATAGTGCGGCTGTTTCTTTGATAACACAGAAAAATAATACAGCCGGTGATAATCTAATTTCTTTCCATTTTTACATAGGATACTATACAAGAGGTTATGGATGGACGATACGTGATTTCTCAGCTGATGAGATGCCCGATTTCGAGTGGTACTTTAATATTGATAAAAAAGGGTATATGGATTTCTTAGCCTTTAATATTGGCGCAAAAAAAGATTATGAATTTCCATATCAACTGGGGTTAACAATTATTGATCCTCAGTCGTTAACCAGTCAGGAAAATAGTCCAAAAATAAAGTGGCAATACCAATTTGCTGTTGATAAACCATTCTCTGATGATCATGAAGGAGCATTTTGTCTTTACCCAAGTTGGGTGATGGGGGATGAGGAGAGGTATATGCTGCTTTGTCAACAGCAATATGTTCATGCAGATGATAAAAATATGCTTATGCCTGTTGAAGATAAAGAATATGAAAGGCTGTTATTCTGGGAGTTAAAAAAGGATGGAACTTTAATTAAGAAGAAAACGATCTTAGCTGGGATAGATTTTGGAAACATTCTGCGTTATGAAGAAGATGGCCAGTCTTACAAATATCATATAGTAAGTCCGGTGGCTATTAACCGACATTTAATTTTTGGACTTTCAAAATTTTCACAAACCAAGCCAATATCAAAACAGGAATTGCAACAGTTATTATCGCTAAAAGATGATAAAAAATTATCTGATGTCCTTGATCTTAAAATATATGATTTCCAGCTGCCATAAGCAGTTAGAGTCAAAATTTATTTAGAAAGTATTAGTATTAATGTGGTGGATAATTAAACCATATTCAAGCTATAGTTAATTAATAAAATAAGGGCTAAACTGGATAAAGTTAAGACTTTATCCAATGAAGCATAGGTTGATCAGCTGTCTCGGTAAACCACAATTGAATTTAAACGCATATTCCCTTAAAACAAAGGGAAGTTTTTACGCGGAATGCCGTTATGGTTGCGTAAGATCTTCTTGGCTTAGCTCTAGAAATTCTCAGTACCATTTTAATATGGTTGTAGCCATTAGCAAAGTTGAGTAAGTGGTTAATCCAGTAATACTTGTACTCAGCCTATCAAGCACATTATAGAAGCTGTAAATATTGATATATGCAACACTATCAAGTGGCCTAATCTTGTTCGCCATAATAGCTTTCAAGGTATTACCTGCTTTACCTTAACACCAAGGTGTATCAGCATATAATCATGAAAATTGCTAGGGTTTTGCTTTGTTTATGGGGTCGCTGGTAGCTAATAAACGTTCGCCAGCGCGCAAGGTGCGGTCGGCAATAATATAAAGTGTTTCAAGCTGGCGCAGCAATTGGTCGCCGTTGGCAACCGATAAATTCCCTTCGGCGGTAATTTGTAGCGTTTTGCGCTTTAATAATTGATAGCGTTCCAGCAGCGATTGCCAATCAACGGTTATTTTTGCCAAATCTTGGTTGGTTATTTCCTGCTGACCAAGACGAATAATTTCAGCAACATATAGATTGATTTGCTGGTAAGTATCATTCAATTCGGCTGGTATGGATTGTACGTTAAAGCTTGGCAAATCTGTTTGCAAATGTTCAAGTAGCATTTGGTAATGAATTAAGGCGCGCAGCAAAATGGGTAATTTTTCACTAACATCCTTGGAAAGTGCGGATTGGTTTAGCACATTAGTAGCTTGGCGAATAAGTTCGATTCGTTGGTGTAGTTGCTGTAACTTTGCTTGTTGCAGATGTGTACCCTTTAAAACATCGTATGCGGCGTTCAATACATCGCGCCCCAACCGTTGTATTTCTAGATAAAAGCTTTTCAGCGCAACCGTTGGGATAACCAGGCTGTGTTGATCCAGATATTCAAGCCGTTGGTAATTATCGGCATATTGCAAATGTTGCCAACGCCCTTGTAGCCACTTTATCATCGGCCGGGTCATAGGCCACATAATAAGAACGCCAAAAATGTTAAATAACGTATTAAAAAGTGCAAGCGAGAGTGCCGCATCCGTAACCCCATTAACCAAAGAAGCTAACTGTGCAGTTAACCATAAAAATGGTGATAAAAGCACCAAGGCAATAATACCACTGCACACATTAAAAAGAACATGTACCGCTGCCAAACGCCGTGCATTGGCGGTTGCGCCCAGAGAGGCCAAAACAATGGTCGATGTTGTGCCAATATTTGCACCAATAACACCGGCGGCGGCAAATGCTAGGGAAACGGTTTGATTGCTGACGGCAGCCAACAGTAAAATGCTTACAGCTGTTGATGATTGCATTAAAACAGTAAGAACAACACCCGCGCCAAATCCAATCAACATGCTGATAAAGCCGCTATCGCGCATAAAACTTAAGGAAACAAGGTTTATGTCCGGCGTACTGAAGCCATTTTTTAGAGTATTGAGTGCTAAAAAGAAACAACCAAGACCAGCAATTGCCATGCCAAAGCCTTGTGCCCAAGCCTTGCTTTTCCACAAGCGCAATAACATACCAAAACCAATCCAAATAAAGGCAAAGCCATCGATATTAAATCGTACACCGACCAATGCGGCTATCCATGCACTTAGGGTTGTACCAACATTGCTGCCATAAATAATCCAAATGCCGCGTTCAAGGCTTAACAATTGTGCGTTAACAAAACCAAGAGTGGCGGCACTTATAAGACCAGAAGACTGAACACCAGCTGTAAGTAACAAACCCGTTAACAGCGATTGGCGGTTATTACCACTCCACCGGTGCAGGTTGTTGCGCAAATTTGGTCCCGCCGCCGATCTAAGCCCTTCGGTGAGTAGCCACATGCCAAGCAATAAAAGGCCAACCCCACCCAAAAAATTTGTAATAAAACTAATCATGGAACCCACAATTTAAGCAGTGCAAATACGCAACAACCAATTCATTTATATTGATCACAATTGATGTATCATAATCGGTGGCATGGGTTGATTCAATCAATATTGTAATTAAGCTATGGGTAATACAATTATCAGCAAGATATTAAGGTTCTGTTTTAAAACAGGTTAAACATGCTTATTTGTTGGCTGCCTGATTTTTGAACGAATTTAGTTGTTTTTTACCATTAGTTAAATCATATTGACATTCCAAGGCCATCAGAGTAAACAAAGACGGTTATTTGGGGGTGTAGCTCAGTTGGTTAGAGCGACGGCCTGTCACGCCGTAGGTCGCGGGTTCGAGTCCCGTCACTCCCGCCATCAT
>CAYPXH010000026.1:0-21326 GCA_964414755.1 uncultured Rhodospirillaceae bacterium | reverse complement strand
CATGGGTGTTAATAACTGCCTTGCTAAATAGTGGGTTGAGGCGTGCTAGTGAGTCCCGGCTGGCTGCAACAACCATATCGCAACCTAACAGCAGGTGGGTAGAGGCTGTCGCGATACGCGCTGAAAATATCTCTTCAGGTTTTTGTGCAATGCGAATATGACTGAAAACGGCTCCGCCTTTTTGTGAAAGACCAGTCATATCTAGGACAGAACAGCCTTTGCCTTCAAGATGTGCTGCCATGCCTAATAGAGCGCCAATAGTTACAACGCCTGTCCCGCCCACACCTGTAACTAAAATATTATATGGTTGGCTAAGAGAGGGGGAAAGGGGCATTGGTAGCTGACCAGAACCTGTATTTAAATTAACAGGCTTTGGTTTTTTCAACTGCCCCCCTTGAACGGTAACAAAACTGGGGCAAAAACCTTTGACACAGGAATAATCCTTGTTACAGCTTGATTGGTCAATGGCGCGTTTGCGCCCAAACTCGGTCTCCACCGGAACAATCGATAAGCAGTTTGATTGTACGCCACAATCACCACATCCCTCGCAAACGGCTTCATTAATAAAAAGTCTTTTAGATGGATCATCCATCAATCCACGTTTGCGGCGACGCCTTTTTTCAGCAGCGCAGGTTTGATCATATATGATAACGGTTGTTCCAGAAATTTGCTGAAATTCTTTCTGGGTTTTATCAAGATCGTCACGATGATGAACGGTAACCAATCGGCCGTCGAAAACGGCTGTGGGATATTTTTCTGGGTCATCGCTGACAATTGCGATACGCTTAACACCCTCAGCCTGTAATTGTCGCACCATTGACAAAACATCAAGTTGGCCGTCAACAGGTTGGCCGCCGGTCATCGCAACAGCATCATTATATAGAATTTTAAAAGTGATGTTAACATGAGCAGCCAGCGTTGCCCGAATAGCTAAAATACCCGAGTGGAAATAGGTACCGTCGCCTAAATTTTGAAAAATATGATCCGTTTTGCAAAACGGGGCCTGCCCAATCCACGTTACACCTTCACCACCCATTTGGGTGAACGTGTCGTTATTACGGTCCATCCATGTTGCCATAATATGACAGCCTATACCACCATAAGCACGACTACCTTCGGGCACTTTGGTTGAGGTATTATGTGGACATCCCGAACAAAAATAAGGTAAGCGTTTCATCGCCGGTTCGTATTGGGCCAGGCTATTCTTTTTTTGGCTTAGCAAGGTTAATCGGCTTTTTATCTCCTTGCTCTGAAAAGATTCACCAAGCCTGCCCGCAATAACTTCAGCTATCAAATCGGCGTTAAGTTCGTTGGTTGGCGGTAATAGCCAACGATGGTTTTCATCGGTTTTCCCCAAAACCTTTGGCCGCTGATCAGCAGCGATATGATATAAATACTCTTTTAATTGGCTTTCTAAAAGCGATCTCTTTTCTTCAACAACTAATACTTCTTGAAAACCCTTGGCAAACTCTAATACGCCTTGGGGTTCAAGTGGCCAGGTCATTGTAACTTTGTAAAGACCAATGCCAAGATCACGTGCCCGGATCTCATCAATTCCGAGATCGCTTAGGGCCTGCCTAACATCGAGATAAGATTTGCCACAAGTAATAATTCCCAAGCGTTTAGATTGTGGTTTCCAGATAATTTGATCTAATTTGTTTGCACGGGCATAAGCCATAACAGCAGGTAATTTGTAGCGGTGCAACAGTTCTTCCTGATAAAGGGCATTAGCAGTTACCAACGGTGAATCTGGTTGTCTAATATTTAAGCCTTCCGGAGGTAAAATCAGATCTGTCGGGGTGGTAATGACTACGCGATATGGGTCAACATATACTGAAGCTGAACAATCAACGGTTTCAGCAATCGTCTTAAAGGCAATCCAACAACCAGAATAGCGTGACATTGCCCAACCATGAATACCAAAATCCAGGAATTCTTGAATATTTGATGGATTTAAAACAGGAATCGCTAAATCAACGAAAGTTAATTCAGACTGATTAGCTGTTGTCGATGATTTGCTGCCGTGATCATCCCCTGCAAGCAGCAAAACCCCACCATGCTTCGAGCTGCCAGCCAAATGCCCATGCCGCAGGGCATCACCAGAGCGATCAATACCTGGTCCCTTGGAATACCACATAGCAAAGGCGCCGTCATACTTCTGGTCGCCAAATAATTGAGTCTGTTGGCTACCCCAAATTGCCGTTGCTGCAAGATCTTCGTTAATGCCTGCCTGAAAATAAATATTGTGCGATTTTAAAAATTTTTTAGCACGCCACAATGCCTGATCAAGTCCCCCAAGCGGTGACCCCCGATAACCACTGATAAAACAGCCAGTGTTTAACCCAGCTTTCTGGTCACGCCGGCGCTGCATTAAAGGCAATCGCACCAAGGCCTGGGTGCCTGTTAAATAGATACGTCCTGTTTCCAAAGCATATTTGTCATCAAGCGTAACCTTTGCAAGTGCCATAAAAAACCTCGTTATCGTGTGTATTATCTAGGTAGTAAATCAGAAAATTTTCCTAGTTGGGTTGCTACCATAAAATAGTTCAACATGCTTGGCAATTTTTTTTGCTTGCTGCCACGCAGCAATATTCATGTAATTCATGAATTATTTAAAGCTAGAATTAGTCTAGCAAAATTTAATTATTGTTCATGGAAAATTTTATTAATTCGTTGAAACCAGAGGTACAGGCTGATCAATTTTTTCATATAGTTTTTTTGCTTCAGATGATGGTCCACGATGGCTGGAAATACCAAGCACTTTCACAACGGCTATGTTGTTTTGCCAGGCAAAAGTTAAAATATCACCAATTTGAATGAATACACCGGCTTTTTGCACAGCATGTCCATTAATTCGAACACGGTTTTCAGTGCAAAAGTTGGTAGCAAGTGTTCGGGTTTTTAAAAAACGTGCACACCATAACCACTTATCCAACCTGATTTTCTTAATTTCTTGTGAAGAACTATCGTTCATTATTAATCCGTCCCCAGGTTTTTTAAGATCGCAAAAGGTGATGATTCATCAGAATAATTAAGAACACCTTTTTTTGCTTTGGAAATTTTGTGTCGGCGCCGATAAAATTCACCCTGATCATTTTTATAGAGTCGATACCCTAGAAATTTCAGTAAAGCGGGCAATTGCTTGGATGTTACTTGTAAATCATTTTCATGTTTTTGTGATAGTTGAAAATCACCTTGGTGGGCAATACGATCAAAATATAGTTCAATTTTTTCAAGCATATCGACCCTTATCATGAAAGAGTTTACATAATAATAACCGATACCCTGATAAAAATTAAGGGGCGATTTTTTATTGATATAAAATAACCTTTTTGTTGGTGGGGAAATCTTGGGTTCCTTTTGGAAAAAGGTACGCCAAAGAATTGTTCTTAAATTCATTCTGTTAGGCTGAAATATTCCATATAACCATGCGCCATATTTTCCAATTGTAAACAAGTCCTTACGAGCGATAGGAACAGTTTTTTGTAGCTCAGGACCCAGTTCATCAAGAACTAATTTGTTAACAAAACCAAGAGATTGTTGAAGTTGAAACAACAAACCACGCCCCAGTGCCGGCAGTTTTGTATTAAGGGGGTTTAGATAAAGCATTGGCAAGTTATTGCGCAGATATTGGTTAAGCCATTCCTCTAATAATTTTGATAGAATCTGATTTTGTCCCTGTTCAACCAGGTCGTCGGCTATAACGCGAACCAGGGGTGACAGAATATCTTTGCCTTTAGTTACCAAAGCAATTTGAGCGTTCTCCCAGTAAATATAGCCATTATCATCAATGGTCAAATTAGTTGATTGTCGTATCGTTGCAATACGACGGTCAATTTCTTGGCGTAAGGCGCGCCGGGCTACTTGGTGCAACTGATGATAAGAGGAAATATTTTGGTCGGGTTCGGCTATAAATCTAAAACCATGCAACCAGCCGATTGGATAACCTTCAACAACAACCTGACCATTTTGCTGAATGCCTGCCAGGGTTGGCTGTTCCGTACTTAAATGCTTGGCAAGAACAGTGCGTCGACGATCAACAAACCGCTGAGTAAGTTGGCGATGCAGTGCGTCGGAAAGTTTGTCTTCAATTAGGCGTGTTTTTTCTTGCCATTCCTTTGGCACACTAAGCCAGGACGGTCTGTATGAAATGTATGTCCATGTCCGAATATGGCCCAGACGATTCATAAGTGTATCAATATCACCCTCTGTATGATTAAGGCGTTCAACCTGACTTGCTACCCAATCTTCTGGTAAATGCCGTTGTTCATGCAGAAGTAAAAACACTTTTTTGATAAGATGCACATGAGCATCTGTCATCATCTTACGAAAATCAGGAATCTGACAAACCTCCCATAAAAGGTAGGTGTCTTGACGGGTTTGGCAAACTTTAATAATTTCGGGATCTTTAACCAAGAAGCTTAAGGAACGTTGATCATCGGCCTCTTGCACGCGTCTTAGGAATGATTTAGCAGGTTTTTGATCAAGGCTATGAAGTAATTTGGACGGCGACGTAAAGTCAAGTTGGTGATTGCGCCATTCTATTTGTTCGAGTTGGTCAAAGCGATGATTTTCAACAGAATCAACAATTGACGCATCTAATAATCCCGCCTGATCAGTGCTCCCAAAAGAGCCATTCGTCAATTGGCGTCCGGCACGACCAGCAATTTGGGCAATTTCTGCGGATGTTAATGATCGAAAGTAACGACCGTCAAATTTTTGCAATTTTGCAAAGGCTACATGATGAATGTCCATATTTAATCCCATACCGATTGCATCGGTAGCTACTAAATAATCCACTTCGCCAGATTGATACATTTCGACTTGTGCATTTCGGGTTCTAGGGCTTAATCCACCCATAACAATAGATGTTCCACCACATTGGTGGCGCAGTAAGTCGGCAATACGGTAAACATCTTCAAACGAGAAGGCAATAATAGCACTGCGTTTAGGAAGGCGAGAAATTTTGCGGTATCCTGTATGGGATAAAACAGATAGACGTGGCCGTTCAATATAATCGCTTTCTGGCAATAGTTGATTGAGAATCGAACGGATCGTTGTGGCACCCATAAACATGGTCTCGCTTGTACCACGGGCGAATAATAGCCTTTGAGTGAAAATATGACCCCGTTCATGATCAGCTGCAAGCTGGATCTCATCAACAGCAACAAAATCTACTTTTTTATCAATGGGCATTGCTTCGACAGTGCATATCCACCAACGTGCTTTCGGGGGTATAATTTTTTCCTCACCCGTTATTAATGCAACATAATCATGGCCTTTAGAACGAACAGCGCGCTCGTAATTCTCGCGTGCTAATAATCGCAAGGGAAAACCTATCATTCCAGATTGATGCGCCAATAACCTTTCCATCGCCAGATGGGTTTTACCCGTGTTTGTTGGGCCAAGGACAGCGATGATTTTACTTTTTGAATAAGTGAATGACAAAATTAATCTCGTTGCATCATAACTCTTGATAACAAGGTAAGTTAATCTTATATCAAAACAAGCTTTTTACTAAGGGTTTTTTAATATCAGCTACAAAAGCTTAAAATAGGCTTTAAAATGTTGAAATAGACCCTGCTGAGCAACAATTTTGGAATAATAGATGGTAGTTGAGGATAAAAGATGACAGCCCAGAAAATGTCTTTTCAAGCCGAAGTTAGTCGGTTGTTGGAAATAGTCACACACTCTTTATACAGCGATCGATCGGTTTTTTTGCGTGAGTTGGTTGCCAATGCTGCCGACGCATGCGATAAGCTGCGTTATCTTGCGGTAACAAATCCTGGTCTGCTGACTGAAAAAAGCGATTTTCAGATTTCTATTAAATTGAACCAACAGCAGCAATCAATTCATATTATTGATAATGGGGTTGGTATGAATCGTGACGAGCTAATTACCAATTTGGGCACAATTGCCCATAGTGGGACGGCTAAATTTATCAAAGAACATCTTGAAAAAACTGATAAAAGTTCTGGTGCACCAAGTCTGATAGGACAATTCGGGGTTGGATTTTATTCAGCCTTTATGGTAGCTGACCTGGTCGAGGTTATCTCACGCAAGGTTGGCGATGAGTATTCTTGGAGATGGAGTTCTGAAGGTAAGGGTGAATTTAACATTGAGAAGTCAGAATATGAAACGCGTGGGACAGAAATAATTCTGCATCTTAAAAAGGATCAAAAGCAATTTTTAGAAGCCTCGCTTGTTAAAGAAGTCGTTCAAAAATATTCTGATCATATTAGCATACCAATTTTTCTTATTGACGGCAACGCTAAGGAAGAGCGTATTAACCAAGCTACAGCTCTTTGGATACGTCCTAAAGCAGAGATAACAGATCAGCAATACAATGAATTATACCGTCATTTGACCCACTCGAGTAGCAATCCCTGGATGAGTCTGCATTTTAAGGCAGAAGGTAAAGTTGATTTTGCAGCGTTACTTTTTATCCCTAGCGAGCGACCTTTTGATCTATTCCATCCGGAACAGCGTTGTCATATCAGGTTGCATGTCAAGCGCGTGTTTGTAACCGATCAATGTCCTGGTCTGTTGCCAAAATGGTTACGGTTTATCACGGGGGTTGTTGATTCAGAAGATCTTCCGTTAAATATCAGTCGTGAAACACTGCAAGATAACCCTATTCTTGCCAAAATACGTCAAAGTTTAATTAAGCGTATACTGGCCGACTTGCAGAAAAAGGCCGAACAAAACCCTGAAGAATATCTTGTTTTCTGGAAAAATTTTGGCCAAGTCCTTAAGGAAGGGCTTTGGGAAGATTATGATCATCGACCCCAATTGTTAAAGTTATTGCGTGTGGTAAGTAGTACCCAGGAAAAACCGATAGCCATTAGCGATTACGTAGCCCGCATGAAACCAACCCAGCAAGATATTTATTATCTTTCTGCTGATAGTATAGAGCGCGCCCAACGTAGTCATTATCTTGAGGGATTTAAGGCACGCGATATTGAAGTAATTTTTATGGTTGATCCAATAGACGAATTTTGGATTCCAAATATTGCCGAGATTGAAGGAAAAAAGCTTGTTTCCATAACACGCAGCGGGCATGATCTCAATAAAATTGCACCGCTAACACAGACATCTGAAAAACCGCCAACAACAAATGTAACAGATGGTGTCTTAACCCTATTTAAGATAGCCTTAAAGGACGTTGTTAAAGATGTACAGCCATCCCAACGTTTACACAATACCATAGCTTGTTTGGTTGCCGAAGCGGGGGATGCAGATATTCGCCTTGAACGTTTATTACGCCAATATCAGCAAACAAACCAACAAACCAAACGTATTCTTGAGATTAACTTATCACACCCGTTGGTTCAGGACTTGTCTCAATATTTGGCCAAAGGAAATCAGGCGGACGATATTCAAGATATTGCCTGGATTATTTATGAACATGCACGGCTTAGCGAAGGTGATGGCCTTAGTAATCCGGGTGATTATCAACAAAGGGTTTATAGATTCTTACGCCGTGTAGTAGGTTAAAACAAAAACCGGATTATTGGCTTTTAAACCAATAATCCGGATAATCTAACTAACAAAATTCTATTTTTTCAGCAATTGGCGTACAACGCAAGGCAAGATACCTCCGTTTTTATAATATTGAATTTCATCTTCGGTATTAATTGCCAGGCTAACTTTAACATGTTCGGATTCACCAGTGCTGCGCTTAATGATCAGGGTTAGTTGCATACGAGGCTTTATAGCTGTTGTAATGCCGACTATATCGATGGTTTCCTGACCATTAAGTTTAAGCAGCTGCCTCGTGGTACCTGTTGGTAATAATAGGGGTAAAATACCCATACCTATCAAATTAGAGCGATGAATACGTTCAAAGCTTTCAGCAATGACGGCTGTGACCCCAAGCAATTTTGGACCTTTTGCAGCCCAATCACGCGATGAACCGGTACCATATTCTTTTCCGGCAACAACAATCAACGGCACCTTTTTTTGCAGGTAATCCATCGCGACATCGTAAATACTGGCAATTCGGCCATCGGCCATCCTGCTATATCCACCTTCTTTACCACCAGCCAGTTCATTTTTTAACCGAATATTCGCAAAGGTACCGCGCATCATGACTTCGTGATTACCGCGCCGTGCGCCGTAGGAGTTGAAGTCTTCATAAGAAACGCCATGTTTTTCTAGATATGTTGCGGCTGGGCTATTTTTTTCAATGGACCCTGCGGGCGAGATATGATCGGTCGTAATATTGTCCCCAAGGATAGCCAGAACCTTTGCACCACGAATGTCTTGCAAATCTTTTGGTTTTGCCTGAAATTGATCGAAATAAGGGGCCTGACGGACATAAGTGGATTGATTGTTCCATTTATATGTCAATCCTTGTGGTATTTTAATGTTTTTCCAATCTAAATCACCTTCAAATACCCTGCCATAACGTTTTTGAAACATCTCGGGTGTTATAGCCTGTTGTACCGCTTCGGCAATTTGTTTATTGCTTGGCCATATGTCTTTAAGATAAACCGGTTTACCTTGAGCATCCAACCCTAATGGGTCATTCAGAAGGTCGATTGCTACGCTGCCAGCTAATGCATATGCAACAACCAATAAAGGCGAAGCAAGGTAATTGGCGCGGGTTAGTGGATTAACGCGCCCTTCAAAATTACGGTTCCCAGATAAAACAGCCGCAACAACAAGTTGGTCTTTTTCGACAGATTTTCCAACTTTTTCCGGCAGCGGGCCTGAGTTACCAATACAGGTTGTACAACCATATCCCACCAAATGGAACCCCAATTTATCCAGATCATCCTGTAGTCCTGATTTTGCAAAATAGTCGCTAACAATTTGCGAGCCAGGTGCAAGCGACGTTTTAACCCAGGGTTTTACGTTTAAACCTTTAAGATTAGCATTGCGCGCTAATAGACCAGCACCAATCATAACACTTGGGTTGGATGTATTGGTGCAGCTGGTAATTGCGGCAATGACAACATCACCATCCATCAGGTTTTCACTTGCTAGATCACGTTTTGCTGCTTGGCGTACCTGAATGGTTTTTTTACCAAAACCCGGTAATGCTGAAAGGAAATTGCCTTTAACCTGGCTTAACAGAACTTTTTCCTGGGGTAGGCGAGGTCCAGCTAAGCATGATTCAACGGTGCCAATATCCAAGGTAACTGTGTCGGTAAAAACAGGGTCAATTTTGTCATCACGCCACAATCCTTGCTCTTTTGCGTAAAGTTCAACCAATTGACATTGCTGTGCGGAACGGCCTGAAAATTTTAAGTAACGGATCGTTTCGGCATCAATTGGGAAAAAACCGCAGGTAGCACCATATTCTGGTGCCATATTGGCAATGGTTGCTCGATCGGCTAGCGACAGATTGTTAAGGCCTGGTCCATAGAATTCAACAAACTTGTTAACAACGCCCTTTTTGCGCAGTATCTCTGTTACAGTTAAAACCAGATCAGTGGCTGTTGCGCCTTCTTTTAACTGGCCTGTTAGCTTAAAACCGATAACTTCTGGAATAACCATAGAAATAGGTTGTCCCAACATGGCTGCTTCTGCTTCAATACCGCCAACTCCCCAGCCTAAAACTGCCAGGCCATTTACCATAGTGGTATGACTATCCGTGCCAACCACTGTATCTGGGTAAACCACGGTTGATGGTGTTGTTTGACCCGTTTGTGTTTTGGTCCAGACAACTTGGGACAGATATTCAAGATTAACCTGATGGCAGATTCCCGTTCCGGGCGGCACAACACGGAAATTATCGAAAGCAGTTTGTCCCCAACGTAAAAAGGCATAACGTTCGCCATTGCGTTGGTATTCTAAACCGACGTTCTGTTTAAAAGCATCTTTGGTTCCAAAGTGATCTACCATGACCGAATGGTCAATTACCAGGTCAACAGGAGTTAAGGGGTTAATTTTTTTGGGATCATCACCCATTTTTTGCATGGCATCACGCATGACTGCCAAATCTACCACGGCCGGTACACCTGTAAAGTCCTGCATCAATACGCGTGCAGGGCGGAATGCGATTTCATGGGTTGATTGTCTTTTTTGTAACCATTCAGCAACCGCTTTGATATCGGCTGTTGTTACCGTGCGACCATCTTCATAACGCAATAAATTCTCAAGCAGAATTTTTAATGAAAAAGGTAGTTTTGTTAAATCACCTAAGTGTTGCTGTGCAGCTTTTAGGCTAAAATAATCCACCGTTTGTTGACCAACCTTAAGTTGACGGCGGGTTTTTAGAGTGTCTTGTCCGACTTGCACAATCATTCTCCATTTATATTATATGATAAGTAAAATTCATATGTGGCCTGTATGGCATTGAAAACTTTTATGATGTACATAACCTTTTTATACCTGATATGATAAGGATCATACGCACACGATACCATGTCAAATCGTGGTTAAATAGGATACTACTTTATAGCACCTGCACTATGTAATGGAACCACGCATTCGTCAATCATTTTAGGGTGCCAAAGATAACAACAATCCAATGTACCGATCGTAATTAGAGAGCGGAGTAAAAATGTAAGATGCTGAAGATTAGCCAGTTACACTTTCAGCGCAACCAAAGGTCGATATTGCAAGATCTGTCTTTAACCCTACATGCTGGGCAGGGGGCTGTTATTTATGGCGTTAACGGGTCTGGAAAGACAACCTTGATCAAGATAATTGCCAATATTATTCCCATTCCGCAGCCAGAACAAATTTTGTGGTATCAAGAACCTATTACGCAGTCAGAGCAGATTCGCATAGGTTATTTAGGTCATCAAAATGGTCTAAAAGGATTTTTGACAGTTCTTGAAAACCTATCAATTGCCAAATTGTTTATGAAGAACACACAAAACGAATTCATGAAAAAAGCTGACGAAGTTTTGGAATATTGGGGATTACGCCGAGAGCAAAAATACCTAACCCAATTCTTGTCTGCGGGTCAGCAAAGACGGGTAGCTTTAGCCCGCTTAGAGATGCTTGGGGCAAATCTTTGGTTATTGGATGAGCCTTTGTCTGCCCTTGATTCACAAGCAATAAAACTTTTTTATCAGCAAGTTTCTTCTTTTCTTAAACGCGGTGGGATTCTTATTATGAGTAGCCATGCAGATATTCAGCTTTCCGGTATTGATGAATTTATATTATATAACGGTCGTTTACGCCCAAGAAAACAGGAATAAAGAGGTTTTTTTACTTTGATCAAACAGCTATTTGTTTTGATAAATCGTGAAGTTGTCATTGGTTGGCGTCAGCAACAAGATATTGTTGTGGCAAGTGCCTTCTTTCTGATTGCTATTTTTGTATTTGCTATCACACTTAGTAGTGATCACTCGCTTTTGTCACAGACAGCCATACCAATTATTTGGGTGTTGTTGTTGTTAACCAACTTTATGCCTCTTGATCATTTGTGGGCGGATGACTGGCGCGACGGTACCCTAGAGCAACTATTAAGCTGCGGTATTAATGGATGGCAGCTGGCTTTGGTAAAAGCATTGCGGCATTTTCTGGTTATGATACCAACCATTCTTCTGGCTACAGCCTTGGCGGCAATTTTATTAGATATGTCTTTTGGGCAATGGGAAACAGTTTTACTTTCTTTGCTTTTATCGTTTCCCAGCCTTAGTTTGCTAACTGTTATGGGGGCGGCTTTAACAGTGCGTGCTCTCCGCCAGCAATTGATTTTACCTATTATTTTGCTACCGCTCATGATACCGGTATTATTATTTGGAGTTGGATTATCATATCCTATGCTGGTTGGCGGAGGTGTATACAACAACCTAATGTTGCTTGCAGCCTTATTTTTATTTTTTCTTATTTTGTGTCCCTGGGTTAGTGGTTGGGTTATTCGCCAAGGTTAGTACAAGCCATGTCTGAAGTGAAGTTCAAAATGTTTGATGTACGGAGAATATAATGATTCAGAATATTACGCGGCTGCGCCGATGCATTAATTTGGCTTTACCTTGGACAGCCATCCTGACCGTTGTATTACTATGTGTCGGCGGATATTGGGGCTTGATTCTGTCACCAGCAGATATTGAACAGGGCGAAACTGTTCGCATTATCTATATTCATGTTCCTGCTGCATCTATTGGGCTGCTTATTTATGCGATGATAGCCGTACAGGGTTTTGTTTTTTTGGTTTGGCGGGCACCTGTTGCCGACATTATGCTGCAGGCGGCACTACCAATTGGAGCTATTTACACCTTTCTGGCCTTGGCAACGGGATCATTATGGGGTAAACCAATGTGGGGTACTTGGTGGGTATGGGATGCACGCCTAACATCTACCCTCATCCTATTTTTTCTATATCTCGGAGTCATGATTTTGCGCCGTTCTTTTGAAGACCAAGAAATGGCTGCAAAATCATCGGCAGTCTTGGCCATGATTGGTGGCATCAACGTACCCATCATCAAATTTTCAGTTGATTGGTGGTTTACCCTGCACCAACCGGCCAGCATATTGCGGCTTGATGGACCAACCATCCACAACAGCTTTTTATACCCGCTGCTGATTATGATGGCGGCATTTGCCGCCTTGTTCCTTGTATTATGGATGGTGCGTATTAAAACAATTATACTATCACGCCGATTGCATAATCTATATCGATTGACCCATCAAAACGGGATCTAAACGATAATTTCAGGCGGTTTTACCGTACAATCCCGCCTGCATAGCCAATGTACCCTAGTTTACAGATGCTATTTCATAGAATGAAGGCCGATCATATTGCCTTCGCTGTCATAAACCAGGGAAATAAAACCGTATTGACCAATCGACTGTTTGGCCTTTTGAACTTTTCCACCAAATTGCTGCACACGTTTCTCTTCAATCGCACAATCAGCGCAGGAAAAATACACAAGAACGCTGTTATGTCCTGGGTTTATGCCTTTCATGCGGCAAATTGCACCCGATGCGCCGCCCATTGTCGGTGCGCCAGGAAATGACCACATCTCGAAATTTGGGTCATCAAAACCCAATTTTTCTAATTTAGTTTGAAAAACATTTTCATAAAAATTCTTGGCTCTTTTAATATCGGCGACATAAATTTCAAACCAACCAACGGGATTCTCTTTCATTTTTCACTTTCTTAAGTTTTAAATTTTGTAGAGGATTAAAAACCAAAAAATATATTTTGTTAGCTTAGCGGATTGATTGAATAAATCAAAGGGCTTTTTATTTGGATTTAAAAGTCACCAAATAACAAATAATATGTAGTTTGCTGGCTGAATGAATGTTACGATATGCGGTAATTGTAAAAGGGAAGATCAAAAAACATGGTGGAGCCGAGGGGAATCGAACCCCTGACCTTCTCATTGCGAACGAGACGCTCTCCCATCTGAGCTACGACCCCTAAAACAAATGAAACAGTAAGGCTAAACATACGCATAATCAGGAAAAACACAATATTTTATTTGCGATTATAGCATACAAACATCTTGTATGTCGGCATAATCAGCATTTATTGCTATTGTCCTCTGGCAACAAAGCTTAATTTAGTGTTATTATTACGATACAATGGATAAAAATCTCTATCATTGCAAAATTTCTTTGCAATTTTTTACAAAAACAGGCATAAAAAAAGCACTGTGGTACAGATAAGTTAGAAAACAAGATACTAATTTAAACTTTTTACATGAGGGATACAAATTATGGGCGCTTTTATTTTCAATGGCTTGCTTGCTATTTTGCTTGGTCTTTTAGCTGTTCCAACATTGTTGGCGGGTCAAAATCCTAAAGCACAAGAAATGTTGTCTAAATTAGTACCGTTTCAAGGGATTTTCGGTATTATTGTTTTAGTTTGGGGTCTTTATAAGCTGGTTTTTGATTTACTATTTAATATAGGGTTCTTTTTTAGCTATACGCCGCTCTTGGGTGTTTCTTTCTTGCTGCTTTCTTTGGTGCAGGTAGCCTTAGGTTTCTTGCTTGGTTTTGGCTTCGTCAGTAAGATGATGAGTTCTAATGAATCGGCTAAAGCAAAATCGGAAGAATTACGCCAAAAATTGGCTGCATTCCAAGGCCCACTTGGTATTGCCGCAATTGTTCTTGGTGTTTGGTTTATTATCTATGGAATCGCTTTCCTCGGTTATTAAGACAATTAAGCTTTGATAAATAAAGCTGTAAGACAGGCGCATCAAATTTGGTGCGCCTTGTTTTTATTACGTTTTCTATACGAATAACAAAACGTAATTTGTTCTGGTTGTTCTTTTAAGCTACAGTCACAAAATACCATTGCCTTTTTTTTGGAAAAGCACATAATCCCCCATGCAGTAAAAGGGGCAACGCCCGCTTTTATCTATCGACCGACTAATAAGGGGGGTAAAACGATGGTGCACCGTGCTGAAAAACTGAAGCAAGATTTATTGACACAAGTTTTTCAATTGGCCTTGACCAAGGCCCAAGCAATAGAACAGCAAGAAGTTAAAGATTTTATCCAGCGTTTTTATGCCAACGTCTCGCCAGACGATTTGCTTGCCGAAACACCTGAAAATTTGTTGGGCGCAGCTTTGTCGCTATGGCATTGGGGTGCATCCCGTGACCCAGAGCACATTAAAATACGTGTCTATACCCCAAAACAGCACGAAAATGGTTGGAGTAGTACACATTCGATTATCGAAATCATCAATGATGATATGTCTTTTTTGGTCGATTCTGTTGTTAAGGCATTACATCAACTTGATTTGCCAGCCCATTTGGTTATTCACCCAGTTATACAAATTAAACGGATTGATGGTAAACGCCAGAAAACGGGCCAGGGACATGCTGAATCTTTTATGCAAATTCGGATCAGTGAACAAACATCGCCTGAGCGCATTCTATTAATCCAGGAACGCCTGTTAAATGTTTTAAAAGATGTCAAATGCGCGGTATCAGATTGGTCGGTTATGCGCCAGCATAATAGCCAGCTGCAACAAAGCCTAGGTTTATTAAGTGTTCCTGAATCGCTTGAGTATCAACAATTTTTAAAATGGCTTGACGAAGATCATTTTACCTACCTTGGGATGGCCGAGTATGATTTTACCGGACCGTTATCGCCCATGATGAATCAATCCAAAATTGTTCAGGGATATGGTTTGTTTAAAAATCCTGCTTTTAAACTTTATGCTGATCGGGGTTTTCACCGTCATTTACCACCTGAAGTAAGCCATTTATCAAACAAAAAAATTGCGGTCTTAACCAAGGCTGGTTTTTTTTCCACTGTTCACCGGCACGCATTAATGGATGTTGTAATCATTGCCAAGCTTACGAATCAGGGAACTTTAGGCGGTTGTTATATTTTTGTTGGATTACTTACAGCGCGTGCCTATAATACCAGCTTAAAAGACATACCGGTATTGCGGCATAAATTACAGCGTTTAACCGAACGAGCAGCTTTTCCGGTTCCCAGCCACAACGCAAAATCGTTTCGTCATATTCTTGAAACCTATCCCCGGGATGAATTATTTCAAGCTGACGAGAATCATGTGTTTGAAACAGCTCTTAGCATATTGAGGTTGCAAGAAAGACAGCGTGTTGCACTGTTTATGCGGCATGATTTATTCAAGCGTTTTTACTGTGCAATTGTGTGTTTACCCCGCGACCGTTATGATGGCGATTTACGACGCCAAATTGAAGATAACCTACTGCAAGCATTTCAAGGCCAGTTGGTTATTACCAATACCTATATGGGGGATGACCCATTAGGTCGGCTTTATTTAATGATTCGTACCGATCCTACCAATCAGGCGATAGTTGATGTCGAGGAATTGGAACGGCGCCTGGTTGAAATAGGCCGCTCTTGGAAAAGTCGTTTAAAGGAAACATTGGTTGAGAATTTTGGCGGTGAAAAGGCCGCCAGTGTTATTCGCAGATTTGTTGATGCATTTCCCCTCAGTTACCGCGAGCATTTTAGCCCACAAACAGCTTCTACAGATATTATATTTATTGATAAGGCTTTGAGTACCAGCCAGGTAGTATTGTACCTTTATGTGTTAGAGGACTCTGCCGAGCCCGGTTGTCTTGGACTAAAAATATACAGCCCATCCCAACAAATAAGCCTGTCTGATGCTTTGCCTGTTTTAGAAAATATGGGACTGCGGGTTTTAAGCGAGATGTTTTATGCAATTGAACCATATCAAGTACAAACCAAACTATGGATTCATGATTTTCGCATGAAGCCAGCCCAGCAGCTGTTATCTGATATCCGTCAATTGCAAACAAATTTTCAGGAATGTTATATTAAAGTCTGGAATCGTGAAATCGAGAATGACGGTTTCAACGCCTTGGTTTTGCAAGCTGGGTTAGATTGGCGTCAGGTAAGTATGTTGCGCGCTTATGCAAAATATCTAAGACAGGCGGCCATACCTTTCAGCCAGCAATATATGGAAGAAACTTTATCGGCTAACCCGGTGATTACAGTTAAACTTGTCGCACTTTTTCAGTCGATGTTTGATCCGGCTGCTGGGAATGACCAGCAAAAAAGCCAAGTTTTAAAACAAGAAATTGATAAATTGCTGGAAAGTGTTAGCAACCTTGATCAAGACCGAATTATTCGCCGGTACTTAAACGTTATTTTATCAACATTACGTACCAATTTTTACCAAAAAGGCCCTGACCAGTATTGGAAAAATTACCTATCATTTAAAATAAATTCCAGGCTTATTGAAGATTTGCCATTACCGTGTCCAATGGTTGAGATATTTGTCTATAGCCCAAGGGTTGAAGGTATCCACCTACGTGGCGGAAAGGTTGCCCGTGGGGGAATTCGTTGGTCTGACCGTCGCGAGGATTTTAGAACTGAAATACTTGGCTTACTTAAGGCACAGATGGTTAAAAACTCGGTCATTGTGCCGGTCGGCTCAAAAGGTGGTTTTGTCGTTAAAAACCCACCCGTTACTGGCCGAGAAGCAATGCAGCAAGAAGGCATAGAGTGTTACAAGATATTTATTAGTGGATTATTAGATATAACCGATAACTTATCCGAGAATCGTGTTGTACCACCAAAAGATGTTGTGCGTCGGGATGATGATGACCCATATCTTGTTGTTGCAGCCGACAAGGGAACCGCAACTTTTTCTGATACCGCCAATAAAATTTCACGGCAATATGGTTTTTGGCTTGATGATGCTTTTGCTTCTGGCGGGTCAGCGGGATATGATCATAAAAAAATGGGTATAACGGCCAAAGGTGTTTGGGAGACTGTTAAGCGCCATTTTCGGGAAATAGGACGTGATATTCAAAAGCAGGATTTCACCTGTGTTGGGGTTGGTGATATGTCCGGTGACGTGTTCGGCAATGGCATGTTGCTCTCAAAGCATACAAGGTTACTGGGTGCTTTTAATCATGTTCATATATTTATTGATCCTAACCCTGATCCTACGGTAAGTTGGCAAGAACGTAAAAGATTATTTGATTTGCCGCGTTCAGCCTGGACGGATTATAATACACAGTTAATTTCATCAGGAGGTGGGGTTTTTGACCGTAAGGCAAAATCAATTAAATTGTCAGCCGAGGCACGCGAATGTTTTGGCATTAAAAAAGAAGCGGTTACCCCTAACGAACTTATTCGCCACCTGCTACAAAGTCAGGTTGATTTGCTATTTTTTGGTGGTATTGGAACATATGTCAAATCCACCACAGAAAATCATGCCGAGGTTGGTGATCGTACCAATGATCAATTACGGGTTGATGGTGCTTCGTTGAGATGTCGTGTTGTGGGCGAGGGTGCTAATCTTGGGCTAACCCAGCGCGGACGCATTGAATTTGCCATGAAAGGGGGGCGTATTAATACCGATGCCCTTGATAATTCGGCTGGTGTTGATTGTTCAGATCATGAAGTCAATATTAAAATTTTATTGAATGGAATTGTTGCTAAAGGGAAATTGTCGATTGATAAACGCAATGTTTTATTGTCGCAAATGACGGACGAGGTTTCCCAATTGGTTCTACGCGATAATTACCTGCAAAGCCAAGCATTAAGCATAGCCGAACACACTGGTTGGGTGCAGTTGGATCAGCAGGTACGTTTTATGCGTGCCTTAGAAAAACAAGGTAAACTGGATCGGGCGTTAGAATTTCTGCCGGATGATGAATCCGTGCGTCAACGTCAAAATGCCCAGATTGGGCTAACACGACCTGAACTTGCAATTTTGCTGGCTTATGCGAAAATGACTTTGTACGATGAGCTTTTGCCCTCGAGCTTGCCAGATGATCAACAATTGATTGATGATCTTTATCTTTATTTTCCAAAGCCACTACAACAAGCCTATCAGCATGATATTTCTCAGCATCGTTTGCGGCGGGAAATTATTGCAACAGCTGTTACTAATAGCTTGGTGAACAGGGTAGGTCCGTCTTTCTTACATGTGATGAAGGAAAGAACCGGAAAGACAGCATCTGATATAACACGTGCTTATGCAATTACGCGTTCTACATTCAATTTACGCCAGCTATGGTCGGGAATAGAGGAGTTAGATAACAAGGTTAAAGCCGATATTCAATTGCAGCTATTTGTTATTATCAATCGTATGGCCGAAGCGGCAACATTATGGTTTTTAAAAAATGGTCAGCCATCTTTAAATATTGCCGAACATTTTCAAGCCTTCTCACCGGGAATAAATCTCGTTGCACAAAATTTATCAACATTACTGGGCGATCTTGACCGCAAAAATTGGCATGATAACGCTAAACAGGTTATTGAACATGGTGCTCCGGAAAATTTGGCTCGTGCAGTTTATGCCCTAGAGTTTTTGGAAGCAGGTTTAGATATTGTGCGGATTGCACAAAACCTAAAAGCCGATGTTCTTGAAGTTGCCGCTGTTTATTTTAAAGTTGGCGATAGATTGCAGTTTGATTGGTTGCGTGATGCGGCTATGCGCGCTAATAAACAAACGCATTGGGACCGAATGGCCTTGGCAGCTATTTTGGAAGAACTAGATATGCAGCAAAATGCCTTAACCATCTCGATCTTACAAAACAAAAGCAAATCTAAAGCAACGGCAGAATTTTTAATTGAAGAGTGGGGTAAACAGCATCAAACTGCTTGGGAAGACACGCAAAACTTACTTGCTGATCTGCGTAAAGTGCCCAATATTGATTTGGCTAAGTTAGTTATTGTTAGCCAACAGCTAAAGTTACTGTTAGCTTAAAAGGAAGGTTTAGAAAAAGGAAACCAAATTTTGGATGCCGGACGAAAGGCAAAAATCAGCTGGTGTTTATATGATTGGGCGAATTCGGCTTTTCCCGCAATTATTTCGACGTTTGTGTTTAGTGCTTATTTTACCGGTGTTATCGCGCCTAATAAGGAAGCAGGTACGGCCCTTTGGGGACAGATGACCAGCTTAGTTGGTCTGGTTATTGCAATATTAAGCCCATTCCTAGGGGCAATAGCCGACCATCAGCAACGCCGCAAACCATTATTGTTGATTTTTACTTGTGTCAACGCAATGGCTACAGCCGGGTTATGGTTTGCTGAACCTGGCGAACAACAAATGATGATGGCTTTGGTATTGGCTGGCATTGCAACTGTCGGTTTTGAAATTGCCATTGTTTTTTATAATTCAATGTTGCCAGATCTTGTTCCCCCAAGTCATATAGGTCGTCTATCTGGGTGGGGGTGGGGGCTGGGTTATGCAGGTGGCCTCTGCAGCTTGATTATTTGTTTGCTTGTTTTTGTCCAACCAGAAATACCCCCCCTGGGCCTTGATAAAGAAAGTTTTGAGCATGTGCGGATAACCAACGTGGTATGCGCTTTATGGGTACTGATATTTGCTGGGCCAATTTTCTTTTTTGTGCGTGAACAGCAAAAATCACCACACGTTACATTGTATCACAGTATGAAAGCCGGAATAGTCAATGTTGTCATGGTCATTCGCAAATTGAGAAATTATAGGCATATAGCGTGGTTTTTACTGGCGAAAATGATTTATATCGATGGCCTCAATACATTATTTGCCTTTGGTGGTATTTATGCCGCTGGTCAGTTTGGTATGGATATGCCCGAGATATTGCTTTTTGGTATTTTACTTAATATTACTGCAGGTATAGGCGCCTTTGGATGTGCTTGGATTGATGATCGGATCGGGCCACGTCGGACAATTATTTTTGCACTTGGCGCAGTTTTTATATTAGGGATATCATTGGTTTTAATAACGGATAAAGCCTGGTTTTACCTTCTGGGTATGATGATCGGAATGTTTTTTGGGCCGATTCAATCGGCCAGCCGCAGTATGATGATTCGGTTATCGCCGCCAGAAATGATTGGTGAATTTTTTGGTCTTTATTCGCTAGCCGGCAAGGCAACCGCTTTTGTAGGACCAGCAATTCTAAGCTGGGTTACGCTGATGCTTGACAGTCAACGCGCCGGAATGGCAACCGTGCTGCTTTTCATTTTTGTAGGCCTTGTTTTAATGATGTTTTTGCCACAACTGGCTAAGCAAACAAAAGGTAGATAGTTTGTAGGTACTGTTAATGGTTAGATATACCCTCTTCTAGCACACTTTCGTGATTATTCATTTTACTAAGATTCTTTTTGGGTTAAAGCCCACTTAATTTTTAAATTTGGGTCGGTTGGAAGGTTACCAATAACTAGCTGTTGGCTTTTATGGATAATGCCATTAGGTCCAAGATACACACTTTCTTCAACTTCAATATTGCCGATCATGGTTCTTAATTGCCATGACTGACCGCTAGGCACCTTAAGAATGGCTGTCTGTTGAGATGGTTCTAGTTTTACCACTGTATCTGGATGTAGATGAAAACGAACAACGCAACGATGGCCTATTTTGCTTTCTAAAATGTCTTCACCCCGCAAATCGAAACCATCATGACTTAAATATAAAAGTCTTGTGTGCGTTGTGCCAAAAAGCTTTTGATACCCATCATGACTGGCTTCAAGCCACCAATTGCCATTTTCTTCTTGTCGCTGGCATTTAATTAGCTGTGGACCCTTTATAACTCCATGATTGCGCCCCAAGAACGAGGAATTGGTATCATTCATAATCAGGGTCGAATGAGCAGCGGTTGCCCGTTGAACATCGTGCCATATCGGATTTGGACTACTACCGCAGTTAACGATAATTGCATCGCTACCTGCATAGAATTCAAAACTTAAAGCGCCGGCATGCATCGAAGCGTCATATGGAACGTCAGGTAGCAGACCTGTATCGAGTAATACCACACTTTTACCAGCTTGTAGTCGGCAATAACCCGATAGATGTACCGGAACATTTGAAAACAATTCTAATGCATTTAAGTGACTTTGTAATAAAATCTGTTGCACGCGCCACGATTCTTCACGATTACTACCATTAAATCCTGGTAATCCACCATCAGGTCGCGATACTGGCCGCGCGTCTGCACGGGGGTGGCGT
>CAYPXH010000025.1:0-21463 GCA_964414755.1 uncultured Rhodospirillaceae bacterium | reverse complement strand
GAGCGATTATTGCGCCTTGTCGATATGGTACTAACCAAGGCCGGTCCCTTGCATATTGTAGTTCAGATGTTGGGTAATTTGATACCCCATTATTTAGGTATAGCCATTCCAATTGCTTTTTTTATTGCTATTATTTTTACGGTAATCAAATTAAGTCAATCAAGCGAATGGGATGCAGCACAATCCCTTGGTTTTGGATTAACTAAGCTTTTAAAACCACTACTTGTTGTTGCGACAGGTTTAACATTCTTAACCTTTTTTATAACAGGCTATCTACAACCTCATACACGTTATGCCTATCGTGCCCTAGTTCACCTTATTACCGAAACAGCCTGGAACGCAACCCTAGAACGCGGCAGTTTTTTCTTTGGGTTACCTGATACAGTTATTAGTATTGATGGTACCCGGAAAATTTACGATGATTTGGGCGTTGGACAAGAAATTACCGGCATTTTTATTCAGCAAACACCGCCAAATGGCAATGAAATAACCATCGCGGCTGAAAAAGCGCAAATAATCCGTGCAAACATCGATGACCAGTTGGTAATTATTTTACAAAATGGATTAAGGCTTGAAAAACGCCAAAACGGTCAATCAAGCATCGCTAGTTTTCAAGAATTCAGATTACCTATCGATTTTTCCGCCCTAGACAAGCAATTTCGTGATCGCGGTATCGAAGGGGGCGAGCGTGAACTAACGTTTGTTGAGCTTATCAAATTGTCTAAAAATCCCCCTGCTCTTCTATCAGAAGATAAAATATCGGCAGAAATTCATGGGCAACTCGTACGTAATTTAAGCATTATTGCCCTTCCATTCTGGGCCATAGCGCTTGGGATTGTACCACGGCGGCGTCAGGCTGGTTTGGGAATTGCTGCGGGTTTGATTGTTATTATCACCTACCACCAAATGATACAACTGGGACACAGCTTAGTAGGTAATGGCGAGATATCACCCGCAATCGCGCTTTGGCTGCCTTTTATATGTTTCAGTACGATTGGCTATTTTTTATTTCATCTAACCGCAACAAGGCCAGGATTTAATGTGGTTGAATGGTTATCGGCGCACACACCATTTCTTAACCGGTACAAAAGTTCTAACAAGGGCAAATCATGACCCTAAAAACACTAGGACGGCATCTGTTTCATCAACATCTGAAATATATTGTTATCACACTGTTGTTTCTATCAGGTTTATTACTGATATTGGATCTGCTAAACAATATCGACGACATTCTGTCAACCCAAAATGATATTGTTTGGGCAACCATTGAATATGCTTTATTACGCTTGCCAAGTATTATACTTCTGATAATGCCTTTTGCCATCTTGCTGGCTAGCTTGCTTTTTTTATCACGTTTGTCGCAAACGCAAGAAATTCTTGCTATAAAAGCTATTGGGATACCCTTTTACCGTTTTTTGTTTTGTTTATTGCCGGCCGGTCTGTCAATGTGTCTTCTGTTTTTTACAACCAGCGAATGGCTGATTCCATATACAATGGTTAAGCTACAAAATTGGGAACAGCAATCAACCGGAACAGCCCCTCAAAAACAACAAACCCCTATATCCAAAACAGCACACAGTCTATGGTTAAAAGAAGGTAACGATTTTATTGCAATAGATTCTGTTAGATATGACGGAAAAATTCTTGATGGTGTGCGCATTTTTATCCGCGATCAAAATAATATCATTACGCAGCAAATAACCGCCCAAAAGGCTGAATGGCTAAATAATGGTTGGACTTTACAGCAAGGACAGGTTGTTCAGATATCCCAAACTAATTTGGGTAGCTTTTCACCATCCGTCGAAAATTTTGTCGATCGTTCATGGAAAACCTCTCTAAAGCCAGACTATATTGTTCAATCATCATTAGGAGCTGAATATTTGGGGTTATTGCAATTATATAATTTTAGCAAACCGGATTTCGTTGGTGCAAATTCAAAATATTATTATGAAAGTTGGTTTTACCGGCGCATTTTTGCGCCCTTATCATGTTTAATTATGATTTTACTGGCAAGTCCCAGTGCCCAATTAATCCCGCGCAGGACAACCTTAAGTCATAATATATTAATTAGTATAGGTCTTGGATTCTTATATTTTGTGCTTGATGGTATTTTACTAACTTTTGGACAAACCGGTATTTTACAGCCCTTGTTAGCCGCCATTGGCCCTTTGCTAATCTTTACTACTGTCGGTTTTTGGGGTTTAATAAGAAGTGATGAATAATCAAAACAGATTGGTGATAAAATATGATACCCCACAATCAAAATTACAATGAGTGGCTTGGGCACCAAATTACAAGATGGGATCCGGTTTCTGTTGAACTTACCTTATCTATAAGGCCCGATCACTTAAATACACTTGGTATTATGCACGGTGGTGTTTTATGTTCTCTATTGGATATTGCAGGTGGTTTAGCTGGGCTTTTCCATGATCATCAGCAGCAGGCAAAGACAGAACGGCGTCGAGCGGTTACCATTTCGTTGACAACCCATTTTATCTATCAATCCCCTTCCCAAGGAATTTTAAAAATTACTGGTCAGCAATTAGGTGGAGGACGTAGGGTTTATTTTAGCACAGCACAAATTTTATCTGAAGAAAACAAGCTTTTAGCTAAAGGCGATGGAACTTACCGCTATCTTGATAGTTAGAAGCCACCGTTTTTCTTCTATAAAAAATGGGAAAAAGCTATGATGACGAAACCGTTTCTGACATCTCTGTTACTGGTGCTGGATTCGCAAAGTCAAGCAATTGCTGGCACAAATGCCTTATGGCTGAACGGTTGGATTGGATAACATGCTCGGCCAACAATTTCAATTCCCGAATATTTTCGGGGCTGGCATCATCAAGGTCTTCATTATTATCCAGCCTGGCCTGGAACCGATAATACTGACGACGTCCATTGGTTTGCGGTTGCAATAAAATGCCCAGCTGATGATCAACCATGTCACTGCTACCATCGCACATCAGGGTAAATACCTGCTGCCCCCAATGCGCAGCACCCCAATCTTTCGCTTTGTCATAGGGTAATCTGCGTGTAAGCTCGCCAGTTCCCAATGATAACATCAAAAAACTTTCGTTTTCTGGATAACGTTGTTTCGCCTCTATATAGGCACACATAGCAGGATTATTGGCAAACACTCCACCATCGATAAGGGCATAATAATCACCAGGGCCATCAACCTGCAACAAAGCTGGTTCAAAATATGTTGGTGCAGCGGTAGCAGCACGAATAACGTGCTTGGCCGCGAAATCATATTGCGGGTTTTGCCGGGCTAGACTGCTTTTGAAGAACAAGGGCAATCGCCGTTCAATTTCATAAGAAGCAATCATGACATCTGTTAACGTATCACTAATTTTCGCAGGCCCAAAATATTCTTCTAAAACACTTTCAAGACCTGCAGCCGAATATTTACCTTCGGCAAGATTGCCAACTGCCCGGATTTTTTTCCAAATTGTTCGGGAAAAAACCCTTTTTCCATCTGCTTCATAAAACTGGATAATATCTTTGGCTTTGTATCTATTCTTTTTTTCAGCATTTGGCAAACAAAGACCCATAGCAACAATAGCACCTGTTGATGTACCGGCGATCAGGTCAAAAAGCTGTGAAATAGGCTTGCCCGTACGTTGCTCAATTTCGGCCAATATTAAGGCTGGAATAATACCACGAATGCCGCCGCCATCGATTGATAATATTCGAACAGGCCTTTTTTCAGCTGGGGCTTGTAAAGTGCTTGCATTTGATGATCCGGCCATTAACGGCCAAGTTGTCGAACGCGACATGGTCTCCGAATCCCGAAATGTTTTGTGAAGCAACGCATCTATTGACATAAATTTTTAAGCTCGTATTCAGTTGTTCTAATCAATTTTTTAAAACAGTTTTTTCTTTAATCATTTTAACCGTCCGACATATTACTATATTTAATGGAAATAATAAACTATTCTTTTTAAATAAGGTACCATACAAGTTCAAATATATGCCTTGTGAACAGCTTTTAAGCTGTTATTGAGCATAAGTGAGATAGCTAAGAAATATAAAAATATCTTACAAGGGTTTAACGCAATGTTCAGAAAATTGATTTTTATGATTATGGGCAGGTATGTTGTAAATTTTTCAAGATTGTTTTTGTCTGCGTTAGTATCCTTGACCCTGGTTTTTGGATCACCCACCATTATTCAGGCTGATCAACCCAAAAAAAACTTGTATATAGGTATTTTAGTACCGCTAACTGGTTTTCTGGCTTTGGAAGGAGAGAGCCAGCGTAATGGGGCTTTATTGGCATTGGAAAACCCACCTGCTGTTCTAAGGCAAGCCAATATTAGCATTGAATACGAGATTTTTGATACAGGAACAACACCAGAAGGTGCTACCTTGGCTTTTAACAGGTTGCTGCGTCGCGACAATCTTGTTGCGATTAGCGGGCCAATTCTTGGCACGCAAATGCTTGCCTTATTACCCCTAGCACAAAAATCAGAGATTCCTTTAACAACCATATCTGGAACATCAAGCTTAACCGAACAGGGTAATACATGGTTATTCCGCTTCTTTCCAAATGACTCGGTTGTAAAAAAAGCCCAAACCCTTTATGCCACTAACTATAGAAAAATTCAGCGTCCAATCATTTTTTACCAAACAACCGCCTATGGTCAAAGTGGATTGCAATATTTGCGGCAATACCTTGCTGATCTTGAAATTGATCCCGTCGAAGCAATATCAATTGATCCAAATATTCGTGATCTGGCACCAATTTTACTAAGGGTTATGCAAAAAAATCCTGATGGTTTCCTTTTGCAATTGCATGCCCCTTCGACAGCGCTACTAATCCAACAAGCACGTCAGTTAAATATTGAATTACCAATTATTGCTGGATCTGCTATGCACCAACCAAGCACAGCAAAGCTTTTATCTTCAGCAGAATTGAAGAATGTTTGCGCCGAGACCAGTGCTGCACCTGTTGTCGATTCTAACCCAAACATGCGCGCTTTCGTTACAGATTATCAGCAACGTTTTGGCAAAGAACCTGATGCCTTTGCAGTAGCGCAATATGATGCAATGAACATGTTGATGCAGGAAATTGCGCGTGCAGTAGAAAATCACCCTGATCAGGCACTGATGACGATAGCCGCATTACGCAACCAGCTAAGATTGGGGTTATCACAGCAACCATTTAATGGATTAGCGATGCGTTATCAGGCAGATGCCAAAGGAAATATGGCACATTCAGCAATTATTATCTGCTATAACGGTTATAACCACCAATCAGAAATTGTAGAACGGTATAATCCTTAATAACAATATTGTAACATAAAAATGGTAACCGGGCTTTTTTTTAATATCGTAACCCTTGGATGTATCTATGTGTTAGCTGCGCTGGGCTTTGTTTTTTTGCTGAACGCCGCTCGTAGTATTAATTTTGCTTATGGTGAATTGTTGTTGGCCAGTGGTTTGATAAACGCGTGGTTGTTGCCTATCAATAAATCACTAACACTACTATTCGTACCCGTAGTTATTCTGGGAATGGGTATTGTTTTGGTCGTTTTATCATTTATTTTTTACTGGCCATTACGAAATAGACCGATAGAGACCATTTTCCTAAGCAGCATTGGACTTGGATTAATTATTCAAAATTTATTAGTACTTTTTTTGGGATCAGCCCCGGTACAGCTTCGGTTATTTACCGATCCATATTTTGAATTGTGGAATATCGTGACTCCCAAGCTGTTATTATGGCTTGCCCCAATAACTACTTTTACTGTTCTTGTGTTATTTGGTTTTCTTCATTTTACCAAAACTGGCCTACGTCTTCAGGCGAGTGTACAAAATCCATTGCTTGCAGCCATATATGGCATAAAGCTTGAAACAACAACCATCATTTGCTTTTTAATTGCTGGATGTTTAATAGCCACCGCTGGACTATTCCTGAGCCAACAATATTATTTATCTGCCGATCAGGGTAATGATCTGCTACTTAAAACATACATATTAACCATTATTGGTGGATGGGGGCGTCTATCTGGCTTAATTTTTGGTGCTTTTCTGCTTGGTTTTTTGGATGTATTGCTTGCATTTATTTTTTCCTATCCCTTAGCATCCATTATTATATACGGCTTATTATTAGTACTGATGCTGTTGCGGCCAAAAGGCCTAATCCAAGATATTCAAGGTCAACGTGTTTAATATGGACAATAAATTAACTAAAACTCGTCAATATTTTATTATTGCGGGACTCGTTTTTTATTTTGTTGTTTCAGTAGTTGATATTGGTTGGAATGATTATCTTTTTTTGCTGCTAACTATTGCCGGTTGCCAAAGCTTACTCGCTCTTAGCTTTCAGCTTAACTATGGACTGGCAGGATTGCTATCATTAGCACAGGTTGCCTTTTTTGGTTTTGGGGCTTATATGTCTGCTCTTTTGGGGACATATATTACAACTGAATTTTTGGTGCATTTGTTGCTGCAAATTGTTGTTATCCTGCCGATTGCCTATTTAGTTATTAGACTGGTTATTGTTCTCAATTCGCATGCTTTTGCACTGGCCACACTGATTTTTAGCGAATTTTTGTATCTCATTGTTGTGCATCAACCAGATTGGCTGGGTGGAGCAAACGGTTTATATAACTTCCCTTCTCTAACTTTTTTGACAATAGGTATTGATTATCAACTGTACCTATTATGCATTGTTTGGACACTAGTTGTTGCAACTATTACCATTGCATATGCGTTGCAATCCGGACTTAAATATTTTTTATGGCGATGGTTAACTTATGACCCTGTTGGAGCTGATGGGCTTGGAATACCGGCACGGTCACTGAAGATAATTGTTTTTTCCTTGGGTGCTATCATCGCTGGGATTGCAGGGATGATTCAGGGGCAAAGTTTAAAAGTTATTTCACCACATCTGTTTCAATTGCCGGGTATGGTTTTCTGTTTATTAAGTGTTGTGCTTGGTGGTAAAAGCAGCCCCTTCGGTACCATTATGGCAGTATTATTTTTGTCCTTCACATCAGAGTGGTTGCGTGATTTTGAACAATATCATTCCGGTCTTTATGGTTTATTGCTGATATTGACCGTTGTCCTATTGCCAAACGGTTTATTAACTAAACGACCATTTAAAGGACAAATGATAAATAATATTTTTCCCAAACAAGTTCCGAAACAGGCAATACATCAAGATATACCAGCTACACCCTTAAGGAACTTTCTTGAGGTTCAAGATATAACCAAAAATTATCACGGTATCCAGGCCTTAGCTTCTATCAATTTTAAATTAGAATCGGGGAATATTTTAGGCATCATTGGGGCTAATGGGTCGGGCAAAACAACACTAATTAATATACTAAGCGGTATTGAACCAACCCACTCGGGGACAATTTTTTGGAATAAGAAAAATATAAAATCCTTAAGCATACGACAGCGATTGCAACATGGTATCATCCGTAATTTTCAGTCCAGCCGAACTTTACCGGAAATTTCGGTTTTATCCTATCTGGCACTGTCCTTTCGGTTGGCTCGACCGCATTGGTGGCGCTGGGAAGGTTTTATAAGCAGGAAAATGGGACTGCAGGAAGATATTATTGATAACCAAAAAGCGCTAGAACTTTTAACAAAATGGGGTATTCAGAATTGGGGTTTTTACCAAATTACAGATATAACAGTCAGCCAATTACGGTTGCTGGAAATCTTGCGAACCAGTATTTTTATGCCCCAACTATTACTGTTAGATGAACCGATGGCCAATCTTGAAATCAAGGAACAAGTAATCCTCGAACGCTACTTGAAAGAACAACAGGAAAAAGGTTGTATCATTATTATTGCCGACCATCACTTAAATTGGCTATTACGTCATGCACACAAAATTTTATGGCTACACGAAGAATATACACAGCAAAATATAACCTACCTTGCAACACCAGACCAAATTCTGGTCAACCCGTTATTCAAAGATTTTTTCCCATCGCTGCGTGTGAAGGACATATCTTATGAACCTTAACATAAAAGATCTGTGCTTTGAGATAGGGTCAGCGGTGATTAATTTTTCTTGTAAATCCCCTACTTTAATCTTGATTCAAGATGATCGGGCAACACTTCTATTTCAAACCTTAATGGGTCTAAAACGCCCGCAGCAAGGACAAATTACACTTGGTGAACACATCTTAACTTCATCAACAGGCAAGCAACTTGATGTTTGGCAAAAAGGTCGACTGGGCATACAGTATTTACCAAGCCCTCGTATTACCTTTCCGTCGTTAACTGCCGCACAAACTTTAAAGTTGGTAGCTCAAAATAATTTTAAACATCGGATATCTCTAGAAGCCTTATACCGTGAAATACCCTTACTAAGCGCTATCCGTAACCGACGTGTTTGGCAATTATCTGGAGGACAACAGCAGATATTATCGTTAATTTGCTGCTTTACAGCCCAATCACGCCTGCTTATGCTGGAAGAGCCACTTGCTGGTATTAGCCTCCCCATGCAAAAGATAATATCGACCAAATTAATTGCCCACCTTTTGACAACGCCTGCAATAGCTTTGTATTATACAACGCAACCGTTGCCTAATTTCTTACTAGAAAATTTACAGGGAATTTTTCTACATCACCTAAAGCTTGTATAAATACCAGCAAAAGCTAGATCTGTACTGTCATACCCCAAAATCGTGTGTGGACAAAGCCCCAAAGGTGCGTTACAACAAGCAGAAAACAGAGGTATCCATGGAAAGCCAATCTTTAATCACCAGCCTAAATCAAATGACCGCCCGTATTCTGCTTGAGGTTGAAGCTGTTTATCTAAGACCGCAGCAACCTTTCATTTTAACATCAGGCCGCGCCAGCCCGGTTTACGTCGACTGTCGCAAATTAATTGCTTTTCCAAGAGCACGGCGGAAAATTATTCAAATGGCTGTTGAATTATTGGCACTGAAGGTTGGGGTCGAAAGTTTAGATGTTATTGCAGGCGGTGAAACAGCTGGGATTCCTTACGCCGCATGGATAGCTGAAGAAATGGGTTTACCCATGGCTTACGTACGCAAACAACCCAAAGGTTTTGGCCGCCAATCACAAATTGAAGGGGTCATTCGTCCTGGTGATCGCTGTTTGCTGGTTGAAGACTTGGCAACTGATGGCAGTAGCAAGGTTAATTTTATCCACGCTCTGCGTAAAGCCGAAGCCCAGATTCATCATACACTCGTGATCTTTCACTATGGTATATTTCCTGAAAGCCGTTCTGTTCTTGCTAATTTACAAGTTCAGCTTCATGAATTGGCAACCTGGTGGGATATTTTGGCAATTGCCGAAAAAGATGGGCGGTTAACCGGAAATGATAGTAAAATAGTTAGGGATTTTCTTGAAAACCCAGAGGGTTGGTCAACCCTAAATGGTGGTAAATAACCTTAGTTAATTTGCAGATATATTTTTGCTTTCTTAGTCTGTAATAGACCATGCTATTCATGATATGCACATGAAGCTTGTGATATAGGCTGGTTATTATATACCCAACCGCTCCCACCACCAGCGCTCTTCAAGAGATTGTAATAATTCCTCGCTTACGCCAAGCCGATGGCGAGAAGAACCAACATAACGCTGAATAAAGCTTTTTTTAGCCTCAATACGGACAAATTTGGTTTTCTTTCCTAATTTTTTTTGTAAAACATCTTCGATTCCACCAAGCCCGTCGATAAGACCTTTTTCAACCGCCTGCTGGCCGGTCCATATATCTCCATTGAAAATATCATCACTATGTGCCGAGATTCGGCTGCCGCGACGGCTTACAACATAGTCCTTAAATATCTGGTGTATAGATTGCTGTAATGATTTAACCTTTTCCTGATCCTCATTTTTTATTGGTGCAAAGGGGTCCAGCATCATTTTTCGGTCACCAGCTGTAAAAACTCTACGTTCAATTCCAATTTTTCGAATAAGCTCGGTAAAACCAAATCCAGAGCTAATAACGCCAATCGACCCAATTAACGAGGAAGGATTAGCGTAAATCTCATCCCCAATGCAAGCTAACCAATAACCACCCGAAGCAGCAACATCTTCAACAAAAGAAAATATGGGAATTTTATGTTCATCTGCCCTCTGCCTAATTGCCTGGGCAATAAGAGCTGACTGTGTCGGTGATCCACCAGGCGAATTAATAAGCAAGGCCAAGGCTGGTATTTTAGGATTCTGAAAGGCTTGTTCAATTAAACGATGTATTCCTAAATAAGATAAGCCCTGTTGGAAACGCCCATAACGACCGATAACACCCGATAACACCAACATTGGGACTTCAACCTGACGCGATTTCCAAAAAAACATTTTTTTTCCTTTTGCAATCGTTCCTAAAATATACATGTCACTTTCATAAAAATCTAAGATAACATGAGAAGACAATCAAGTATCCTTATGGTTTTTTACCAGATCATTTCCATAAAATGGGCTGGGCATGGCGTAAAATGTTTTCTGCTGCCACACTATAATGGCCACTTTCCTGATGTAAGACCAGCCCACGACACATTTCAAAGGGATTTTTACGTCCTTTGGTAATTTGAATAATAAGACGTTTTGCCTGTGTATGCGGACCTGCCCATAACGGATAAATTTTGATACTGCAGGTTTTTTGATCAAAAAAACCAAAAATATCTGGCAGACGCTGGGTTAAGTGAATTAGGGTGATGGTTCCGTTACTTTTCACATAATTCCAGGCTATTTTCAACCAATCATCCAAGCTAAGGCCATTTTCATATAATGCTTGTTGACGCAATAGATTTGAACTTCTGCGACCAATTTGGTTTTGTCTCAAATAGGGCGGATTCATCATCACCTGGTCAAACAAACGGTGTGATGGCATGATGGTTTGATCCCGGATATTAGCCTCAAGTACGTGTACTTTTTCAGCAACCGAATTGATTAAGGCATTTTTTCTGGCCAAATTACATAGCTGACTGTTTTGCTCAACCCCAATAATTGACCCAACATTTTGTTGCCGTGCAACCAAACAAAGCCCAACCGTACCCACCCCTGCTCCCAGATCAAGTATCTCGGATTTTGGCGTAGCATCTACTGCTGCTGCCAGAAGAATTCCATCGATTGCCGTACGATAACCCTGTGCTGGTTGCAACAGGCGCACTCTACCGCCTAGAATCTGGTCTTCTGTTACATCCACTGTTTGGATATTTATTTCTGTCATCCATTAAGCTTTAAATTAAAACAACCGAGCGTAAAAATAAATGCGTCAACAGGGTGCTTGACCCAATTTTGTTTCTGTTTATGCTGGTGCAACGACTTGTTTTCGTCAAGGAAAATTAAGGGAAAAATAATGGCAAGATTGGCCTCTGCAAAGACCCCCTCTTTTGATGTTTTTCAAAAGTTGCGCCAGGCATTGCAAGAAGAATTAACATCAGTGGACCAGATTATTCTGAACCAGTTAAAGAACCGTGTTGCCTTAATACCCGAATTGGCACAGCACATTATCAGTGCCGGTGGAAAAAGATTGCGTCCTATTTTAACTCTTGCCAGCAGTCGTCTTTGTGGGTACCAAGGACAACATCACTTATCTTTGGCAGCTTGTGTTGAATTTATCCACACAGCAACTTTATTACATGATGACGTTGTTGATAATAGTCAGTTACGTCGCGGTACGTCTACGGCTAATACACTTTGGGGCAATCAAGCAAGCGTATTGGTTGGAGATTTTTTATTCAGCAAGGCTTTTCAACTTATGGTTGAAAGCGGTAATCTTGAGATTTTGCATATACTTTCCACGGCAGCAGCTACAATCGCTCAAGGCGAAGTTCTACAATTAATGAACATTCATGATCTTTCTTTAAATCAAACTGTATACCTTGAGGTTATTGAAGCCAAAACCGCAGCCCTTTTTGCGGCTGCTTGTGAAATTGGCGGTGTTTTAGCAAACAAAAGCAAAGCTGAAACTAACGCTTTGCGTAATTACGGCATTAATTTAGGAATTCTTTTCCAGATTGTTGACGACGCGCTTGATTATCTGCCCTCTCATTCAGAGCATCTTGGAAAAGTTACTGGCGATGATTTTCGTGAAGGAAAAATGACGTTACCGGTTATCTATGCTTTACAGGAAGCTGATCAACCCGAAAGGCTTTTCTGGAAACGCACCATGGCCGATAACCAACAGGAAGAAGGTGACCTTAATTCTGCTATCGCCATATTAAAGCGTCATGATGCAATCGCAAAAACATTAAAGCTAGCACAAAATTATTGCGACCGTGCGTTAGACAGTCTTGAGCTTTTTCCAAACTCGCCATGGCGGACTATTTTTAGCGAATTGGCGTTTTATTGCATATCAAGGGCCAATAGCCCAAAAAGCTAGCATTTACTAATTTTCTTATTTTGCTTATTCAGTTCTTGCAAAATTGTTGCAGCTATTCTTATAATACCAAGGTACAGGTTTGTTTTCGGAGTGTAGCTCAGCCTGGTAGAGCACTACGTTCGGGACGTAGGGGCCGGAGGTTCAAATCCCCTCACTCCGACCAGTCTAACCATCACACATTTTGTATAATACTACAGAAAGCTATAAATTATCTTTGTGGTTAAGACACCAACACCTTCAAGATTAATATTAAGTATTTTGATTGGATAATATGCAGCAAGCAAAAAGTTTCTTTACAATTAGAGAAGCAAGCCAATGGGCAAGTGCTTTTTTAAAGCGAGATGTTAGCGAAGCAAATATCTCATACCTGCTACAGTACGGAAAGGTCAAAAAGCACAACAGCGAGAATGTGGTGCTTATAGATGTTGATGATTTAAAAAAGTACTATGAATCTTATCGCGGTTGGCGCGAAATAAACTACAAGAAGCGACTCGGGGACGATTTGAATTGGGCTTTATCTTTTGACCATTTGCGGGAAAAAGATACCACAAAACATGTTCATCGTTTGCATCCCTATAAAGGTAAGTTCATACCTCAACTTGTACAGTATTTTATTGATAATCACACTGACAATTTTAAAAATGATATCTATTTCAAAGCAGGTGATATAGTTCTCGATCCGTTTTCAGGTTCTGGAACAACCCTTGTACAAGCACACGAAATGGGCATGCACTCAATAGGCATAGATATATCAAACTTTAATTGCATGATTGCTGAGGCAAAACTGCTAGATTATAATCTAACTTCTCTTGAGAACGAAATAAAGAAGATAAAGCAACTTATTACTGAATACGAAACAGGTAGCAATATAACATCTTTTGAAGACGAGTTGTTAGCTTGCATGTCTGATTTTAACAACTGTTATTTTCCCAGCCCTGAGTATAAATATAAAATACAAACAAACCAGATAAACGAGGAAAAGTATTCTATAGAAAAAGAAAAAGAATTTTTGAAAACATACGGCGAGCTTGTTAAAAAACATTGTATTGAGCTTAACCATGCGTCTGCGGAAAACTTTTTAGATAAGTGGTATATAAAAAATATTAAAAAAGAGATCGATTTTGCCTTTGAACAAATAAAGAGGATCGAAGATATTAAAAATAAAAAGATTTTGGCGGTTATTTTAAGCCGTACAATTAGATCGTGCCGCGCAACAACACACTCAGATTTAGCAACACTTAAAGAACCGCAAATAACAACCTATTATTGCTGGAAGCATAAAAAAATTTGTAAGCCTCTTTTCTCAATAAAAGCATGGTTTGATCGATACACAGCAGATACGCTTTGCCGGCTAAAAACTTTTGCAAAATTAAAAACCGATTCTTACTATTCAGTGATTTCAGCTGATTCGCGCTCGATCGATATTTTCAAAGAGGTAGAAAAACGAAATAATGAATTTTATAGGATTTTAGCGACACAGAAAATTAGAGGTATTTTTACTTCACCACCGTATGTTGGACAAATTGATTATCATGAACAGCACGCTTATGCCTACGATCTCTTTGCTTTTGAGCGTAACGATGGGCTTGAAATAGGACCACTTTATAAAGGACAGGGAGCAGAAGCACGCGCCTCTTATGTCGATGGTATCGTAAAAGTTTTATTGAATTGTAGAAGATTCTTAACAAATGACTTTGACGTATTTTTGGTAGCGAATGATAAATATAACCTTTATCCCACAATTGCTGATCAAGCGAATATGAGGATTGTTGATCAATTTAAACGGCCAGTGTTAAATAGAACAGAAAGAGATAAAGCCCCTTATTCGGAAATAGTTTTTCATTTAAAAGATGGAATGTGATATGGCTCTTACACCACAACAAAGTTACCAAATAAAGGATTATTTGATTAAAAAGGTCCGGGATAAGTTGGCAACTTATAATCCAGAAACCAATTCAATGCCCTTTCATTTTCGCTTGCTCGGCAAGGATAGGATGGCATTATTTTCTTTTATTCAATCGCTCAATACAATGCTAGGCACTTCAATTTTTGAACAAGTTGGTAAAATGATTGCTGAACCAAGAGCAAATCGAGCTATTGGACAATATAAGGAATTCGAAGGTTATATCAGCAGTGAGGCCGCTTTAAAAATTGATAATATCATGCGTGATCTGTGTTCGGGTTCACGAGACCCAGATAAAGATAAGGAAGTGAATGAAATTTTGGCCGTTGCTGACAAGGGCAATTTAGGAAATAAGCTCAAAAAACGTGTTGACCTTTTTGTGGAGATGAAAGATGGATCAGAATACTATTTTGAAGTGAAAACGGCTAAACCCAACATTAACGAATTTACTAGTATTAAGAAGCAAATGCTTGATTGGGTTGCGATACGTGGAAGCACGACGTTTAAAGCGGTTATCAAAACTATAGTTGCCATTCCATACAACCCTTATGAACCCAAGCCTTATCAACGCTGGACTTTGAAAGGATTGCTTGATGTGCACCAAGAACTTTTAGTTGGGTCAGAATTTTGGGATTTGCTAGGTGGAAAAAATACCTATGTGGATTTGCTAAACGTTTTTGAGCAAGCTGGTTTAGAGCTTTACGAAGAAATAGATAAAAAAATGAAGAATCTAAAAAATTGATAGAAATACGCCCAATATGTGAAAAACTTTAAAAATCACAATTGACAGCCATAAAAAGTATTAGTCATCTTTTTGGTTTGCACTGTGTACTCTGGCTCAAATCTTTCTAGCCCAATGAAAAGCACAGAGCAGTCCGGAATTTTTGAAATCATCAATGATCTTTTATTAGCGGTTTATGTATTTTTTAATTCTACAAAAAACAAACCTGTTGATTGATGATATCGTCACTAGAAATGATATACTCTCCCTTAAAGCCAACTTTAATATAAAATCTATATAATTAAGGTTTTCCAGTTTGTTCATTAATCTGTTCGGCGATGTCAGCCAAAATTAGGGTCATGTTTTGCTGAAAAGCGTCAACTATCATATTAACTCCCGTACCTTCAACCAATTGTTGTCGCCGAAATGTTTTGGTGAATAGCAGGTGGCGCTTATCAATATCAATGTAATTAACCCGAATTTCGATTGTAACGGTTGGTTTGGTTGGCCAGTTGGTAACATAAAAAGCTCTGATATCTGTTTGTACCAGATAGGTTGCTCTTAATCCTGAGCCTTCCCGGCTAACTGGAACAAACTTTTGGTAGCCTTGAAGACGCTCAACCAATAGATCTTGTAGTATCTGGGGAATTGTATCAGCCCAGCTTGCCCCCTTCAGGGGCATGATTTCTTGTGATGTTTGGGTCAATAGTATTTTATTGGTATTCAATGGATTGAGGGCTGTTGACCGTTCAACAACCACTATCGGCACTTCACCTGCAATATGGGACGATTTTCTATTAACTGTTAGGAAATATTGCTGTTCTGGCTCGGCTTTTGGAAGGATTGAGCACCCTGTTGTGATGCTCAACAGCACTAATCCCAAAAAACATATTTTTTTGTGCATAAAACCTCCTAACATGTTACCGTGGCCCTAGTATTAATTGTGATGGGTCACGCTCTAGTTTTTCGGCAAAACGTTTAAAACTTGCCATAAAATCACGTGCATCGCTAACCAATCCGTTAATCTGGCGTAAAATTGATGGCACAAACGCGTCAACCGGATTAAGAACGCTTGTCAGCAGCTGATTAAAATTATTACTAATCTGCTCGACCGTTAGCAAGGTATTATGCAAAGCTTGAAGCGACTGATTAATTTGCTGGCTATTCGACAGCTGCATAAGATTATGTGAAAAACCCTTCAAGTCACCTGAAACTTGCTGTAAATTCTGTACCAAAGTGCCAACCGCCACAGCATTATCCTGGGTTAGCAGTTGGGGAATAAACCGACGGAATTCACCTGATATTTCTTTAAAGTCTTCGACAACAACACTAACATCGTTAATAACTTGCAAAACTTCCTGCAGACGACCTGGTTTTGCCGTAATTATTGGGTAAGGTGTTATAATTGTTGTGGGTAAAAGCTTTTTACTGGCCGATCCACCTTGCAATAAAATATACGCTATACCGGTTATGCCCTGACTTTCTAGCGAAGCTGTTGCATCTTCATAAAGCGGGGTGCTTGACACAATATTAATCGTAACACGCACCTTATCAATCTGATCTGGATCAATGCGTACATTATCAACCCGACCAACCTCAACCCCTCGATACCGAACAACCCCACCTATCTGCAATCCTGTTACATCTTCTGAAAACAAAATATCGTAATAAGCACTATCACGATCGTTTTGTCGGCTGGCCAGCCAAAGAAAAGCCATAATCAAGGCCAAGGAAAGACCAATCACAAAAAAGCCTACAATAACATATCTGGCACGTATTTCCAAAATTACTGCTCCTGATGCAACATGCGGGCTCTATCACCATGAAAATACTGTCTAATCCATGGGTGCGAGTCTTGTAATAATTCTTTTAAGACACCTACCCGAATTTTTTTATCAACCAAAACACCTATACGATCACAAACTGTTTTTAGGGAATCCAAATCATGGGTAATCATAAAGACCGTTAAAGACAAGCTTTTTTGCAAGCTAACAATTAATTGATCAAATAGGTTTGCACTAATTGGGTCCAAACCCGAAGTGGGTTCATCTAAAAAAAGAATGGGTGGATCCAAAGCCAACGCCCTTGCTAAAGACGTTCTTTTCCGCATTCCACCCGAAATTTGAGCGGGTAATTTTTGCAAATCATCTTCATGAAGTCCAACCATCATCAATTTTAGCCTGGCTATTTCCTTAATCTTACTTGCCGGCAAGTGGCTATATTCAAGAAGCGGTGTCTCAACATTTTCAAGCAGGCTTAGGGAACTAAAAAGTGCCCCATTTTGAAACATAACCCCCCAAGGACGTTTTCCATCTCGCCTAAGTAAATCGTTTATCGGTTGACCTAAAATTTTGATTTCACCTGCATATGGCGGCTGAAGACCAATAATTGTCCTAAGCAACACAGATTTGCCTGATCCGGAACCGCCAACAATACCAAGTATTTCACCTTTTTCAACTTGTAGGTCTAAATGATCATGGATTAGTTTGCTGCCAAAGCCGGTAACGAGGCCTTGAATATCAATTGCATATGTTTCGATATTATCAGACACCATAACCGCCCGGCATTAGACCTTAAGGATTGAAAAAATAACTGAAAAAACAGCATCAAGCATAATAACATAAAAAATGCTTTCAACAACAGCTCTAGTTGTATTAAGACCAACTTCCTCAGTACTGCCACGAACACGCATCCCATGAAAACAACTGACCAAGCCAATAAAAAACGCAAATACCGGGGCTTTGATAATCCCTAGCCAAAAACCAGTTGTTGAAACAGCCTGCTGCACCAAATTAACATATTGACCGGGTTCAATATCTAAAATTACCCATAACATCAACCCGCCACCCATAATACCCATAAAATTTGCAAAGAAAGTTAACAATGGCAAAACGATAATTAGAGCCAGTATTCTTGGTACAACCAAAACATCTATAGGATTTAGACCCAAGGTTCGGATTGCGTCAACCTCTTCATTAATTTTCATCGCACCAATTTCTGCTGTAAACGAACTGCCAGAGCGTCCCGCAATAAGAATTGCTGTTATTAAAACCCCCATCTCGCGGGTCATAGACAAAGCAACCAGATTGACCGTAAATATTTCGGCACCAAACTGTGTTAATTGGTCTACACCTTGGAAAGATAAAACGATCCCGATCAGAAAAGAGAGTAATCCCACAATAGGCAGTGCTTGAATACCACTGCGATCAAGGTGGCTAACTAATGAGGTCCAGCGTAAGGAAAGTGGCCAAATAAATAGCCTGGTCAGACGGGTTGTAACATAACCCAAAAACCCAAGCAGGTTTAAACTTTGACCAAATAGTTGAAAAATTTGATAACCAGCCTGATTGATCAGCATGGCAAGCTGCCCTGCTGATTGCGCCCCTTGTTTAGAAGGGGGAATATTTTGCTGAATGTGTGCAATATTGTTCATTAAATTTCTATGGGTTTCATTTAATCCAATCAACTCTGTTTTTTTGGTCTGATCAGATATTTGTGCGCTAATCTTAGATAGTAATAAAACCCCTGCGGTATCCAACCGATATATCCGCGCACAATCAATACCAGTAACATCGTTAAGTGCTAGATGCTTAATTTTGGCCTCGACACGGGCTATTACTGATGTTGAAAGGCTTTCAATTGTCCAATCACCCGTTAAATGAAGCTTGGATTGTTCCAAGCAACAATCGGCCAGTTCAATCTTGGGCTGGCTGCGCATCAATAACCATCCTCTTCAACCATCAGAAATTTTGTTAAAAGAACAACATAGACAAGATAAGGTTTTCTATTGTATTCAACAAGTATTATTTCCTTATTCATGAAAGTATGATGATGGATTTGCAATCGTACATTGGCCGCATCCCAAATTACCCAAAACCAGGGATTTTGTTTTATGATATATCACCACTTCTGGCTGCTCCCCAAGCGTGGTCTTATTGTGTTCGCCAGTTAACAGATCGCCTTAGACCGTTACAGGCTGATTTATTAGTTGGTATAGAATCACGTGGATTTTTATTAGCAGCACCCCTGGCAATAGCACTAAATATTGGTTTTGTACTGGTACGCAAGAAAGGTAAGCTTCCAGGCAAAACCATTGGTTATACCTATGATTTAGAATATGGAACCGACACATTGGAAATCCAACAAGAAAGCCTGAAATATGGCACGAAAGCCCTTGTTGTAGATGATTTACTGGCCACGGGCGGCACGATGCAGGCGACAATCCATCTTTTACATAAGATCGGCATGAATGTTGCTGCAGCTGCCTGTATTATCGAATTGGCATTTCTAAGCGGCCAATCGAAAATAAAGGTACCCTTTCATTCCTTAATTCAGTTTTAACAGCTATTGACTAAGGCAATTTTTAACGCTTAATTACAACTCTCAAGGGGAAGGACGGCTCCATTACAAGCGCCACAAGGTTATTCCACTTGGTTGTTGCGTACGGTCTAGGATTGCTTTGACATCTGCAACAAAGCCCTTACCACTCTCTAATAAGCCGGTCACCATTTTCCAACCATGTTGGCGATAATCTTGATGAGCCACCGCTAAAATCACAGCCGCTGCGGGCTTTAATTGCTCAAAAGGCGTCAAATGCAAGCCGTACTCATGCGTTACGGCAGCCGGGTCAGCATAAGGATCAGCGATTTGAACCTGCACCCCAAATGAATTTAGTTCTTGCACAATATCGACCACCTTGCTATTGCGAATATCGGGAACATTTTCCTTAAATGTTAAACCTAAAATTGTGATGATGGGCTTTTTAGACCAAGTTTGGCGGGTCAAATGCTTAATAATTTCGGTTGCTATGAAACGCCCGATACTATTGTTAACGCGGCGGCCTGCCAAAATAACTTCTGGAATGTAACCCAATTGTTCAGCCTTGTGGGTTAGATAATACGGGTCAACACTAATACAATGGCCCCCCACCAGCCCCGGTGTGAATTTCAGAAAATTCCATTTTGTCCCCGCCGCTGCCAATACATCTTGGGTGTCGATGCCAACCCGGTGGCAAATTAAGGCTAATTCGTTCATTAAAGCAATATTAATATCACGTTGGGTATTTTCCAAAACTTTTGCTGCTTCGGCGGTTCTGATGTTTACCGCTTGATAAACCCCCGCCCTTACCACCTGTCCATACACATCGGCAACAATCTCAAGGGTGGCAGGATCACTGGCAGAAACTATTTTTTTGATGTTTTCAAAGCGATGCTCCTTATCACCGGGATTTATTCGTTCTGGAGAATAAGCTAAACCAAAATCTTTGCCGACTTTAAGGCCGGAAACTTTTTCGAGAAGCGGTTGACACTCTTCTTCGGTCAGCCCGGGATAAACCGTTGATTCATAAACAATAATATCGCCTTTCTTAAGATGTTGAGCCAACGTGCGTGTTGCAGACAAAACAGCCCCTAGATCAGGACGGTAAGCATCGTTAATAGGGGTGGGAACTGTCACAATATGAAAATCCGCTTTTTGCAGATCATGGGGGTCAGCCGTTAAATGCAATTTGGCTTCCATTAGTTTTTCTTTTTCCACCTCGCGAGATATGTCAACCCCTTGCTTGATTTCAGCAATTCTTTTGCGGTCAATATCAAAGGCAATAACAGGAAATCCATGACATCCGAAGGCGGCCGCCAAGGGTAACCCCACATATCCCAAGCCTGTAACCGATAAATGACGTTGTCGTTTTTTTTGCATTTATCACCTGTAATTTTTAATTAAGATGCTATTTGTTGTAAGTGTACCTAAATAATGATCTTTCCCTAGTTAACTAAGGACAAGCTTCGCCGCCCCGCTTACCACCATGGTCAGACCAAATAATTGCCTACCATGTTGATGAATAAAATTGTTCTTTTGCCAAAAACTGACAATCAAGAAACCAATGAGCATAATGGTTAAGGTAGCTAACGTAAAACCTGCAACAAAACCAATGGGAAACAAATTGTTAGACATGGCTTCGGCGTGGGCAGCGCCATGCAATGCCCCCATCACGCCTAATAAAATTAAAAGGTTACTTAATCTCATTTTAGCGGATATAACCATCATCAAACCGCTCATCATTAAACCGATGGCAATTAAAATTTCAATAAAAGAGCTTAAAGCAAAATGCGTTTGATGAATAATAACAGAAGCAATAATCATGAGCGATAAGAAACACAGCGACATTTGAGCAAAAGCCTGATGCTGATGTTCATACCGGCTCGCTAAAAATCCGATCGACAACATGGTAATAAGATGATCAAACCCTAAAAAAGGATGAAAGAATCCCTCTAAGAAACCCTGCTGGTGAACCTCGATTAGAGGGTTTGGATGGGCCAAAAGCGGGGTAAATGGGATAAATATTAAAACCAGCGTATAAAGGATAGATCTTAATCCCGAACGGCGCATTTTATTTTTTCCCCTTATATAAGGTTTTAAATGAGGTAATCTCTATCAGCACTAACAGGTGAGGTTTAAATAAATTTATGAAAACTCTTTATAGAAAGTTCTCTCTAGAAAAACAAGCTTGATATAAAAT
>CAYPXH010000024.1:3586-21547 GCA_964414755.1 uncultured Rhodospirillaceae bacterium | reverse complement strand
CGGTTTTAATCTGTCCGGCATTCACAGCTACAGCTAAATCTGCTATCGTTGTATCCTCCGTTTCACCGGAACGATGTGATATTATTGTCTTGTAACCAGTTTTCTGCGCTAACCTAATGACATCTAATGTTTCCGATAGTGTCCCCACTTGATTTGGTTTAATAAGAATTGCATTTGCGGCTTTTTCTTGAATACCTTGTTGTAACTTTTTAGAATTTGTTACAAATAAATCGTCACCCACTAATTGGGTGTTTTCCCCCATTGACTTGGTCATCAGTTTCCAGCCATTCCAATCATCTTCAGCCAACCCATCTTCAATTGAAATGATGGGGTATGATTGGCATAATTCCTGGTAATATTGTATAAGCCCCTTGGCATCAGTTACTCTATTTATCCCCTTAACCAAGTATTTATTATCGTGATAGAATTCACTTGCAGCTACATCTAATGCTAATGCTATATCATCGCCTATCTTATAACCTGCCTTTTCAATTGCTTGGCAGATAAAATCAAGTGCCATTTTTGGATCTGATATTAATGGTGCAAAACCACCCTCATCACCAACCATTGTAGATAATGATTTGTTTTTTAATAGTTGCTTTAACATGTGGAAGGTTTCTTGCGCCATCTGCAGGGCGTTGCTAAAAGAAAAAGCCCCAACGGGAACAATCATGAATTCTTGAAAATCCATTTTATTATCAGCATGTGCCCCCCCATTAATAATGTTAACAAAAGGTATGGGCATCATGCAGGCGTTTAACCCACCTAAATATTTATACAAAGCAATCTTCTTATCCGCAGCAGCAGCCTTTGCGCACGCCAAGCTCACTGCAAGAATTGCATTTGCACCTAAACGCGATTTGTTATCAGTACCATCAAGTTGAATCAAAAGTTTATCAACTGTTTCTTGGTTTTCTATAGAAACACCAGACAAAACATCAAATATTTCACCATGAATCATATCAATTACTGAAAAAACGCTTTTTCCACCAAATTTTTTTTCTTGATCACGTTTTTCAACAGCTTCGTACCTGCCAGTTGAAGCACCAGAAGGAACAGAAGCTCTGGCTAACACACCACTTTCAAGTTGAACATCAACTTCAATAGTTGGGTTACCACGACTATCAAAAATTTGGCGTGCCTTGATTCCGGTAATTGCGGTCATTTTGTTTCCTTGCAGATTTTAATTTTACTGAATTATTAATAAAAAATAATTTTTTGCAACCAAAGTTTATGGATTATCGATCGATCAATAATTATATAAGCTCAACATCAACCCCTAGTTCCTTGACCAGGGACTTAAGGGTTTTATTAATTTTTTTCTTAAATTCAACTGGGAACTCTTTAGGCAGATTTATTATTAACGCATATTTACTGCGTTGAATATAAGTGTCAGTCAAGATACGATTAATTCCACCTGAAATAAAATCTGCTAAGTTTAACGATAACCCAATAACATAGCATTCTGTTCTTAGAGAATCGGGCAGAAGTTTATGGTAGTTTTTATATTGATCGGCTTTAAAATCATCCTTATGACGGTAATAATCAATTAAAGCCAGTGCTACTCTTTCTTCATGACTAATACCAACAACTGGCAAGTGAAGAATTCTCTCAAAACGACTTGTTTCAGGATAATCGGCATGATCATCCCAACCAAAATCTGCAAGGTAACAGCTTACCTCTAAAAGACGTTTGCTGTTTTTTGTTAATTTTTCTTGAATCAATGGCAAAAGCCATTGATAAAACGTCTCTCCTTGTTGCTCAAAACGGCCATTTTCATCAAACTTTTTAGCATAACTTAACAGCGGATCTTCAGAAGTGATTTCCTTAGGTAAAAGACTGTAATAACAGCCCTCGCGAAGGCCACTTGCCGAAAATTCAACAAATCTTGGCTTTAACCATTTAATTACCGCCAACATTGTCAAAGCAGCCATCGGAAGACCAACCATTCGGTGATCAGGAATGTTATATTTTTCGGCTATTTTATCAATTCCACCGACCACTTTTTCACAAAACAATGCTATTTCGTCTGCCGCTATCTTATACTGATGGATAATTTTGACAGGATAATTTGTTAAGTGCATATGCAACCTTGCAATTAATCGCCATGACCCACCAACTGCATAAAAATTCTTGCCGTATAATGATTGACTAATCCAGTTAATATTTTTGAATTGGCTTTCAATAAAATTGCGAACACCAGATAACCCCTTTTCTTCAAAAACGTTTTGAAGACGTAATGGCCCAACAGGCATTGTTACGGTCTTATCCGACAACACTTCCGTACTTACAAGCTCTAAACTACCACCTCCAAGATCACCCACAATCCCATCTGTTGCTAAAATACTATTAACAACACCCATTGAAGAATAAAAAGCTTCCTCCTTCCCACTCAGTATCTTAATTCTTACATTTAATTTTTGTTCTACTAGCTGAACAAAATCGCGCCCATTACGTGCATCGCGTATTGCCGCAGTTGCTAATAAAATAATTTTTTCGACAGATATACTGCGAGCTAACCAGATAAAATACTCTAATGTTTTAAATGCTTCATCAATCTTTTCCTGGTTAAGAACACCGGTTTTTTGTAAATTTTTGCCAAGCTCACAAAAAGCTTTTTTGTTTAACAAAACGCCTGGTACCCTAATAAGTCCTGAGAAAACAATTAACCTAATCGAGTTTGAACCGATATCAATAATAGCAATAGATGGTTTATTTGCCTGCTGACAAAAAGCAATTTCTTGTTTCATAATATATCTTGTATTGCTTTCTGATCAATTAAATTAGGTGGACGACTGGTGGTCTTAAGTGCGTTACCACGCCCTGAAAGACTTGGATTATTCATAAAGAATTGATGTGCACTAAATTCTTCTTTACCTGGCTGCTGACGAATATACTCCCCATCATGCTGTAAAATCCAGCTTTGTAGGTTATCTTTTAGACAGGCAAGCATAATTTGGTCAAGCACTTGTTCGTGCACCGTTGGATTTTCAATTGGAATTAAAACTTCAATCCGTCGCTCCATGTTTCTTGTCATCCAATCAGCGGAAGATATAAAAACCTTGGCTTGTCGTGAAGGCAGCCCATAACCAGCACCAAAGCACATGATACGCGAATGTTCTAAAAATCGTCCAATAATACTTTTTACACGGATGTTTTCTGAAAAACCCTTTATTCCAGGTCTAAGACCACTGACACCACGAACTATCAAATCCACCGCTACACCGTTTTGAGACGCCCTATATAAAGCATCAATTAGTGGTGGATCAATAATCGCATTTAGTTTTAACCAAATATGGCCTGGATTACCATTTTTTACATGCTGAATTTCTTCATCAATTAACCCTATTAATTTATCCCTCAGTGAAAAAGGAGCAACAGTGAGTTTTTCCATTTTTTCAGGATATCCATAGCCTGTCATATAATTAAATAGCTTGGCAGCATCCCGACATATGGCGCCGTCACATGTAAAAAAAGAAAGGTCTGTGTATATTTTGGATGTTTCTGGATTATAGTTTCCGGTACCTAAATGCACATAGCTGCGAAGAACCTCGTTTTCTTTACGAATAACCATACTAACCTTGGCATGTGTTTTAAGATTCAAAAAACCAAAAACAACCTGAACGCCAGCTCTTTCCATGTCACGAGCCCAACGAATATTGGCCTCTTCATCGAACCTGGCTTTTAGTTCAACAAGTGCTGTTACCGATTTACCAGCCTCAGCCGCTTCAATAAGCGCTTTAACAATTGGTGAATCATTACTAGTTCTGTATAAAGTTTGTTTAATGGAAATGACATTTGGATCACTTGCTGCTTGTCGAATAAAGTGAACAACCACATCAAAACTTTCATAGGGGTGATGAACGATCATATCCTTATGACGAATGGCAGAGAAAATGTTTCCTCCCATCTCACGAATACGTTCTGGATAACGCGATACAAGCGGTGTCCAACGAAGTTCTGGACGATTTATTTTGACAAGGTTTGATATATTAGCAAGCCCTAGCATTCGGTCTTCAGAAACAACATTATCCTGATTAATGTTTAATGACTGCAAGACAAACTTAAGCAAATCTTGTGGCATGAACTTATTAATCTTCAAACTAATAACGTCGCCCCTGCGCCTTTTTTTCAAAGCCGTTTCAAATAACCTAACCAAATCTTCTGCACGCTCGGATATTTCAATTTCACTATCGCGAATAATTCGAAAATAACCAATAGATAATATGTCAAACCCGGGAAAAAGTTTGTCAAAATGTAAACTAATTAAATCTTCTAATAATAAAAAACGTAAAGGCATTCCTGGCAATTGAATGAAGCGCTGTAATTGAGATGGAAACGGTAACAAGGCTTTCATTTCACGGCAGTCCGTTTTTCGAACCAACTGCAAAACTGCAGCAAACCCCCTGTTTTGGATAAAAGGAAATGGATGAGCTGGATCGGTTGCCATCGGTGTCAGTATCGGAAAAACCTGTTCGACAAAATGTTTTTCTAGCCATTCTTTGTCAGATTGGCTGATATTATTGATTTCGAGAATGTGTATATTTTGTTGATCTAACTCTTTCCTAAGCTCAAGCCAACAAGTTTGTTGACTATCAATTAACTGCTTAGCTTTTACGTGAATAGCATACAATTGTTGAGATGGTGACAATCCATCCAAGCTTTGACCAACACCAGCAACAACCTGCCCCCTTAATCCTGCGACACGAACCATATAAAATTCATCTAAATTATTTGCCGATATTGATAGAAAATGGATCCGCTCTAACAAAGGGTGTCTTTTATTATAGGCTTCGTCAAGGACACGCTGATTGAAAGCCAGCCACGATAATTCCCTGTTAATAAAACGTTTAGGTGACTGCATAAAATCCTGAGAAGATATATTTGGTCTATTCATCTTTATAAATCTTCCAATAAATTAATGACGATTAAGCTTATCATTTACTAGGAAAATGGCTAAGAATATTTTTTAGATTATTTATTGTTATTGTAGAGCCATGCGTCAAAACTTGTTGGTAAATTTGATAAACTAAATAGTGTATTGACTTATAACTGCGTTCCGCATGAACAGATAAAAAGCTTAATTGATAATCAGGTATCATGATCCCTCGTTCAAAAAGCATTTGTTGCGTAATTCTTCTAAATAAATCCTCTTCAGGCTCAGCAATATGAAAATTCAGCATTGCTTGCTGGCGAGATTTTAAATCCATTAATTCTATATTTGACCAAGCAATAGGATTTTCTTGGGTACACACAAGTAATTTATATTGTTTTTCGTCAAATTGATTTAACAAATGTAAAAAATTCTGGAGGTATAAATTTTGGTTAAATGGGAAAGTGTTCTTTTGGAAGTCAATAATATAATGTTCTGATCTATTATTGATAACGGTTTGCCAATCAATAGTTGGGTTGGCAAAAAAATCAGGACTTATAAAAAAAGCTTGATGACGTTGTTGCCATATTTTAGCAAGATAAGTTTTGCCACAACCCGCCGGACCATGAATAACCATTCCCCACTTTGGCCAATTAAGATTAGATTTAATAGTATAATATGCTTCTCGATTGGTTAGGCCAACCTGAAAATTTGCCTCTAGGTAAGAAGGCTGATATCGTAACTCTAAACTTAACTGTTGCATTATATAACACCAATCAACACTAAAACAACCAAAACTTAATGCTATGCTTTAGAGCGATACCCTTTAAAATACATACTTGTACGATATGCTTTTAGTGCATATCTTGAAAAGACCCTAATAATCGCTGCAACAGGAATAGCTAGCAAAATTCCAAGAAAACCAAATAATGAAGCGCCAGCCATTAAGGCAAAAATAATCCACAGCGGGTGCAGTCCCGTTCGTTGACCTATTAATTTCGGGGTTAACCAATAATCATCGCACAATTGACCGGTTAAAAAAACACCTGCAACAAGGAATATATGTAAAGTATCCCCAAACTGAATAATTGCAAGCCCAATACTAACAAATACACCAAAAATTAGGCCAAAATACGGTATCAGCGAGAGAAATCCAGCAATAATACCAATGCTAAATCCATAGTCCAATCCAATGACTGCTAAGCCAATACCATAGTATGCGGCCAGAAAAAAACCTATTGTTATCTTTCCCCGAATATAGGCAGCGAGCATTTTATCAATTTCTCGAAATTGTCTACGAATAACTGGCGCAATATGTCTTGGAATCCAGCGATTCACCTTTGTAATAATATTTTCCCAATCGCGTAATAAATAAAAGGTTACAATTGGGGTAATAAATACAAGAGATAAAATATTCAAGACACTAAAAAGATTTTTAAAAACCCTGCTTACAAAACTATAAATTGATGTGTTATCAATATTCTGAAAATTTTGTAATATTGCATCAAGATACAATTTTGCTTCACCCTCTAAGCTTTTTAAATAAGCTGGAATTCTTGTAGACAGAATCTGAAATTGTTCAACGAATATTGGAACCATAAGAAAAATAAAAGCACTGACAAAAGTAATAAAAGACAAAAGCAAGACAAGAGAGGACACACCATGTCCCAATTTTACTTTTACCATATACCTTTTAGCTGGACCAAGAAGATAGGCAAGAATGATACCTGCGACAAACGGCATAATAATATCTGATAATAAAAACAAAAGGCCAACAACAGCTAAAAAGAACATTCCCCAAAATATTGTATTACGCCAACCAATTTTATTTTCAGATTGCATAGCTTTATCCAAGATAAGAGAATAATCCATTAGGGTATAATAATTTCGTAAACATCTTGCTTAACTTCTTGAATATTAAAACCATGTGCTATTAGTGCTGCAGATAATTTTTCAAAATTTGTATTTATTTGAGCCTGTATTTCAACAAATTTTGGATTAATTTTGGTTATATTGAAATTTTCAATAAATTGTATTTTCCTTAATTTATCCTGTACATCGTACCAAATATTTTGCCCATCAAATCGGATAACAAAAATTATATTTTTTATAGTCTGCACACTAACGACATGATCTTGTTTCCACTTGCTTTCTAAATAATTTAAAGTCTCAACGATTAACTGATTATATGATTTAGAAGACAAGGGAAAATTTAGTTCATCCAATAAGACCAAACTGGCATCACTGCGGTCAATCCTGAAAATATCAATTTTGCTTGTATTCGTTTGCTCATCCTGCTGATATAATTTAACTAATAAAATGTCTTGTGTTTTATATCTATCAACAAAATAGTTGTAGGTTTCGATTGACAGGTTAATTTTTCCATCATTTAAAGCAATCGTGCCGACATCATCAATGTCACCGATGGGCAAAACTGGTGATATAAAGCTAAACTTTCTAGGTGTGTTTTGCCAATTTTTAAGCCATAGATTGTCATCTGTAAAAAGAACATCCTGTTCACCTAAAGCTAAAACAGGTAGTATTAAAGTGCGGTCTTTGACGGCTTCAACATAATCGATACCATTCTCTCTAAGCAATTTTCGAACAGAATCGGGACGAAACCGAAAAGATACATTTGCTATATAACGAGTTGTTGAAGATTTTTCACTTATTACTTCATAGTCTGCTATCAACCCATTAATTTCGAGCGGTGAAAGTACAAGAAGATTTTGTTTTTGGCCAGAATCTATAAGAATTCTTGATAATAAGATATTGAAAGCTTCAATTTGCGCACTGTTAATTCCTTGTTGACGGGCGGTTGCAACATCTTTTGCTGTTTTATCAATGATAACGTCATCAATCTTATATACTGCCTGAGCAAATGCATCAAAAATAACAAAATTGAGAATTAATATTGCCCCTAAAAATTTTATAAATTTATGCATAATACCACCTTATACAACTTCACTATACATTAATGCCTTCATCTATCACTCAACTTTTGTGCCAATGTTATATATTCTTCAATTGTCAAATCTTCAGCTCTTTTCATTTCATCTATACCAGAATTTTTAAGCCACTCAAGCACATTTGAGTTTACACCTTTCAGGGATTGACGTAACATTTTGCGGCGATTACCAAATCCAGCCGCAGTAATTTTTTCAATTACGCCCAGCAAGCTAATTTTTTGTGCTGTATAGTTGGGTATAAACTGAACAACCGATGAATAAACCTGCGGTGTAGGTGAGAAAGCGGATGGAGGGATATCTAGTATTTTTTTACATGTGCATAATAATTGGCTAATTATACTTAAACGACCGTAAGACTTTGTCTTTGGAGAAGCTACAATCCTATCCGCAACTTCTTTCTGAAACATTAGTGTTAGTGCTTTATACATATGTATTTGGTGTAACCAGCTAATTAAAAGTTCAGTTCCAATATTATATGGCAGGTTGGAAACAATCTGTATCGAGTTAGAACCTATACTTTTATAATCAAATTTTAGGGCATCTTGGTGTATAACAATAAGGCGGTTATTGAATTGAAAAGCTAATTGTTCTAACCCTGCGATTAAGCGGTCATCTTTTTCAATAACATATATTTTGGGCGCACCAGCATTTAGTAATGCTTTTGTTAAAACACCCTGCCCAGGACCAATTTCAATAAAAATACCATCAGTTATTTTAGGGATGCTATTAATGATGGTGCTAACAACATTCTGGTCAACCAGAAAATGTTGTCCTAAACTGCGTTTAGTAGAAAAATTATTAGTGTTAAAAAATTGAGAACGCAAAATTATTTTTAACTTTAACTATCTTTTAAGCTTAATAACGGCAAAACGGCGTAAATCACGAAGATAACTGCGTGCAGCAAGTTCGAGACGTTCAGACCTTAGTTGCTCGGCTATTTGTAGTTTTTGAAATTCAACACCAGGAATTTTCTGACACACCATCAATACAACAACCGATCCATCAATAATTGTTGCATCTGTCTTTTGGCCTGCATCAAGATTTTTTAGTAAATTTTGAATTTCAATCGGCATGCTTGACAACAATAAGGGTGGTATAACTGGATTAACCTGAGGGCTTGCCTCCTGAGCCAAGCGAGCAAATTGATCACAATTATTTGCTTGCGCACTTATGCTACGCGCTCGATCAATTAATGTCTGACGTTGTGCGGGTGACAAAGCACTTGTCACCGGTAATAACAACCGTACAATCGACAAACCTATATCTTTTGGATCAATAGATTTCGCTGTTCGTTGATTAGCAACGTACAGGATATAATAACCATAACCAGTTTTAATTGGGAATGATGCCTGTCCAGGTTTAAGAGCAATCAACACTTTACGTAATTGTTCGTCGACTTCATCTGCAAATACCCAGCCAACTTCTCCATTATTACGCGCCGTAGCAGACTGCGAGAAATCTTTGGCTAAGAGCAGAAAGTTTGCCCCTGTTCTTGCCTGTCGACTTAATAAGTCTGCAGATTGTCTTGCTTCTTCAAGCTGCGCTGGATTTTCTGCACCTAAAAATATTTCATACAAGTGATACTGTGATTTTCCAACATTTCGTTGGCTTGACAGATATGCGTTATCGATTTCCGTGCGGCTAATATCAATTCTTGATCTAATTTTTGCTGAAACAACACGCGACCAGGCAATTTCAGCACGATAGTTTTCTAAAAGTGTTTGTGCATAAATGCCATTCTGACCAAGGTATTCAAGAAATTGTCTTACTGTTAGATTATTATTTGACGCAATGTTTTGTAGTTGAATTTGTAACTCTTGATCTGAAACTGATATATTATTCTTTAATGCTTCTTCCACTTTCAACCGTTCATCAATCAATAATCTTAGAATCTGGGATGCTAGTTGTTGTCGTATTTCTGATGTATTAGAGAGTCGTGACGATAAAATTGCTAGGGATATACGTTGCTCAAGATCAAATTCTGTTATTATACTATCATTGACAGTAGCAATAACACCCAACCCCCTGCCCTGTGCTTGTAAGCCAGTTGTAGCTATAAAAGCAAAGAAAGCTATCGTTAGCTGTAGAATGTTTTTTTGAAGGCGCACGATACATGTCTCCGATTTTCAAAAGAAATTTACATAAGCTATGCGTTTTTAAATAAGCATGTCAATATAATGCTTGTTTCAAATAAAAACATCGTTATTTTATTAGTTATTCGAAACTTATGACATGTTTTTTATTTTAACATCTAGAGGGTGAGGATTGAAATGAAAGTTAGTTTTGTCAAGTCAACTGCAAGTAATAATGGGACACTGGTCGTTGGTGTTTTTGAAGACATAGAACCAGGACAAAGCTTTCGTCAAATAGACACGCAAAACAAGGGAGCAATTTCACGTGCCATTAAGGCACATAACCGTTTTTTTAAGAAACGCGGTGAATTTGTTTCTGTTGCCGGATTGAATGGCGTTACCTATGACAGGGTTATTGTAGCTGGCCTTGGCAAGTCAAATGAGCTTTCACTTAACGCAGCACGTGAAATTGGTGGGCTTTTGCTGCCACATCTTCTAGTTATAAACCAACAAGAAGTAACCTTCCTTCTGGATGTCAAGCAAGTAACGTCAAAAAATCAGAAAAAGCCAGATTCGTTACAAGATACGCTTGATATTAACCAATTTTCAGCAAACCTTGCCTATGGCCTTAAACTTAAAGAATATCGTTTCGATAAATACAAAACAACCCTGAAGCCAAAAGACAAAGCATTCTTAGGCTCTTTGACTTTTTTAGTTAATAACCCAGCTGCTACACAAAAAATGTATGATGAACTTGTTCATACAATTGAAGGGGTTTTTTTAACGCGTGATCTTGTTTCAGAACCTGCAAACGTCATTTATCCAAAAAGCCTTGCCGATAGAGCACGTGTACTAACAAAACTTGGGGTTAAGGTTGAGGTTCTTGGCGTTCCTGAAATGAAGAAATTGGGAATGGGATCATTATTGGGTGTGGGTCAGGGAAGCGCTAACGAGAGTCAATTGCTGATTATGGAATGGCCGGGAGAAGATAAAAAGGCAGAACCTGTTGCCTTTGTTGGTAAAGGTGTAACGTTCGATACTGGTGGCATATCCTTAAAACCAGCTGCAAATATGGAAGAGATGAAAACAGATATGGCTGGCGCTGCGACAGTTATTGGTTTAATGCATGTCTTAGCAAGCAGGAAATCAAAGGCACGTGTTATTGGACTAGCAGGGCTGGTTGAGAATATGCCATCAGGTACAGCCCAACGTCCCAGTGATGTTGTAACTTCTATGTCAGGTCAAACTATTGAAATTATTAACACAGATGCTGAAGGTAGATTGGTACTTGCTGATGTGTTATGGTACTGTCAACAACGTTTTAAACCAAAATATATGGTAGATCTTGCTACGTTAACAGGTGCTATCGTGGTTGCTCTTGGACATCATTACGCTGGTTTGTTTAGTAATGATCAGAGATTAGCAGATTTACTTATAAGCTCGTCAAAAAAGGTTGACGAACCAATTTGGCAAATGCCACTACATGAAAATTATAATAAAATTATGAATAGTGATATTGCCGATGTAAAGAATGCGGCCGGACGTGATGCTGGTAGTATAACTGCAGCACAGTTTTTGCAGCGATTTGTAAAAGATACTGACTGGGCGCACCTTGATATAGCTGGTGTTGCATGGACCGAGAAAGACCTTGCACTTTGTCCTAAAGGAGCAACAGGATTTGGTGTACGTTTGCTAAACCAGTTTGTTGTTGATAATTTTGAAAAGTAATTTTTGAGTTTATTAAGGAAGATTTGGGATGCAGGAGGTTCGTTTCTACCAATATACCCAATCACCATTGATTAAGGTTGTAAAAGAATTGCTTGAAAAGTCGCTTGGACGTGGACAACGTTCTGTTGTTCTGGCATCTTCGACAGACGAAGTAGAAAGTCTTTGTACAAGCTTGTGGACGACTGAACAGCGCAGTTTTATACCACATGGTTCTAAAATTGATGGTAATCCTAGTAGACAGCCAATCTGGTTTACAGACAAAATAGAAAATCCAAATCAAGCATCGATTTTAGTTTCTATTGGAGATCATCATATTATATCTAATGATTTTAATCTTTTGATTCGCCTAATTGATGGTAATAATACTGATGAAGTTAAAAAAAGCCTTGGCCTTTTTGAACAGCTAAGTCAAACGGATTTGCTGGTTAAATATTACTTTCAAAACGAAACTGGAAAATGGATAGAAAAAACGCCCCCCAGTACTCTAGAGAATTAAGTGATGTCGAAACTTCTTTAGAAAAATTGCTTCAGGTTGTTCGTAGATTGCGTGATCCTACTCATGGATGTGATTGGGACAAAAAACAAAGTTTTCAATCAATTGTTAGTTATACAATAGAAGAAGCTTACGAAGTTGTTGATGCTATTGAGAATTTTGATCCTGCGAAAATAAAAGATGAGCTTGGGGACCTGCTTTTCCAAATAGTTTTTTATAGTATACTTGCTGAAGAAAACCGGTTGTTCAATTTTGATGAAATTGTTCAAACCATTTCAGAAAAAATGATCGAGCGTCATCCACATGTTTTTGCTCAAAATCATACAGATTATGATATGCAATCCTTAGATATTGAAAAAAAATGGGAGCAGACGAAAAATCGTCAACTAAGGTTAAGTAGTAGTAAAAATTCATTAATGGATGATGTACCAATAAATTTACCAGCAATATTGCGAACACAAAAACTACAAAAGAAAGCAGCAAGTGTTGGCTTTGACTGGCATAATCCAAAAGAGGTTATGGCTAAGTTATTTGAAGAAATTGATGAACTCGAAGAAGCGATAGCAATTAATAATCATCAGTTTATTGAAGAAGAATTTGGCGACCTACTTTTCACTTGTATTAACTTATCAAGACACTTGAATGTTAACGCTGAGTCTGCTCTGCGTAAAGCAAACAATAAGTTTCAGCAGCGCTTCAATTATATGGAACAATTGTTAATGGAGCGAGGAAAAGTAATAGAAAATGTCGAAAGACACGTTTTAGAAGCACTGTGGGTTGAAGTAAAAAAACAATTTAAGAAAACCATCCCATAAAAGTTAGTTGGTTAATAGTAATTTAATCAAGCTCGACGTATCTAAGTGCCCATCATTCTGTTGCTGTAGCTGTGTATAAAATTGGCTAATAAGACCAGTAATTGGTAAAGAACTTTTGTTCTTTGCCGCTTCGTTCATACAAATCATCAGGTCTTTTTTCATTAAGTTAACAGCAAAACCAAAATTAAATTGCTTATTAACCATGGTAGTAGCACGGTTTTGTAACTGCCAAGATGCAGCTGCACCCTGCTCAATTGCCTTGATTACACGCAAAGGATCAATTCCTGCGTTTTTTGCAAAGGCTAACCCTTCAGCTAAACCTTGAATAACGCCCGCAATGCATATCTGATTAACCATTTTTGCCAATTGACCTGAGGCAGTCTGACCAATATAGACTGTATTTTTACAGTAATCAGATAATAAAGATTTAACCTGGTCAAAAATATCCTCATCCCCCCCAATCATCGAGGTTAGAATGCCCTTTTCAGCCCCAGACTGCCCGCCAGACACAGGCGCATCTAGGAAATGAATATTGCGTGATAAAGCCTGTTTGAAGATATGGCGAGTAATCGTTGCGCTGACAGTTGAATGATCAATGATAATTGTATCAGCGTTTAGTCGATCTAGTAAATTATGGTGCCCTAAAAATATTTCATTTAGGGCATCATCATCACTAACGCAGGTTATAATTACATTGGCCGATTGTGCTTCGGCAATATCAAAAGATACTGAACCACCAAACTTTTCTTTCCACTGGAGCGTTTTTTGAGAACTCCTGTTAAAAACAGTAACTTGACGACCTTTTTGCTGTAAATGCCCTGCCATGGGGTATCCCATAACCCCAAGACCAATGAAAAATATTCTTGGTTCCGTTGGGCGATAATCTTGGTTGTTCATTAATAATTCTTCCGTTTCATATAATTTCTTCGACAGCGTCCTGACCAAGCAACTTTTGAACCTGTTGCTTTATATCATCACTCCAACGATATCCTTTCCCCAATGTCATTTCGACAACAACATCATATTCGGTTTCGACAATAACTTTTATTTGATCTTTACCATTGTTTGTTGATTTCATAAGAATTTGGTTTAAAGAAGCAACAGTTTGTGCCTCTCGTAGCTGTATTTGAATCAGACTTTTGATCCCTGACATAGCTTCATTCAATAATTTTGGCTGCTGCCCTGTTAGCCTGATTTCTGATTGATCCTCACGTATTTCAACAGGTAATAGTAAAATATTGCCTGGCTCAAGCAATTCACGCGCAGCTATAAGAACATCAGAAAAAAACATTACTTCGTAAATACCGCTATGATCTGAAAAACGTACATAAGCATAGCGGTTACCTTTGGCTGAAATCTTTTCTTGTCTTGATATTACTACACCAGCAAGAGTTACACTTTGGCTATTATAAACGCCTTGCTGCTGTACATCAGCATACGAAGAAACATTAAGATACTTTAATTGTTTTTCATAAGCGTCTAATGGATGTGATGAAAGGTAGAAACCTATCGAGTCATACTCATGTTGTAATTTTTCAATATGATTCCAGTCGTCGCATGGTTTTAAATTAAAACGTTGCACTTCACTTGCATCGCTTACACCAAATAAACCGATCTGACCTGATTCACGATTTTTTGATGACTGGGCAGCTTGTTGTAAAATAATATCAATCGATTGGTATGCTTGATGACGATTAGGAACAAGTGTATCCATAGCACCTGCACAAATCAAGCTTTCCAGCTGTCTTTTATTTAAGGTTTTACTATCAACATGCTCGATAAATTCTTGTAAAGATTTAAATGTACCTCGTGTAGCACGAACATTGATGATCATTTCTGCCAACGCATTTCCTACATTGCGCACCGCTGGTAAGGCATACCTAATTGCCAGCTTGTTTTGATGTGATTCAACTAAAAAAATGCTACCACTTCTATTAATGTCTGGCGGTAATAATGCGATCTTATTCTTATTAAGTTCTTGTTTAATCAACCCAAGCTTATCGGTATTGCTGATTTCAAGTGTCATTGAAGCAGCAAAAAATTCAACAGGATAATTAGCCTTTAGCCACGCGGTCTGATAAGAAACCAGCGCATAAGCAGCAGCATGACTTTTATTAAATCCATAGCCAGCAAACTTGTTAACTTCATCAAAAATTTTTGTTGCTGTTGCTTCATCCACATTATTTCTTCGGGCTCCATCAATAAATACTTTACGCTGCGCCTCCATCTCTTCTTTAATTTTTTTACCCATAGCGCGCCTTAAAATATCTGCTTTGCCTAAACTATAATTTGCTAAAACTTGGGCAATTTGCATTACTTGTTCCTGGTATATCATAATACCGAAGGTCTCGCGCAGTATGTTTTCAAGCATAGGATGAAGGTAATCTGCTGATTCCTTACCATGCTTACAGGCTATATATTTTGGAATATTATCCATTGGTCCCGGGCGATATAAGGCAACAACAGCAATGATATCCTCAAAACGGTCTGGTTTAAGTTTCCTAAGCACATCACGCATACCACCACTTTCAAGCTGGAAAACCCCCATTGATTCACCACGACCAAGCATATCATAGGTTTTATTATCACTTAAAGTTAGTCTCGCTAAATCAACCTTAATCTTACGCTGATGAAGCATTTTTTCAGCTAATGCAATCATCGTTAAAGTCTTAAGACCTAGGAAATCAAATTTAATTAGGCCAGCTAGTTCAACATATTTCATATTGAACTGGGTAGCTGGCATTGTAGATTTGCTATCCTGGTATAAAGGAACATATTCCTCAAGCGGTTGTTGGCCAATAACAACACCTGCAGCATGTGTTGAAGCGTGTCTATACAAACCTTCTAACTGTAAAGCGATATTAAACAAGCGATCAATATTTGGTTCTTGACGCCGTACCTCTTGCAACTGCTTATCCATATCCAAAACCTGTTTTAAGGTTACTGGATTTGTTGGATTATTGGGTATCTGCTTACATAATTTGTCAACTTGGGTATATGGCAATTCCAGAACGCGTCCTACATCACGTAAAACTGCCCTGGCCTGTAATTTACCGAACGTAATAATCTGGGCAACACGTGATATGCCATATTTATTACGAACATAATCAATTACTTCATCACGACGATCTTGACAAAAATCTACGTCAAAATCCGGCAATGAAACCCGTTCAGGGTTAAGGAATCGTTCAAATAACAATCCCCATCTTATTGGATCAAGTTCAGTAATAGTTAATGCCCATGCAACAACTGAACCTGCACCAGAGCCACGACCTGGACCAACCGGTATCTGATTCTTCTTTGACCATTTAATAAAATCTGCGACAATCAGGAAATATCCGGCAAAACCCATTTTGATGATTAGTGACAGCTCATACTCTAATCTTTCCCAGTATAATTGTTGATTAAGTTTTTGGTCATCATATTCTGGTGATGAGAGAATTTCTTTTATTCGCAGTTCTAAACCTTGTTTTGCTTGCTCTTTTAATAAAGTTTTTTCATCCTTTTCAGGTTCGTAAATGTCATGGAACTTTGGGAAAACAGTTTTTCTTGGTTCAAGTAAGAAAGAACAACGCCTGGCTATTGCTAACGTATTCGCTGTTGCTTCAGGAATATCAGCAAAAATATCAAGCATTTCTTTGCCTGATTTAAAATAATTATTAACAGTAACACGACGCCTATTTTGTTCTGTAATTGTTGCTCCTTGTGCAATACATAATAGTGCATCATGAGCTTCATAAACGTCAGCACTGGCAAAAAAAGACTCGTTTGTTGCAACAAGTGGAATATGATAACGGGCAGCAAGTTCTATAAACCTCTGTTCAGTTGCATTTTCTTCTGCCGTACCTTGACGCATAAGCTCAATATAAAGTCGATCTTGAAAAATTTTCTTTAAATGCTCGATAACATCGGCTGCTTGGTCATGATTTCTGTTTAATAATAACTGCCCCACCAATCCTTGCGGTCCGCCTGTCAGGGCAATGAGACCGGATGTTTTTCCAGTAAGTTCATGCATAAATATTGCTGGGTTAGGTAAATTCTGTGCATTACGATACGCCTGACTAACCAGATAACTTAAATTTTGGTATCCTTCTTTATTTTGAACCAGAAAAATAAGACTAGAAAATGTTGGTTTTTGTATTTCAAATTTTCTGCTATCAACATTATTTTCGTTAATAACAGCAAGCTGACAACCAATAATTGGTTGAATACCATAATCCTTTGCTGCAAGCGAAAATTCCATTGCACCAAAAAGATTATTTGTATCGGTTAGGGCAACCGCAGGCATGTGGTTTTTTTTAGCTAATTCAACTAACTCTTTAACTTTAATCGCCCCCTCAGAAAGCGAATAAGCCGAATGATTACGAAGATGCACAAAAGGTGTTAGCATAGCATATTGCCTTTATATCAAGTGAATTTTTCCATCTTCAATACGCATAACTTCGTCCATTCGCTTGGCTAAATCTAAGTTATGGGTTGCAATAAGCGCAGATAACCCCATTTCCCTAGCTAATTTTTGAATCAATAAAAACACTTCTTCTGTTGTCTTGGTATCCAGATTACCTGTGGGCTCATCAGCAAGTAAAATCTTTGGGTTATTAGCTAACGCCCTGGCTATTGCAACCCTTTGTTGTTCGCCACCAGATAACTTACCTGGACGGTGATTTAGCCTATCTGATAATTTTACCTTTTCAAGTAGTTCTAAAGCATTTTGCTTTGCTTGCACCCTACTCCTGCCAAATATAAGCTGCGGAATCATAACATTTTCCAATGCAGAAAAATCTTTTAGCAAGTGATGGTATTGATAGACAAAACCTATGTAATTCTGCCGCAGCAATGAACGGCGATAATCACTAAGTTTTGCAGCTGATTGACCTGAAACTAAAACATCACCTTCATCTGGCTGCTCGAGCAATCCACAAATATGTAAAAGGGTTGACTTGCCAGAACCAGATGGCCCAAGTAATGCAACCATTTTTCCTGATTTTATAGAAAAGTTGCAGTCTCTAAT
>CAYPXH010000024.1:0-3486 GCA_964414755.1 uncultured Rhodospirillaceae bacterium | reverse complement strand
GCCCAAGTAATGCAACCATTTTTCCTGATTTTATAGAAAAGTTGCAGTCTCTAATGACAGGCAAAAATCCATTATATTGTCTAAATTTTCGGCTAACTGACCTGAGTGTTAATATTTCATTTAAATTATTCATAACGTAGCACTTTTACTGGATCAAGCCTTGCAGCACGCCAGGCTGGATATAATGAAGCTAAAACCGTTAAACTAAAAGCAAGACCAACAATCAAAAGAACCTGCCCCCAATCCATAACAGCAGGTAATTGTGATAGAAAATAAAATTCATTTGGAAATAGTTCAGTTCCGATCACTTGTTGCAAAAATTGTCGAATAGCCTCAATATTCTTCACAACCGCAATCCCCAAAAGAAAGCCAGCACCAACCCCAAAAAAACCTGTGCTAGCACCATTAATTAAAAACACCTTAAGAATTGACCTTTTGGTTGCCCCCATCGTTCTTAAAATACCAATTTCTTGTCGTTTATCTTTAACAGTCATTATTTGGCTGGATATGATATTAAAAGATGCAACAATAATAATCAGCATCAGAATAATAAACATAACAGTTTTCTCAACATTTAGAACATCTAAGAAATCCTTGTATCGTTCTTGCCAACTGTCAACCTGATAAGATATGTTATTTTGCTTAAAATATGTAAGAATGTTTTGCTGAACAGTAGTTGCCTGATTGGGGTTGGGAGTAATAATTTCAATATAGTCTACACTCTGACCGCGATTGAAATACGCCTGTGCAGATGCTAATGGTAATAAAACAAAATTAGCATCATATTGTGACATACCCACATTAAAGATAGCAAGAATAGGATAATCCTTGATTCTGGGGACATTTCCAATAATAGTTTCACGATTCTGAGGTGTAATTAAAGTGATAAAGTCACCAATAGAAACACCTAGTCGTGAGGCCATTTTGTACCCTATCACTACCCCTTCTCGTTCTTGGAATTGATTGATATTACCAATAATTATATTGTCAGTAATAAAGGGTCGGCTAGATAAATCTTGAATAGATAGGCCGCGAACTCGAGCAAAGTCGATACCATGATCAGAGGTTATCATCGCACCATCTTCAATCAAAGGCGTTGCGGCAATGACACCTTCAACTTGTTTTATTTTCTGGCTGACAAGATTATAATCTTTTAACCCTCCGGCCTGTTGAAAGCTGTTGACAAACAAATGCCCATTAAAACCCAGAATCTTTTTGAACAGCTCATCGCGAAAACCGTTCATAACAGACATAACAATTATCAATGTTGCGACACCCAAGCATATACCTAATAATGATAATAAGGTAATGATGGATATAAGACCTTCTTGCCGCCTTGAACGTAGATAACGCCAAGCAATATAACGTTCGAATCTTAGCACCGAAGACCTACCTTGATATTATTAAATTTGGCGTACATGGATTCTTGCGATATCATCTCGCGCTGACCAGTTTTGCGGTTTTTAACTTCGACTGTTCCATTTTTTATACCTTTGGTACCAACAATAATTTGCCATGGTACACCAATTAAATCCATATCACTAAACTTTGTTCCAGCCCTCTCATCCCGATCATCATAAAGAACTTCAACATTCTGCTGACGTAACTGATCATAAATCTGATCAGTTATTTTAGTAACATGCGCATCAGATTGCACGGCATTTATGAGACCAAGCGAATATGGCGCAACCGATTCAGGCCAAATAATACCAGATTCATCGTGGCTAGCCTCGATAATCGCAGCAACCAATCTTGAAACACCTATACCATAGGACCCCATATGCACATATATATTTTGCCCCTCCTGTGTTGTAATAGAAGCTTTCATTGCCTCGGAGTACTTTGTACCAAAATAAAAAACATGCCCTACTTCAATACCGCGAGCCGAAACTAATTGATTAGCTGGAATTGGGCATCGAACAGGGTCGTGTTTCTCATCGGTTGCTGCGTAGTGTGATATCCAAGAATCAACAATTTCCTGCAGATCGGATTCGTAATGCACCGAATCTTGTAATGGATTTTTGTCAAGTAATTTTTGATCACAATATACAGCACTTTCACCTGTATCTGCTAAAATAATAAATTCATGGCTAAGGTCTCCACCTATTGGCCCAGTTGCAGCTTGCATTGGTATTGCCTTCAACCCCAAACGGGCAAATGTGCGTAAATAAGCCACAAACATTTTATTATAAGCTTTTTTTGCGCTGTCATAGTCTAGATCAAAAGAATAACTATCTTTCATTAAGAACTCTCGACCACGCATTAAACCGAATCTGGGTCTAACCTCGTCTCTAAATTTCCATTGAATATGGTAAAGTAGTTTTGGTAAGTCACGATATGATTTAACAGCTTGACGAAAAATATCTGTCATTAATTCTTCATTCGTAGGTCCGTAGAGTATTTCTCGCTCGTGCCTGTCTTTGAATCGTAACATCTCCTTACCATAATCATTATATCTACCAGACTCTTTCCAAAGCTCGGCCGACTGTATTGTTGGCATCAGCAATTCTTGACAACCAGCTTTATCCTGTTCCTCACGAACGATCTGCTCTATTTTTTTTAACACCTTAAATCCCATGGGAAGCCAGCAGTATATTCCAGCACTGGTTTGTCGAATCATACCAGAGCGAAGTAATAAGCGGTGTGATACAATCTGAGCTTCAGTAGGATTTTCTTTCAAAGTTGGCAAGAAAAGAGCGCTTCTGCGCATATAAATCTCCTAGAAAATGAAACAACAATAATTTTATTAGATTGATGTTTTAGCTTAGATAATAACCCTAAAAAAGTCCAGGATTTGCAAAAATATAATCTTATAGGTGTTTATATATAATTTGTATATTTTGCTCATTTTATATTTGACAAATTTATCTATTCATGCCCCAATCAACGATAAGTTTATCACTGGGGGGAGCCCACTTGGCTGAGAGGTTGTATAGACAACGACCCCTAAAACCTGATCTGGTTAATACCGGCGGAGGGACGAGTGGTTTTAAAAGAATTACAATCATTAATATTATCAACACAGACACCGCAAGATAGCCTTTCTGTTTCATTAAAAAACTTTACCTATAAGCTTGGTAAAGTCTTCTTTGAAAATATATCCTTAAACCTGAGTCTGGGCGAATGGACAGCTGTTATTGGGCGCAGTGGAATTGGCAAATCAACCTTATTGCGCATTATATCAGGCTTAGAAATTTCTAAGAATATGCAACTGGATATTAACTTCGGCAACCAACGTCTACCTGCTGGATCAATTTCTTATCTAGCCCAACATGATACACTTCTTCCGTGGCTCAATGTTCAATCAAACATTACATTTAGTGCTCGCTTACGTGGTGAATATTCTAATCCAACATTTATTACTGATATTCTTGCAGAAACTGGTTTAATTAACTTTAGAGAACATTATCTACACCAGCTATCTGGTTGATAACTTCATCGTACCAACTTTTTTTGTATTTTATATAAATTTTTTTTTAATTTTTT
>CAYPXH010000023.1:0-21832 GCA_964414755.1 uncultured Rhodospirillaceae bacterium | reverse complement strand
ATTGTCGATTTTGGGTCACAAACCGCCCATATGCTTGGGCGGCGTTTAAAAAAAATGGGTATAGCGGTTGATATATGCCAGCCAAATCAACTGACAAGCAAAATTGATCAATTAAACCCTAGGGGAATTATTCTTTCCGGCGGGCCTGCTTCAGTCAATCAAACCGATTCACCAACAATTGATACGAACATTTTGGCACGGAACATTCCTATCCTTGGTATTTGCTATGGGTGGCAGTTGATGGCCAAATTGCTTGGCGGACAGGTTGTTTCAGAGCGTAAGGAATATGGTCCTGAACAAGTATATTTCCGAAAAAATGTTTTTGGCCTTAATTCCTTGTCGGGAAGCGTTATTATGTCGCATGGCGATTGTGTTGAACAAATCCCGACCGGATTTGAAATTATAGCTTCGACCAAAAATGTTGCATGTGCAGCTGCCTATAATCCTGTTAAGCGTTTATATGGCGTTCAGTTTCATCCTGAACTACATGATACGGAACAGGGGTTTGAAATGCTGAATTTTTTTGTAACCAACATTGCCGGTTGTACTCCAACCTTAACTCCCCTGAACATAAACGACATAATGAATAAAATTCGGACAAATGTTGGGAAAGATGAGGTCATTTGTGCTATATCAGGTGGTGTTGATTCAACAGTTACGGCAACACTTATTGAACAAGCGATAGGAAGACAGCTTCGGTTGGTATATGTTGAAAATGGTTTAATGCGCACCCAAACACAAGAGCGGGTTTTGGACTTGTTTCCAAGAGTAACAGTTATTCAAGCTGAAAATGTTTTTTTACAGGCATTAAAAGGAAATACCGATCCTGAAGTGAAACGTAAAACTATTGGAAAGTTGTTTATTGATTTGTTTGAACAAGAAGCGCGCAGGTTTCCCAAAGTTAAATTTTTAGCTCAGGGTACAATTTATTCTGATGTGATCGAGTCGCAAGGAACAAAACTGTCATCAAAAATTAAGTCGCATCATAATGTTGGCGGGTTGCCCGAAAAACTTGCCTTGCGACTGCTGGAACCTTTGCGGGAGTTTTATAAAGATGAAGTACGCGATATTGGCAGGCTTCTTAAAATTCCTGAAGCAGCGTTAATGGAGCACCCTTTTCCAGGTCCTGGTTATGCTGTGCGGATACGGGGTGAAGTTACAGCCACCAGGTTAAAACAGGTCAAGCAGGCAGATGCCATATTAACCGAAGAGATGCGTAAAGCGGGTCTTTATAACAAGGTTTTCCAATGTTTTCCAGTAATGACAGGCGCTTATAGTACGGCGGTTAAAGGGGATGAAGGCATTTTTGCCGAGGTTGTTGCGATTCGGGCTTATGAATCGGTGGATATTATGACGTCAAATTGGGCGCGTTTGCCTTACGATGTTTTACAAAATATTTCTACGCGGATCGTAAATGAAGTTCCCCATGTATCACGCGTTGTTTATGATATTTCTACTAAGCCGCCGGCAACCATGGAATGGGAATAACAGGTTAAAAAAGGGGTAAATTAATGTATCTTGTTATTGGAGCCACAATGTCGTTTACTGGATGTATGATGCTTTTATTATCATCCAATTCGGTTATAACTGATCTTGCGTTGCGGCCTTTTATTGCTGGGGGCATTATCTTTATCCTGTTAGGTGCTTGGCTTAAAGTTGCTCGAAAGAAATAACTTTATTGTATGTGCGATGATAATCCCAAAGTTATTTGGTTGTTGAAAAAACAATAAAATACCCTATAAGGGTGTTGGTGTTATTTGTTGCCAAGTTGTGGTGATGTTAATGGATGCGTTATTAAAAGAATATCTGCCTGTTGTTATTTTTCTTGGAGTGGCTTTTGCCATATCCTGTGCTGCGGTTATTGCATCACTGATCGCTGCTTGGCAGAAACCTGATACAGAAAAATTAAGTTCTTATGAATGTGGCTTTGAACCATTTGATGATGCACGTCGCCCGTTTGATGTACGTTTTTATTTGGTGTCAATTTTATTTATTATATTTGACCTTGAAGTTGCTTTTCTGTTTCCCTGGGCTATTTCGCTTGCAGACATAGGTACATTCGGTTTTTGGTCGATGATGTTGTTTTTAGCTATTCTTACCATAGGGTTTGTTTATGAATGGAAGAAGGGGGCGTTAGAATGGGAATAGAAAAATCACTTCCACTAAGTGCAAAATTACCTGAAAAAACAACCCCCGATGAATTGCTTAAAGCTGTTTCAGCCGATGTTGCAGATAAGGGATTTGTGGTTGCCCAGCTGGATAAGCTGGTGAATTGGGCGCGTACAGGGTCACTTTGGCCAATGACATTCGGTCTTGCTTGCTGTGCCGTTGAAATGATGCATGCATATACGGCGCGCTATGACTTGGATCGTTTCGGCATTTTTCCCCGTGGTTCACCCCGTCAGTCGGATGTTATGATTGTAGCTGGGACGCTTACTAATAAAATGGCACCTGCCTTGCGTAAGGTGTATGACCAAATGGCCGAGCCACGTTGGGTTATTTCAATGGGTTCATGTGCTAATGGGGGTGGGTATTATCACTATTCTTATTCGGTTGTACGGGGATGTGATCGCATTGTTCCTGTTGATATTTATGTTCCAGGGTGTCCTCCAACAGCTGAGGCCTTGGTTTATGGAATATTGCAGCTACAGCGCAAAATTCGCCGTACCGGCACAATTATTCGGTCATAGGGATTAGCAGTAATGTCAGAAAAACCTTGGATCGTAGGACAACAAAACCGGTTACGCGAAATTGCTCAGCAGTTACAGAAACAAATACCTTCTGTTGAAATAAAATGGCCGTTGGGTGAGTTGACTGTTACACTGCACAAGGAAAACCTTGCCGAGGTTGCTCGTTTTTTGGGCGAAGAGCAGGGCGGTCTTTTTAATCAATTGATTGATATTTGTGGTGTTGATTATTTATCACGTCCCAAACGGTTCGAGGTTGTGTATCATTTATTAAGCCTGCGTCATAGTTTACGGGTGCGTTTGAAGTTATTACTTGCAAATCAAGAGGCAGCGCCATCGTTAGTTGCGATATTTCCAAATGCAGGTTGGTACGAGCGCGAGGCATGGGATTTATACGGCATACCTTTCCTTGGTAACCCCGATTTACGTAGAATATTAACAGATTATGGGTTTGAAGGTCATCCATTGCGTAAGGATTTCCCATTAACTGGCCATGTTGAGGTTCGTTACGACGAGCTGCAGAAAAAAGTTCTTTACGAGCCAGTAAAACTTTCGCAGGAGTTTCGCCGGTTTGATTTTCTAAGTCCTTGGGAGGGTATTTTGCAATTGCCAGGTGATGAAAAAGCAAAAGGAACTAAGCCGTGACTATAGAAAACAAACAACAATCCCAAACCGTTGTGAAAGAAATCACGGGCAATCCGATGTTGATGAACTTTGGTCCACAACACCCTGCAGCCCATGGTGTTTTGCGGTTGATCATGGAAATGGATGGTGAAATTGTTCAGCGGCTTGATCCGCATATTGGTTTGTTACATCGTGGTACTGAAAAGTTAATTGAACACAAAACATATCTTCAAGCAATTCCTTACTTTGACCGCTTAGATTACGTATCACCAATGTGTCAGGAACACGCTTTTGTATTGGCGGTTGAAAAGTTATTGAATATGCAAGTACCATTGCGTGCCCAGTTTATTCGGGTATTGTTTGATGAAATAACACGCATCTTAAACCATTTGTTGAATATTCCTGCTTACGCCATGGATGTTGGCGCTATAACACCTATTCTGTGGGCATTTGAACAGCGTGAAATTTTGATGGAGTTTTATGAACGGGTTAGTGGTGCTCGTCTGCATGCCGCTTATTATCGCCCAGGTGGTGTTCATCAAGACCTCCCTGCCGGAATACTTGAAGATATATCTAAATGGGCACAGAAATTTCCAAAATTTATTCAAGACCTTGAAAGTATTTTAGACGAAAACCGTATCTTCAAACAGCGCCTTGTTGATATTGGAATTGTTAGTGCGACCGACGCGATTAAATGGGGTTTTACAGGGCCTATGTTGCGGGCGTCTGGTGTTGATTGGGACTTGCGCAAGGCGCAGCCTTATATGGTTTATGATCGTATGCAATTTGATATTCCGATTGGCAAGAGCGGAGATTGTTATGATCGGTATTTAGTGCGGATGGCCGAACTGAAACAATCTTTGCGCATTATTAATCAGTGTATTGAACAGATGCCATCAGGGCCAGTTACAAGCGATGATCGTAAGATTGTTCCGCCCAAAAGGGCTGAAATGAAGCAATCGATGGAGGCGTTAATTCATCACTTCAAACTATATACCGAAGGATTTCATGTTCCGCCTGGTGAAACCTACGCTGCGGTTGAAGCGCCCAAGGGCGAGTTTGGTGTTTATTTAGTTTCTGATGGTTCAAATAAACCATATCGCTGTAAGATTCGTGCACCCGGTTTTGCACATTTGCAAGCGATGGATTTTGTAAGTAAAGGACACATGTTAGCCGATGCTGTGGCTATATTGGGTTCAATGGATATTGTTTTTGGTGAGATCGATCGTTAGGAATGAAAAAAAACATCATGGAACAATTCGAGTTTACACCAGCAAATCTTAAAACGATTGGTGAGATTATTAAAAAATATCCCGCAGGTCGGCAAGCAAGTGCTGTATTGCCCGTGCTTGATTTAGCTCAACGTCAAGCTGGTGGATGGCTACCTTCGACTGCTATCGAACAAGTTGCGCGGATTCTTCAAATGCCTGCCATGCGTGTTTATGAGGTTGCTTCTTTTTATAGTATGTTTAACCTTAAGCCTGTTGGGCGACATCATATTCAAGTTTGTAGGACAACACCATGCTGGTTACGTGGTGCTGATAAATTAACAGAGTTATGCAAAACAAAACTTGGAATTAACAAGGGGCAAACAACTTCGGACCAACAATTTACCTTAAATGAAGTTGAGTGTTTGGGGGCTTGCTGCAATGCACCAATTGTCCAAATTAATGATGATGTTTATGAAGATCTAACGCCAGGCTCGTTGTCTAAAATTTTAGATGAATTAAAAGCAGGCCAACAACCCAAGGCTGGTTCACAAACTAGCCGACAGGGTTCTGCACCTGAGGGAATGTTTATAAGTGATGATCAACACAGCGGTTCTTCTAAACAAAACCAGCAAAAAACATAGGACTGCATTATGTTGAACCAGCAAGATAAAGTTTTTAAAAATTTGTACGGGTTGTCAGATTGGCGTCTTGAAGGCGCTAAAAAACGCGGGATTTGGGATAATACTAAGGAATTGTTATCTAAAGGGCGTGATTGGATTATCGATGAAATAAAAAAATCCGATTTGCGTGGGCGAGGTGGAGCAGGTTTCTCAACGGGAATGAAATGGTCTTTTATGCCCAAAGATCTTCAAGGAAAATCTGCATATCTGGTTGTTAATGCTGATGAGTCTGAGCCAGGCACCTGTAAGGACCGAGAAATTTTACGTTTTGATCCACATTTATTGGTCGAGGGATGTTTAATAGCCGCATTTGCCATAGGTGCCCAGACGGGGTATATTTATGTTCGTGGTGAATTTTATCACGAGGCACAGCGCCTACAACAAGCGATTGATGAAGCTTATGCAGCCGGTTTAATTGGCAAGAATGCATGCGGTAGCGGTTTTGATTTTTACTTATACCTACATCGTGGGGCTGGGGCATATATCTGCGGCGAAGAAACAGCGTTATTAGAGAGTCTTGAGGGGAAGAAGGGTATGCCACGCTTAAAGCCGCCTTTCCCTGCGGCTATGGGGTTGTATGGCGCGCCGACGACAATTAACAATGTTGAGACAGTTGCGGTGACACCAACTATTTTGCGTCGTGGTGCAGCTTGGTGGAGTGGTCTTGGTCGCCCAAAAAATACAGGAACTAAAATATTTTCAATATCAGGGCATGTTAACAAGCCCTGTAATGTTGAAGAGCAAATGGGTATACCTCTGCGTGAACTTATTGAACGTTATGCTGGTGGTGTTCGTGGTGGTTGGGATAATTTATTGGCGGTAATTCCAGGTGGATCATCGGTACCGATGATCCCTAAATCAATTTGCGATACTGTCTTGATGGATTTTGATAGTCTGCGAGAGGTAAAGTCGGGGCTTGGTACAGCAGCGGTTATCGTGATGGATAAATCGACTGATTTAATTGCTGCAATTGCAAGATTATCACATTTTTATATGCATGAAAGTTGTGGCCAATGTACCCCATGTCGTGAAGGTACGGGCTGGATGTGGCGGGTTATGGAGCGGCTGGCAATAGGTAATGCTGACATACGTGAAATTGATATGCTGCTTGACGTATCACGCCAGGTTGAAGGTCATACAATCTGTGCTCTGGGTGATGCTGCGGCTTGGCCCATCCAGGGATTAATCCGGCATTTCCGTTCCGAAATCGAACAGCGGATTACTAATTACCGGATAAAACATCCAGCAGTTGCAGTTAATTGACATTGAATAAGCGAGATTAGAAGTGCCCAAACTGATTATTGACGGAAAAGAGATTGAAGTGATGCCAGGCCTAACAATCATTCAGGCTTGTGAGCAGGCGGGTATTGAAATACCACGTTTTTGCTATCACGAACGATTGTCAGTCGCTGGCAATTGTCGTATGTGCCTTGTTGAGGTAGAAAAATCGCCAAAACCAGTGGCTTCTTGTGTTATGCCAGTATCCGAAGGCATGGTTGTTAAAACACAAACAGATACAATTAAAAAAGCACGCCGCGGGGTTATGGAATTCTTGCTAATTAACCACCCGCTTGATTGCCCAATTTGTGATCAGGGTGGCGAGTGTGATTTGCAAGATCAGGCTATGGCCTATGGGTTTGATCGCAGCCGTTACGAGGAAAACAAGCGTGCTGTTCAAGATAAAAATTTTGGTCCATTAATTAAAACTTCAATGAATCGCTGTATTCATTGTACTAGGTGTATTCGTTTTTCTACAGAAATAGCAGGTGTCCCTGATATTGGTGCTGTTGGGCGTGGTGAGAAAATGGAAATTACCACCTATGTTGAAAAGGCGGTTGCATCCGAGCTATCCGGTAACTTGATTGATATATGTCCTGTAGGGGCATTAACATCAAAACCCTATGCTTTTGCAGCGCGTCCATGGGAGTTGAAAAAAACACATTCGATCGACGTTATGGATGCGGTTGGAAGCAATATTCGTGTTGATACCAGAGGTGCAAAGGTTTTGCGTATTTTACCACGAGTACATGAAGACATTAATGAAGAATGGTTGGCAGATAAATCGCGTTTTGCCTGTGATGGTCTTGCAAGGCAGCGTCTAGATCGTCCCTATATTCGCAAAGATGGTAGGTTGGTACCAACAACATGGGCTGAGGCATTGGCACACACTGCACAAGCTATAAAAAAAGCGCAACCAATCAACATGGCTGCCATAGCAGGGGATATGGCCGATGTAGAAGCGATGTTTGCTTTGAAGGAATTGTGGGTTAGCCTTGGTAGCAATAATTTTGATTGTCGACAAAATGGTAGTTTGTTAGGCGCAGGGGCACGTGCTACTTATTTATTGAATACAACGATTAATAATCTTGAGAAAGCAGACGTCTGCTTGTTAATAGGTACTAATCCTCGGTGGGAAGCCCCATTAATTAACGCGAGATTACGTAAGGCTTACATTCAAAATGGTCTGAAAGTTTTTGTGATTGGTCCAAAGATAGATCTAACCTATCCGACTGAATATTTAGGCGATTCACCAACAATACTAAGCGAGATTGCCCAAGGCACTCATCCTTTGGCTACTTTGTTACAACAGGCAAAAAAACCAGTATTAATTCTAGGCGAGAATGCTACAAGTCGTTCTGATGGTATGGAAATTCATCAAACATCTATGTTAATTGCCGAGAAGTTTGGATTTATTAGACCTGATTGGAACGGGTTTAACGTTTTACATCGTGCAGCTTCCCGTGTTGGCGGACTGGATATTGGATTTATTCCATCGGTGCAGGGAAAATCAACCCGACAAATACTTACAGCGGCGAAGTCTGGTCAGCTTTCTTTGTTATATCTCTTGGGTGCTGATGAGCTAGATTTAAACGATGTTAATAATTGTTTTATTATTTATCAGGGACATCATGGTGATATTGGTGCACACCGGGCTGACGTGGTTTTGCCGGGTGCAGCTTATACCGAAAAAGATGCAACCTATGTAAACACCGAAGGTCGTATTCAACAAACCAGAATGGCGACCCTACCACCTGGTGAAGCAAAAGAGGATTGGCGTATTATTCGCGCACTATCTGAATTACTTGGAAAGACTTTGTCTTTTTCCAATCAGCATCAGTTACAGCAAATGATTTCTAAGAAACATCCTGTTTTTCAGCAAAAAAATATTGTTGCTGTTGAGGGTTGGGTTATGGGATCGGGGCGTTTAGGTAATATAACGCCTGCGCCCTTAAAGGACGCGGTTGTTAATTATTACATGACCGATCCAATTAGCCGTGCGTCTGAAACGATGGCAGCATGTACTGCAACTTTTGTTCAACCAAACCAACAGGAGAACAAAGCACATGGCTGAATTTCTTAGCGAGTACCTTTGGCCATTGGTCTTACTTATTCTCCAGGTTGTTGCAATAATCGTTGCCCTGCTGATTGCTGTTGCTTATTTAACCTATGCTGAGCGCAAAGTACTTGCGGCCATTCAATTAAGAAGAGGCCCAAATGTTGTTGGGCCATTTGGCCTTTTACAACCTTTTGCTGATGGTCTTAAGCTTTTGACAAAGGAAACTATTATTCCCGCTGTGGCTAATAAGGTTATTTTTATTGCGGCACCTATTGTAACTTTTGGATTAAGTTTAGCGGCTTGGGCTGTTATACCTGTGGATGATGGATGGGTTATGGCCGATATTAATGTGGGTATTTTATACCTTTTTGCAATTTCATCGCTGGGTGTTTATGGTATCATCATGGCTGGATGGGCGAGCAACTCGAAATATCCTTTTTTAGGCGCATTGCGTTCCGCAGCACAGATGGTTTCCTACGAGGTCTCTATTGGTTTGGTGTTGATTACCGTTTTACTTTGTGTTGGTTCTCTCAATCTATCTGATATTGTTCGCGCACAGCAGGATTTATGGTTTGTTTTACCACTATTTCCAATGTTTGTGGTCTTCTTTATTTCGGCGCTTGCCGAAACGAATCGCACGCCTTTTGATTTGCCTGAAGCCGAGGCCGAGTTAGTTGCCGGATTTTTTTCAGAATATTCATCCATGAGTTTTGCTATGTTTTATTTGGCAGAATATGCCAATATGATATTAATGAGTACGTTAATGTCGATTTTGTTTTTGGGGGGATGGTTACCTCCGCTGAATATAGCGCCATTTACGGATATTCCCGGGCCTATTTGGTTAGGATTAAAAGTTGCATGCATTTTGTTTTGTTTTATTTGGATTCGTGCAACGTTTCCAAGGTATCGTTATGATCAGTTGATGCGTTTAGGATGGAAAGTCTTTTTACCTTTCTCGCTTTTTTGGGTTGTTCTTACAGCGGGTGTGTTGTTATATGCAGGTTGGTTACCAGGGCAGTCTTAGATAATAGGAAATGATCATGCGCTTTCGTGAGACAATTAAAACATTTTTGCTTTGGGAGTTGGTGAAGGGGATGTGGGCATCTTTTCGCCATATCTTTCGCCCAAGAGTAACTCTTAACTATCCTTATGAAAAGGGGCCTTTAAGCCCTAGATTCAGAGGAGAGCATGCTTTGCGCCGCTATCCGAATGGCGAAGAGCGTTGTATTGCCTGCAAATTATGCGAAGCGGTTTGTCCGGCATTAGCAATTACTATTGAAGCAGAGCCACGTGATGATGGTAGCCGTAGAACAACGCGCTATGATATTGATATGACAAAGTGTATTTATTGTGGTTTGTGTCAGGAAGCTTGTCCAGTAGATGCAATTGTTGAAGGACCAAATTTTGAGTTTGCAACCGAAACTCGGGAAGAATTGGTTTATACAAAAGATAAATTACTTGCTAATGGCGATCGTTGGGAAGCACAGATAGCACAAAGTCTTCAAGCTGATGCCCCGTATCGATAATGTAAGTTATTAAAATGTTTATATTAATTTAGTGTAACAAAAGAATTCTGCTATGACAATAATAGCACAAACAAAGTAATAAAATATGACTATTCAGGAAATTGCTTTTTACATTTTTTCATCAGTGGCTATTATAGCGTCTTTGATGGTTGTTTCTGCGCGTAATCCAGTACACTCGGTGTTGTTTTTGATTGTGGTTTTTTTTAATGCTGCAGGGTTGTTTTTATTGGCAGGTGCGGAATTTTTAGCCTTAATTTTGCTAATTGTATATGTTGGTGCTGTTGCAGTACTGTTTTTGTTTGTCGTTATGATGATGGATATTAACTTTGCCACAATCAGGCAGGGGTTTGTTCGCTATTTTCCATTCGCAGGATTGGTAGGATTGATTTTGTTTGCTGAAATTATTTTTGCAATCACCAGTATACCTGATCTAGCGGTAACAGCATCTCAGCGTGCCGTTACTCATCCGATTCCTGATCCACAACATGTTTCAAATGCGCATGCGCTTGGACGCATTTTATACACCGACTATTTTTATGTTTTTCAACTTGCGGGAATTGTTTTGCTTGTGGCTATGATTGGTGCAATTGTTCTCACTTTACGTGATCGCCCAGGTTCGAAGCATCAAAATATTGGTCGTCAAACCAACCGTCGTTCTTCCGATACACTTCAGCTTATTCAAGACAAACCAAGCGGCCAAGGGGTTCATAATGGTTGATGTGCAGGCTTATTTAATTGTTGCAGCGATTATTTTCACGATAGGTGTTTTTGGTATTTTTATTAACCGTAAAAATATTATTACCATATTAATGTCAGTTGAGCTAATTTTGCTTGCAGTAAATATTAATTTAGTGGCTTTTTCCGCTTACCTTGGTGATTTAACCGGACAAGTTTTTACCATGCTTATCTTAACGATTGCAGCGGCAGAAGCGGCTATAGGGTTGGCAATTTTAGTTGTTTATTTCCGTAATCGCGGGTCTATTGCCGTTGATGAAATAAACAGCATGAGGGGATAGGATAATGTACGCGTTAATCGTTTTTCTGCCTTTCTTTGCGGCTGTAATTTCTGGCCTTGGTGCTCGTTGGTTGGGTGATCGGGGTAGTCAATTTATAACAACTGCTTTTGTTATTGTTGCTGCCATATTATCATGGTGGGTTTTTGCACAAGTTATGAATTCAGAACATCGATTGCAAATTATTGATTTGTTGTCATGGATACAGTCGGATGATTTAAAAATTTCTTGGACATTGCGTATTGATTCTATAACTGCGGTAATGCTGGTGGTGGTATGTTCTGTTTCAGCAATGGTGCATTTATATTCCATTAGCTATATGCACGGTGATCGTTCTGTTCCAAGATTTATGGCTTATTTAAGCCTTTTTACCTTTAGTATGCTTATGCTGGTAACGGCAGACAATTTAGTCCAGCTGTTTTTTGGATGGGAAGCCGTTGGGCTAAGTTCTTATTTGCTTATTGGATTCTGGTATGAAAAACCATCTGCAAATGCCGCCGCAATTAAGGCTTTTGTTGTTAACAGGGTTGGTGATTTGGCTTTTGCTATTGGGATTATAGGGTTTTTTGTTACATTTGGCAGTCTAGATTTTACATCAATTTTCGCCAGTGCAAGTGCGGAAGCAGATAAAACGGTTTTGTTCTTGGGTGTTGAGTGGCCAGTTATTGATACATTAGCAATGTTGCTTTTTATAGGTGCCATGGGCAAGTCTGCTCAAATTGGCTTACATGTATGGTTACCAGATGCTATGGAGGGTCCAACCCCAGTGTCAGCTTTAATTCATGCTGCCACCATGGTAACAGCGGGAGTTTTTTTGGTATGTCGTATGTCACCTGTTTTTGAATTTGCACCGGTTACTTTGAATTTTATTACAATTATAGGTGCAACCACAGCTTTCTTTGCTGCAACAATAGCCTTATGTCAAAATGACATTAAACGTGTAATTGCTTATTCAACCTGCAGTCAGTTGGGTTACATGTTTTTTGCTGCTGGTGTTTCGGCTTATGATGCGGCCATGTTTCATTTATTTACGCATGCTTTCTTTAAAGCTTTATTATTCTTAGCGGCCGGTTCGGTCATTCATGCTTTATCAGGTGAGCAAGATTTACGTAAAATGGGCGGTATTTGGCGTGCTGTACCCGTTACTTATGCCCTGATGTGGATTGGTAATATTGCTCTTGGTGGGCTTGGTATTCCTCATGTTTTTGGTTTTGCCGGATTTTACTCAAAGGATGCGATTCTTGAATCCGCCTGGCTTGCCCATAGTTGGGTAGGTTATTACGCCTTTTGGCTTGGTATATTGACTGCTTTATTAACGGCTTTCTATAGCTGGCGTTTATTGTTAATGGCGTTTCATGGTTACAATCACCGGCAAATACTAAATCAAGCAGACCTAAAAAACGTTCGCGTTCATGATGATATTCATGGTGATCATAAACACCACCATCACCAGCATCATGCACATGAGTCTTCGGCAATTATGCTGGTACCAATGTTGGTTTTGGCTGTTGGTGCGATTATAGCAGGTTTTTATTTTTATCCATACTTTCTGGGTACAAAAGCTACAACTTTTTGGATGCAGTCAATCTTTTTGGAACAAACAGAAGGACATCATGATATCCCGCTTTGGGTGCTTTGGGCGCCTACAGTTGCGGCAATAATTGGTGTGATGGGAGCATATCTGTTTTATGTTGCGGTTCCAAAATTGCCAAGCTTAGTAACCAAAACATTCCGGCCGATTTATAAGTTATTCTTGAACAAATGGTATATAGATGAACTTTATCATTGGCTTTTTGTAAGGCCTGCGTTTGCAATTGGCCGTTTTTTCTGGATTTGGATTGACCAGAAAACAATTGACCGATTTGGTCCAAATGGTGCTGCTTTTATGAGTCGCATTCTAGGGGCAGGTGCAAGTAAAGTTCAGTCTGGTTATGTTTATCATTATGCCTTTGCTATTTTAATTGGGCTAGTGGTATTAATTTTATTGGTTATGTGGCACTATTTGGGGTGGCAATAATGGCATTTAACGAGATTCTACTGCCAATTATTACGTTCCTACCGCTGGTGGGTGTCGTAGTTATTTTATGGGCTAGGGGCAAGGAAGAAATTGTTGCACGGCATGTGCGTTGGGTCGCTTTGTGGACATCCCTTGCTACGCTGGCTTTGGCTATATTTTTATGGATCAACTTTGATCCAACAAAATCAGGCTATCAGTTTGTGGTAAATAAAGAGTGGCTGCCTGGATTACCCGTTCGCTTTTTTATGGGTGTCGATGGTCTTTCCATATTGTTTATCATATTATCGGCTTTTTTGGTACCCATTTGTATTGTTGCTAGTTGGTGCTCGGTGCAACAGCGGGTTAAAGAGTACATGATTGCATTTTTGGTTTTAGAAACTTTTATGATTGGTGCGTTCTGTGCTCTTGATTTAGTTCTTTTTTATATTTTCTTTGAAGGTGTTTTGATCCCTATGTACCTGATCATAGGTATTTGGGGTGGTAAAGGGCGCATTTATGCCTCGTTTAAATTTTTCTTATATACGCTGCTTGGGTCAGTTTTAATGTTGATTGCGATATTAGCCATCATCATCAAAACAAATTCATCTGATATTAGTTATCTAAGTGCGCAGGAGTTATTAAACTCGGAATGGCAATTCTGGTTATGGCTTGCGTTCTTTGCTTCTTTCGCTGTTAAGGTACCGATGTGGCCAGTTCATACTTGGTTACCTGACGCCCATGTTGAAGCACCAACTGCTGGATCAGTTATATTGGCAGGTGTTTTGCTCAAAATGGGTGGATATGGTTTTATTCGCGTAATCTTGCCAATAATGCCCGATGCAAGCCAGTTTTTTGCCCCATTGATATTTGCACTAAGCATTATAGCTGTTATTTATACATCGTTAGTAGCATTGGCACAGCGGGACATCAAAAAATTAATTGCTTATTCGTCGATTGCCCATATGGGATTTGTTACGGCTGGCATTTTCTCGATGACCCATCAGGGGATAGAAGGGGCTGTTCTACAAATGCTTAGCCATGGGGTTGTTTCGGGAGCTTTGTTTTTGTGTGTTGGGGTTTTATATGATCGATTACATACCCGAGAGATTGATCGTTTTGGTGGATTAGCGATTAGGATGCCTATCTATGCTATGTTATTTTTATTGTTCACAATGGCCTCTATTGCCTTGCCAGGTACAAGTGGTTTTGTAGCTGAGTTTCTTATTTTGCTTGGTGTCTTTGAGGCGAATTATTTGGTGGCTGTTGCCATCGGGCTTGGCATGGTTTTAGGCGCGGTGTATATGTTGATTTTATATCGCCGTATTATGTTTGGTCGTTTGGAAAAGCAGGATTTAATGACCATGCCAGATATAAGGTGGCATGAAGCGATATCATTGTTTGTATTGGCTACAGTTGTATTGTGGATGGGTGTTTATCCAAGCTCTTTCCTTAATATTACAACCCCAATGATTAAAGGTTTAGTTGCTGGCTTTTCGGTGACACCATGATTAAAAATTGTATAAACGGCCATGTAAGATGATGTTTTTAATAGGAAAATGATTTTATGTTTGTCGCGATAACAACAATAATTCCAGAGATTTGGCTGTTGGTGGCTGCTGTAGGCTTGCTGATGTTGGGGGTTTTTTACAAGGGTATCAACTTCTCGGTAATGATATTGGGGGCATTTATCGTTCTTGTTATTGCGGTAATTTTGCAAATTATTTGGTTTCCTAAAACTCAAGAATTTGCATTTCATGGGATGTTTATTACAAAAAGCGGTATCGCAATTACCAAAATCATTTGTATGTCAGCTGCAGCTTTTTGTTTGTGGATGAGTGGGGCTTATTTCAGACTATCAGCAACTTTGGCCAGGTTTGAACTTCCGGTCCTGATAATCTTGGCAGTTCTTGGCATGAATTTAATGCTGTCGGCCAATCATTTAATTTCTTTTTATGTCAGTATTGAACTGCAAAGCCTGGCTTTGTACGTTTTAGCCGCTTTTTATCGTGACAATCTACGTTCAACTGAGGCTGGGTTGAAATATTTTGCTCTTGGGGCTTTGTCATCGGGCTTGTTGCTTTATGGGTGCTCTTTGCTTTATGGGTTTACCGGTAGCGCAAGTTTTACGGCTATCAGCCAGTATATGGCAATGCAACAAGAACTACCAGTAGGTGTTGTTGTCGCTTTGGTATTTATGTTATGCGGGATGGTATTTAAAATTTCAGCAGTGCCATTTCATATGTGGACGCCAGACGTATATCAAGGTGCACCAACCCCGGTTACCGCTTTTTTTACAACCGCCCCAAAACTGGCTTCTTTAACGCTGCTTTTAAGATTGATTATCGAGTTATTCCCCGCAATTCAGGAATCATGGAAGCAAATATTCTGGATTGTCTCGGTAGGTTCAATGGTGGTTGGTGCTTTTGCCGGATTACGGCAGCAGAATATTAAGCGGTTATTGGCCTATAGTAGCATAGGGCATATTGGTTATGCGTTAATTGCCTTAGTTGTTGGCGGAACCGCAGCAATTAATTCGTTGCTGTTATATATGGCTATATATCTTATTATGAGTTTGGGTGTTTTTGCTTGCATTTTGGCTGTTACAACACACCCCGAAAGGCCAGATACATTAACTGACCTAAGTGGTTTGGCAAAAACAAATCCTTTAATTGCTTTTTGCATGGCCATGCTCATGTTATCAATGGCAGGCATTCCCCCTCTGGTTGGTTTTTGGGGAAAATTCTATGTATTTATTGCGGCTGTCCAGCAGCAATATTATATATTGCCAACAATTGGTGTGTTGTCATCTGTTGTTGCAGCCTTTTACTATTTAAAAGTTATTAAGGTTATGTATTTTGACGATCAACCGATACAGACTTCCCTAAAAACGTCTTCGCAACCGGCTTTATTGGCTGTGATGTCAACTATTACTGTTGTTGTATTATTTATCTATCCAGATTTATTGATAAACCCATTGCAGCAGGCAGCTGCAAGTTTGATATTGAGGTGAAAGATTGAACAGGTTTGAGGTATCTAAATTCTTTCAAGTAGAAGGCTATCAGCAAGTTAGCAGCACCAATGATGTCCTTGCAGGATTGGTAAGACAGGGGCGGGGCAGAGACGGATTACTTGTTTGGGCAGAACAACAAACTGCTGGGCGTGGTAGGCACGGGCGCAGTTGGGTTTCACCCAAAGGTAATCTTTATATGTCTTTGCTTTTGAAGCGGAAACCTAACTTACAAGAAGCCGCTTTGGTTGGTTTCGTAGCTGCAGTTAGTCTTGCAGAAACCCTTAAGAATCATGTTGTTACATCTGATAAAGTTGAAATTAAGTGGCCAAATGATTTGTTAATTGAGCAAAAAAAATGTGCCGGCATTTTACTTGAGGCAATTACTAGCCCATCGATTGATGGGACTGATTATATAATTGTGGGTATTGGTGTTAATATAACAAGTCATCCTGATAATTTGCCATACCCGGCCACCAGTTTACATCGTCATGTTAGTTCTAGAGCTATATCGCCAATCCTTATACTCGAAGGATTTTGCCATGCTTTTCTGCCAAGATTGGTAATTTGGCGGGAAGGTGATTTTGCTGGTATCAGCCAAGAATGGCTTCGTTATGCTTGTGGGGTCGGGCAAAAAATCATTGTTCGTATGCCTGATAGTAAAACAAAACAAGGCTATTTTGAAGGAATTGATGAAAAAGGGTATCTGTTATTAAAACGGCAACAGCGGATGGAAAAAATTGCGGTTGGTGAGGTGTTTTTTCCAGAGGACGGTGTTTAAATGCGTGGCAAACTGGTATTGTCGATTGATAGCGGTAATACAAACATTGTTTTTTCACTTGCTGATGAATATAAAATAGTTGCGTCTTGGCGTATTGCAACTAATCGTCAGCGAACAGCGGACGAGTATGGTAGCTGGTTGTTGCACTTAATGTCGATTGCTGGGTTCTCAAGTAAATTAGTTTCTGGGATAGCGATTGCATCGGTTGTGCCTGAAACAATTTTTCCATTAGAAACGATGGCAAAAAAATTTTTTGATTGTACGCCTATAGTTGTAAATTATAAGCATGCAGAAGCGATGGGTATTAAAATACTTATCGATACCCCCCCTGAACTTGGTGCTGATAGAATTGTTAATGTTATTGCGGCGCATAAACGTTATCCGCTGCCGCAGATTATCGTTGATTTGGGGACAGCTACAACCCTTGATGTTGTTAATAAGCAAGGCCATTATATTGGTGGATCGATTGCTCCAGGTCTAAATCTGTCGCTTGAAGCACTTTATATGGCAGCTGCAAAATTGCCCAGAATGGTTGTGGGTAAAACAGAAAAGGTGATTGCAACTGCAACGGTACCCGCGATGCAAGCGGGAATATTTTGGGGTTATATTGGATTGATTGAAGGATTGGTTTCCAAAACAATTCAGGAGCTTGGTACACCAGCTACAGTCATTGCTACTGGCGGGCTTGCCCCCGTCCTGGCAGCGGCAACAAAAATTTTTAATTACCTGGACGAAAATTTAACCATGCTGGGTATTACTGATGTTTATTACTTATTAAACAAACGGAATCATGCAAAAAACATTAAAAGTATTAAAACCACGGTCTGATCAATTGCTATTCCTGCCACTTGGTGGGGCTGGTGAAATTGGAATGAATTTAAACCTTTATGGCCATGATGGAAAATGGCTAATGGTAGATTTGGGCGTTACTTTTGGTAATGAAACGACCCCTGGAATTGATGTCATCATGCCTGATCCAACTTTTATTGAAGATAATAAACAGGATCTGGCAGGATTGCTTCTAACACATGCTCATGAAGATCATTTGGGTGCTGTTCCATATTTGTGGCCAAGATTAAAATGCCCAATTTATGCAACGCCGTTTACAGCAGCGGTTCTACAACGCAAATTTGAACAAGAAGGCATTAAAGACGCTCAAATTACAATTGTTCCCATGAGAAGCCAATTTAAAATTGGCCCATTTCAGATCGAATTGGTTACTATTACACACTCAATCCCAGAACCAAACGGGGTGATCCTACGTACGGCATTAGGAACAATTTTGCATACGGGGGATTGGAAAATTGATCCATCGCCAGTAATCGGTGATATTACAGATGAGAAAACTCTAAAGTCGCTTGCCGAGCAGGATGTCTTAGCCCTAATTGGCGATTCAACAAATGCCTTAGTCCCTGGTCACTCTTCCTCTGAATCTGATCTTTATCAATCCTTATACCAGTTAGGACAAGAATTGCCCCATCGCATGATTGTTACATGTTTTGCCAGTAATGTAGCCAGGCTAAAAACAATTATGCAGGTTGCCACATCATTAAATCGAAAAGTGGCTTTAGTTGGGCGTTCATTATGGCGTATTTATGATGCAGCTATTGAAACCGGTTATTTGCATGATTTGCCAAAACCAATGGATGAACAAGAGGTTCAGCGTACACCACGCCAAAAATTATTAATGATTTGTACGGGTAGTCAGGGGGAATCAAGGTCTGCGTTGTCAAGAATTGTACATGGTACACACCCCAATATTAAGCTTGAACAGGGCGACGGTGTTATTTTTTCATCCCGCGTTATTCCTGGTAATGAACAAGATATTCATCATTTGCAAGATGCCTTGGTGCGTTTAGGAGTCCGTGTTATCAGTGATCGCGATGCTTTTGTTCATGTATCAGGGCATCCTGCGCAAGACGAACTAACCACAATGTATCAATGGGTTAGGCCCAAGCTTGCCATACCTGTTCATGGTGAAGAACGGCACATGCGTGCCCACGCTGAATTAGCCCGCAATTGTCAGGTGCCTAAAGCTGTCCCTGCTCATAACGGCCAGGTAATTGAAATAGTACCACGTCATGGTGAAATCATTGATCAGGTACCGGTTGGTCGCTGGGCACTTGACGGCAATCGGCTTATTTCAATGTCGGATAAGATCGTTAAAGATCGTTGGCAGATGGCACAAGATGGGCTTATTACTATTACAATTGTTGTGGATGATTTGGGGTGGATGATTGCTGACCCATCAGTTCAAGCAATTGGTTTTTCAAGGCACAATGAGCAACCGGCTTTTGTCTTTCCTTTAACCAAACTTGTTCGCTCAAACATTGAAAATATGTCACCGTTGCCTATTTCTTCGGTTAATAAACTTACCCATACAAAAGAAAGTTTAACCCATTTAGTACGGCGTTACATAAAAAAGAATATAGAAAAATATCCTTTAATAGACATTAACGTCATTAAAATATTGTAAAGGTATTTTATGGAAATTGGTCGATTAAACCATGTTGCGATTGTTGTTCCTGATTTAGTCAAGGCGGCTAGTATTTATCGCCAAATTTTATTAGCCAGAGTATCTGATATTCAAATACTGCCTGAACATGGTGTGCAAGTTATTTTTGTTGATCTAGGTAATACAAAAATCGAATTATTAGAACCTTATGGTACAAATTCACCAGTAGCTAAATTTCTTGAAAACCACCCACAGGGGGGTATGCACCATGTTTGCTATGAAGTACAAAATATTTTTCTGGCACGTGACCATTTAGTTCAAAACGGTGCCCGGATTCTAGGGGATGGTAACCCTAAAATTGGTGCACACGGTAAGCCAGTATTGTTTCTGCACCCTAAAGACTTTTGTGGAACGCTTATTGAATTGGAACAAATATAAAAGCATGACTTGGTTTACCGGTGTGATGACATATGTGGTTATTTGGTGGATTGTACTGTTGACTGTTTTGCCCTGGGGTGTGCGCTCTCCATCAAACCATCAACTTGGCCATGATAAAGGTGCTCCTGAAAAGCCGCTCTTATTGCTAAAAATGTCTATAACAACATTGATATCAGCAATATTTTGGGTAATTGTATTTTTATTTTTTGGTCAAAACTAAGAAATACGGCTTAGTATAGACTGTTTTTTTTGATAACACATTTTACTATTTAAGCTTTTAAAACGACAAAAAAGCGATTATGACAAGATCATAAACGCTTTTTTGTTATAGAAAAATAAACAAATCTATCAGCTTAGCTGCATGATATAATGCCTTAGCTCTTACGCACCAAGATAAGCTATTTTTGCAACAAACAAGACAGATAGAATAATCATGATAACATTAAGATCACGCCACTTACCGCTTAAAATTTTGATTACAGTATAGCTAATAAATCCAAGCATAATGCCATCAGCAATAGAAAAAGTTAGTGGCATTGCCAAAGCACCAATCACAGCAGGTGCTGATTCTGTCACGTCATCCCAATTGATTTCGGCAAGTCCACGCGCCATCATGCAAGCCACATAAAGCAAAGCAGCAGCAGTAGCATATGGTGGAATAATTTGGGCAATTGGTGCAAAGAAAAGTGCCGCAAGAAATAATACAGCAACAACAACAGCTGTTAATCCAGTTCGGCCACCAGCTCGAACACCAGCAGCACTCTCGATATAGCTGGTCGTTGTTGATGTTCCCAACAGCGCCCCTAAAGGAGTTGCAGTACTGTCTGCAATAAGTGCTTTATCAAGACGTGGCAATCGACCTTCCTTATCAGTCAGGTTTGCACGGTGTGCCAAGCCAATTAACGTACCTGCTGTGTCAAACAGGTCAACAAACAAGAAGGAAAAAATAATGACTATCAAACCAATTTGCAGGGCACCGGCAATGTCAAGTTGCAAAAAGGTTGGAGCAATTGATGGTGGGATAGAAATATATTCATTGGGAAGATTGGTAATACCAAAGATGATGCCGCCAATTGTTGCGACAACAATACCAAGGATAATTGCACCTGGAACACGGTAGTGATCAAGAGCAGCAATCACAAAAAAACCAACCAATGAAAGAATAACACCTGTTTCGGTTAGATTGCCAAGTGTAACAAAGGTTGCTGGATTGGCAACAACCAAACCAGAATTTTTCATTGCAATCATACCAAGAAAAAGGCCAATGCCGGCTGATATAGCAATTTTCAAGCATCTTGGGATGGCGTTAATTATATAACGGCGTATCGGGAAAACACTAATCAGAAAACTAATAATACCAGAAATAAAAACAGCCCCCAAAGCTATCTGCCAGCTGTATCCCATTTTTTGTACAATACCATAGGTAAAGTATGCATTTAGACCCATTCCTGGTGCAAGCGCTACAGGATAATTTGCATATAAACCCATAATGGCAGTGCTGATTGCAGCAATTAAACAGGTTGCAACAAAAATTGCTCCGTAATCCATTCCGGTTTCAGATAAGATCATTGGGTTAACAATAATAATATAGGCCATTGCCAAAAATGTTGTCACCCCAGCTAATATTTCAGTACGAACTGATGTTTGGTGTTCAGCTAAACGAAAGTATCTTTCAAGCATCATAATTATCCTTGTGTTGGGAGAGTTGATGGAATTGGTAAGCAGAAAGTACTAATAATCAAGCTACTAGGATTTTTCTTTAACGGATGTTTTAAAAGCCAGCTATTAGAAACATGTTGTTTAAGCGTAAAATATTGTTTTTAAAACAAAAATTGACTTGCTATTCGCATGAAAAGATCATAGTTAGTAAGCCTGTGTGTTTACGCGAATAAATAGCGGTGTTGCTGCACAAAAGTGATGCTTGAATAGAATTAGGGTGAAAACTAAGTTATATCCGCTGATGGTGGTGGCGGAGAAGGGAATCGAACCCCCGACACGCGGATTATGATTCCGCTGCTCTAGCCGACTGAGCTACTCCGCCAGAAGAATAAAACAGGTTGAATTCAAAACATCAAAA
>CAYPXH010000022.1:18511-22504 GCA_964414755.1 uncultured Rhodospirillaceae bacterium | reverse complement strand
AATTTGCCATCAAATTGCCATAATTATGGGAATTATAGATAGGGTTAAAAACAAATATGGTGGCTCGAATGGCTTTGGTTAATTCCGCATTTTCATTATTACAACAATTTTTCATGATAAAATGGGCTACATTAGCCAGGTTTTTTGTATTTGGATTATTGATTAGTCTTGGTCTAGTTTTTCTACTATTTTACTGGTTGGAATTTATTGGATTGGTTGTTGGCCATTCTGTTGCTTATGATCAACAGCCTTGGTATCTGCGTTGGGTAAAACAGGGGTTAGTTTTACTGCCCTGGCTGATGGTTTTGGGGTTAGGGTTGTTTGATTTATATCAACGCAATATAAGCCGAACATTGGGCTTTGCCGGCGGTTATGCGATGGTTTATGTAGCCCTGTTTTTTTATGTTTTTGCCTGGTCGACCTTGCGTGATTATTTTAATCAACAGGTTTTTGACCCAGCTATTTGGCAGGCCAATGCACCATTCAATGTTGATGAGCCGCCAAAACGCCAAATGATGGTGCGGGATTTATTAAAAAATCACCTGCATCTTGGCATAAGTCGGCAAGAAGTTGAGATATTATTGGGCGAACCTGTTGCTGGAAAAAAAGTGGACGGAGTTGATTATATCTATCTGCTTGGGCCTGAGCGCGGCTTTTCTGGGATCGATTTTGAATGGCTTGGCCTTAAATTTACCAACGATAAGCTTGAAGAAGTTACAATTTTTACAGATTGATCAGAAATTTTTCTGCCGGCTTATTAAGGCAAATTCTCAAGCTTTTGGTAAATCTGCTTAATCCGCTGCTGCCATTGTTGTTGCAAGGCCGGTTTTTGATGCGCCGGTTTGCGGGCTTGGTCGGCTGTTAGTTTTTCCTCAAGTTCTAATAATTCCTGCAGTAATTCTTCCGCGCTTGCGGTATCCGGCATTACGGGCTCTGGCTCAGCTTTAACGACCGCTTGACGTTTAACCAATTCATTGGCGGGGGGAAGAGAGGTCGGGTGAATGGTGTCCAGCTGTTGGTAATATTCATCGGCCGAATCAAGCGTCCATAATTTGCGGCCTTTTACTAATAAATAGCGGTTGGCAATGGCGGTAATGAAGTGGCGATCGTGGCTGACGCAGATAACAGCGGCGTTGCTGTCGATAATTTCCTGCTCCAGCTGCTCCTTGCCGTCAATATCAATATGGTTGGTGGGTTCATCTAAAATCAATAAATTCGGTTTTTCCAACCTGATCAGCATAAACATCAACCGTGCCCTTTCTCCGCCACTTAAGGATGAAAGACGCTGATCCATCCGATCGAACCCGAACCCTGCGCCCATTAATTCCAGCCTTGTTCCCTCCTCATTCAAATGACAGCGTTGATAAGCAAACCGAAACAGGGTTTCATTACCATTGGCAAACGATAAATTTTGGTCATAGTAACCAATTTTGCATTGTGGATTAAAACGAATATCAGGGTTTTTTTGGGGGTCACGGTACGCCTGCATCACGGTTTGCAGAAAAGTGCTTTTGCCGCAGCCATTACGCCCGAACAGGGCCAGTCGGTCACCAGGACGAAGGTAAAAATCATGCAATTGAAATAATAAACGCTCACCAATTTTCACTTGAAATTGATCAATCGTCATTAACTGTTTTACCCGTGTATCCTGTGTTTCCAGGTACAGGTTTGCCGCCCGTTCGTTACTGACAAAGGTTGCTTCTTCCTTAAGGGTTTCGGCGCGCCTCATCATCACTTTGGCACGGCGGGCTAACTTGGCATTATCAAATACTTTTCCCCAAATGGCCATTTGCTTGGCGCTTTTGGTTAAACGCTCAATTTCCTTTTCTTCTGCCTTGCGGGCTTTGGCGGCGGCTAAATCTTGTGTTGCCAATTGCTCACGTGCGGGGGTGAAGGGTAGGGAAAAATGGTATAATTTTTTGTCGCGTAAAAACAGGGTGTGGGTGGTTACGGCATCAAGAAACGCCCGGTCATGGCTTACCAGCAAAAAGGCGCAGGATAATTTTTCAGTCAAGTAGTGTTCAAAAAACAATTGGGTGGTTAAATCCAAATGGTTGGTGGGTTCATCAAGTAGCAATAAATCGGGCTGTGTCATCAACGCCCGTGCTAACATTAACCGGTTCAACTCGCCACCCGATAAAGATGCGGCTGTGCCGGCCTGTTGGTTTGGGGAAAAAGCCATATCATACAATAAAATATCAGCCTGATAAGCTAATTTAGCCTGTTGTTCAGGCGGTATGACACTTAATAGACATTCTTTGAGGGGCAGGGGTGAAAGATGCGGTGGCAAAAACTGCTCGATCATTGACACCCTCACACCATGGCTTTTGATGATTCGGCCGTTTGTAGGTTCAATTTTACCTATAAGAATCGCAAGCAGGGTTGATTTACCGCACCCGTTATGCCCAACAAGGCCAACACGCTGCCCTGAATCAATGGTAAAATCCAGATTCTGAAACAAAGTGCGGGTGCCAATAACATGGCTAATGTCTTGGGCGGTTAATAAATTTCGCATAAGCACATCATAGGAAAAAAACCGTAATGATCAAGAAGCTGTTAACCAATACACCAAGAACATGGATTATCATATGCAAAATTACGATTTGTTATCTTCAGTCCAAAGTGATTCGTCGTCTTTAATCCAAATTGGCTTTTTATTAAGGCAAAGGTTTTCTATGGCCTCTTCGCCGGAATGACCAATAAAATATAAGGCACCCCCATCATATCCATAGGTACCACCTTGTTCATCCATTAATAGCAATACATGATCATGATTGGCGGTTCCAATTGCACAAAACCTGGCATTAATAATTTGGGAACATCCTGAAAGGGCATCTGCGTCAAGCCAATAATGCTGGGCTGCGTTTCGAACATCAAACCGTGCTACTTCCTGGGGGGACCAGAAATTTTCGGTTAAACCCAAACGCCCATAACAAGCCAGAAAATGATAAGCGGTTGGAAAAAGCGGTGCTTTTAAATATTTTTCAAGCAACCGAATATCATGATTAAAAACCGCGTATCTTTTTTGGTACCAACCGGCTTTTTTTAATAATGATCTAGTCTTTTTAGAAAAAATTGCCTGTTGTCGTTTTATAATATTTTCTGGTGGGTTTGTGTTGGTATCTGCTAGAACAAAATCAGCAATTCTACGCCACAATTGATTACTATACCACACAGCAAAAATTCCAATGACACGTTTTTCTAATATGATCATTCCATACAACAGAATTTGTGATAATCAAGCAACTATTTTGTGTTGAGTGTATAAAATGCTGTGCTTAATACTCAGTAAATCAGAAACAAGATAATAAAAATGATTTCAAGCAACCTTGGCAGGATTGCTTGTTTCAGAAAAAATGAAAATAGCAGCAGAAATATTCTGCTGCTATTTTGAACGGTCATTGCAATAGAGTTATAAATCGCTGATGTTTCCTTATCATCAGTTAGGCATGTCTGGGTTGTAATCCGGGTTGTAATCTGGTCCGGTGCTGTTGTTATTGCGCTCAATTACTACTCTACTTGCTTGTAAGCCAGAAGAGGGTGTGTCGCGTACATCAACTCTATTGTAGGTCGAAATTTCAACGCGTTGTTCCGACGTGCGTCTATAATTTCCGAAGTATGGTTTTTTCGATTCTGCAGCATTTAATTGCTCCATTATGGCTGCTTCTTGAGTGTTATTCCCAACAACAGGTGCCTCTGGTGCAACGATTGGGCCATCTGACAATTGTGGGTTAGAAGGTGTTGAAGGTAAGGTAACAGGCAATTCCACCCTGGTTGTCGATGTACTAGAGGTGCTGCTTGGGTTTGATGGGCTGGCTGGCACTGTTGAAATGGTGGTTGTCGATGTACTAGAGGTGCTGCTTGGGTTTGATGGGCTGGCTGGCACTGTTGAAATGGTGGTTGTCGATGTACTAGAGGTGCTGCTTGGGTTTGATGGGCTGGCTGGCACTGTTGAAATGGTGGTTGTCGATGTACCAGAAGTGCTGCTTGGGT
>CAYPXH010000022.1:0-18411 GCA_964414755.1 uncultured Rhodospirillaceae bacterium | reverse complement strand
GCACTGTTGAAATGGTGGTTGTCGATGTACCAGAAGTGCTGCTTGGGTTTGATGGACTGGCTGGCACTGTTGAAATGGTGGTTGTCGATGTACCAGAAGTGCTGCTTGGGTTTGATGGACTGGCTGGCACTGTTGAAATGGTGGTTGTCGATGTACCAGAAGTGTTACTTGGGCTCGCAGCTGATGAATTTGTGGTTCTGGTCGAGCTTGGTATTCTGCTTTCCAGCTTAAGTGCTTCTACACTATTGGCAATCGCATTAGCTTCGTCAGATCTTGAGTCAAACACTTGCTGACCTATTATTTTACAGCCACCGACATCCAAACTTGAATATGAAAGCGGTTGGCAGTTTTGAACATTTTGTGCCACGACTGTTGAGGATGCAATTAACCCGACGCTGGCCATTAAAACGAAACGTAAATTTTTCATGATGCTCTCCTTTTTATTTAATTTCTGATGAAGCTAATTATTTGATCAAATGATTAATAAATGATTAACAAAATTAGCGATTTTTTTTATTAACAAATTTATTCAATGTATGATTGGCAATATCAGGGATTCTATATATTTACGGCATATACAGGTTAGCAAAATTATTATAAATTTTTTAATTGTCCTTGTTAACTTTTATAAAGAACCATCATTGTTCTACTCTTTTAATATTCCAAAAAAGTAGAATTATTTCATATTAATCCCAATATCCCGCTGCAAATGATTGTTTAGATAACTTAACTCTTTAAAAGCAGACGATTTAATATGATTGGTGGCTAACCATAGTCTTGATTTTTTGTAAATTTTATACATCCAAATAACACAGCAATTAATCATCTTTAACCGAAAAAGATGATGATATTTTGGTTTTGACATAATAATAACCTGCGATGAATCAACAAACATGTTGCACCCTTGAAGAAAGTTTTAATTTAAGCCAGTTGATATGGAATAATTGCTGAATCTAGAACAGTAAAATGGCTTTAGTTTTTTTCATGATCCAGCAGCCATTGTTTCATAGCTAAGCCGCCACCAAAACCAACCAAATCACCTTTAACGCCGATAACGCGGTGGCAAGGAATAATAATAGCAATAGGGTTGCGGTTGTTGGCTAATCCAACCGCCCGCATGGCTAAGGGCCGCCCAATTTGCCGGGCAATTTGCTGGTAGCTGGTGGTTGTTCCATGGGGTATATTTTGTAAGGCACTCCAAACCTGTTCTTGAAAAGCAGTACCCTTAGAGGCCAGGGGTATATCAAATTTGCGCAGTTGACCACGAAAATAGGCTTGCAGTTGGCGGGTTACCTCACCCAGAACGGATTTGGAATTATCGGATTTTATTGCCCCCAATTTTTCCACATGATGTTTTGGGGTGGTTGCTTGCATGGATTTTGGCAAATAAAGCCCGGTTAAATTTGTTCCATCGCTGGTTAGTAATAAACCACCTATAGGGCTATCAATTTCTTGGTAAAAGTAAGATTCCATGATTATCTCCATTATTTCTTTGCAAGGGATTGCCATAAATACATAGCGGCGTAAGAACGCCAGGGGCGCCAGGATTCAGCCATAATTTGTAACTCTTTGGCTGATTTATGGGTGGCCTGACATAACCCCAAATCGGTTGCCATAAAAGCATCAGGCCAGCCAAAAACACGCATGATCATATATTCTGCTGTCCAATGCCCTATACCTTTAATTGATAATACGTGATACCGGAATTTTTCTTGATCTTCGGCCTGTAAATAACCTGATAAAACCGGCCATTGCTTGGCCAGATTAATGATGGCAAGCGCTTTGCTTGATAAAATTCCAAGTTTTTGGAATTGTTGCGGCGTGCTTTCAGCAATAATTTTTGGAGTTGGTGATAACAGACTTAGTTGATCAAACGGGGTTGATAAATCCGCCCCAAATTGTTGAACAAGCCGGTTTGCCAATGTGCGTGCTGCCGCAACGCTAATTTGTTGTCCCAAAATGGCACGCCAGCCAAGCTCAAAAGGATTCATAGTTCCAGGTACACGTAAACCCGGGTAGCGTTCTAGCAAAGGTACAAAAAGGCTTGCTTGCCGCAAATGTTGATCAATGATATCTGGTCGGGAACAAAGATCCAAAAAATGGCGAACCTGATCTAATAACTTTGATAAAACCGGTAAAAAAGAAACCGATAATTCAAGATTAAGATAGTGACCTCGGGAAGAAGCGGGGCTGATCTTAATCCAGCCCTGCTTTCCTGAAAATTCCAATGTTCGGGCATAATGTTGGTCCGTGACGCTCTCGACACCTTTGATAGCCCGACCTGCTAGAAATTCAAGAAGTGCAGACCAAGCCAATGGTGGTCGATAAGCAAGGGGTAATTGAAAGCCGTCGGCAACCGGCGGTGCTATTGTTTTGCGCAAGCTGGTTGGTGTTAGGTGGTAATGTTGTTTGAATAGGGTGTTAAAGCGGCGCACACTGGAAAATCCACTAGCAAAGGCAATATCCGTAATTGGTAAAATTGTTTCGGTTAATAATTGTTTGGCCAATAATAAACGTTGTGTTTGCGCCAGCTTGATGGGGGGAACACCGAATTCCTTAATCGCGATTCGGCGTAATTGTCGGGCACTGGTTTGCAATTGTTTTGCCAACTGCTCTACAGATATATCTTTATTTAGTGGTGCTTCTTGAATTGATTGTGCCAAGCGGTGTGCCATACGCTGCCCTGCTTCAAGTGGTGTGTATCCCGGTGCAAGTTCGGGACGACAGCGTAAACAGGGGCGAAAAAATTCCTTCTCGGCTGCTGCTGCGTGGCGGAAAAACCGGCAATTATCTTTATTTGGGGTGCGTGCGCTGCAAATAGGGCGGCAATAAATGCCGGTGGTGGTAACGCCTACAAAAAACAGGCCATCAAAACGGGCATCGCGTGCTGATAAAGCCTGATACATAATTTTCTCATTCATAGAAACCACCTTATATTTTATCTGTAAGGCAATTATAGCATCTTTTAAAAATAACACGCGCCATTTTCGGCCATGAATGTAAAAAAGTTTTTATAGGGAAAAGATGAGCGTCAATCCTAGTATTCTTTAAGTTTTTGCAAGAAAATCTTTTTTTGCTTTTCTAAATCATAATCTTTCATATTTGGAAAGTAGGAAAGAGATTCTATGTAAACTGGGTAATTAGAAAAAATAGCCTGATTTTTAGCTATAAACCATAATTGGTAAAAATCCATAAGGGTCGTTTGCGGGGCTAAATTTGAAAAATCATTAATGATAAAGAATAATATCGTTTCAATATATGAATCATCAAAATCTAAGAAAGCTTCGGGATCATCTTTGGCATGTTTTAAAAAATTCCAATCTTTATCTAGCGTGTTCCAAACTTCCTTATCCATAAATTGAGGATGATCATCTCTTATCCAATCTCTTGAAGAAGCAATTTTATGATGTTTCAGTAAATCCTTAACAATATGCCAGGCAGGGTAAGCCAGGGTAATTACGGTGATAGAAGATTTATTTGAAAAAAATAATTCCAAAGCCGTATTAAGTTGCACATTAGCGGCCGTGATTTTACTGATTTTTTCTTTCATAATTTTTATTAATCCTAATGTTCATAGTGACAGGCTAGGTAAAATTTTTCCGCTAACCGCGCCGAAAGAAACCATTTTATCATCGTTTTGACAGACGGCACTGATGGTCACTTCATCGCTGTCAGCTAAAAATGAACGACTCTCGCCATTGGCTAATTGTAACAGCTGCCGGCCATCATGTGTGATTTCTAGCAAGCTTCCCCATGAATTCGGCTCGGTTCCGCTAATGGTGCCGGAAGCCAGCAGATCACCAATCTCGAGATTACACCCATTAATGGTGTGGTGGGCGATTTGCTGCGCCATACTCCAATATTGATTGGCAAAATTTGTCTTAATAATAGCTTGAGAATAACCAGAAGCCGTTCTTAGAGTTAATTCAAGGGGAATATTAAAGGTTGATCGATTGGCTTGCGCAAGATAGGCGACAACGGGAATGTCAGCTTGCGGCATTTTTTGCCGGAATGGCTCAAGCGCTGCTAGCGGGACAACCCAAGGTGAAACCGAAGTTGCAAAATTTTTACCCAGAAATGGGCCTAAAGGTTGATATTCAAAGGCTTGAATATCACGCGCACTCCAATCATTCACCAGCACCAAGCCAAAAATATGTTGTTCTGCGTCTTCAATCGGAATCGGGTGACCAAGCTGGTTACCCTGGCCGATGTAAAAACCAACCTCAATTTCAAAATCTAGTTTGCGGCTAGGTTGAAAAACAGGATTGCCGGCATGGGGCAGCAAGATTTGCCCATGGGGGCGGGTGATTGGGGTGCCGCTAATAACCAAGCTGCTGCTGCGGCCATGATAGGCAACGGGTAAGTGTTTCCAATTTTTTAATAAGGCATTAGCCGGATCGCGATACAAAGCTCCCACATTACGAGCATGTTGTTCTGACGCATAAAAGTCAGTGTATCCACGGGTTTGGAAGGGAAGGTATAAGGTAATTTGATCAAGAGGCATCAGGGCTTTCAACCACCGTTTCTTTTGCCGTAAACCTGAAGCTGGGTTCAAAATAAAATCTTTTAACCAAAGACGAAATTGCAACCAATAAGCCGGGCCAAGTTCTGCCAGTGCGTTAAGATTTGGGCTGTGAAACACAGGTGATCTTGGCGTATAAGGAATTAAGCCACTTTCTTCCAGAAAACCTAAATCCAGCATCTTCGCGCCTAATCGGACACCAATACGCTTTGGCTGGTTGTGTGTTGAAAAGACAGCATAGGGAAGGTTATCAATACCGAAACCATCGGTGCGTTGGGTTAAGTTATCAAGTTCATTCATGATTTTTAACGAAAATCTGGTTTTTCAAGTACACCCAAACATTCGTGAATAGGTTGGACTGCTGGGTTATTTAAAAATTCTACAATTAGGCGGTCGCCACACATATTGCTTGAAGTCACACCATGACCAACGTCGGGGAATTCAAAGAAATAAGAATTCATAAGACGTGCAGCAGCAAGTTTAGCCGCATAGGGTGGCGTGATAGGATCATACCGTCCAACAAGCACAAGGGCTGGAATATTACTATATATGGGGGTGTTGACGGCAGCTTTATAATTGGTACTTGGCCAAAATGGACATATAATCATTAAATCATAGTAATCGGTTACAGGTAGGGCGTATGGACTATAACGCTTGGCTTCAATCTGCTGTTGGGCAAGATTAGTGTTGGTATATTCCTCGCCACATTCCACTGAGAAGTACAAACCATCTGAAAAACTGCTTTGCGAGGATAATAAAAGCTCATCAATAAAAGACGCTGCTAATTCTCCACGGCCATTTTTTAGCTCATAAATCAAGCGTGGCAGTAGCGTAATATCTCTTTTTTCATAAAAAGCTTCAAAAAACATTAAGACCAGTGACTGGGCTGTTATTGTAATAACTTCCGGTTTGCGCGTATCGGCATCGTCAATTGATATACGAAAAGGTTCGTTTTGTAATTGTTGATATAGATTTAAGAACTCTTGTTTTAGATTCGGGTATTGTTGATTACAAAATCCATCAGCAGCACAATCTTCGAACAAACGTTGAAAAGAACCAAAAACACCTACTGGTGCGTCAACAAATGCATCAACTTCTGGCGGGTAAACTGAGTCAAGAATAACTGCACGTGCATATTGTGGATGATGCTGTATAAAAGTTAGTGCTAATCTTGTTCCGTAAGAAATGCTATAAATATTAGCCTGTTTTATGTCTAATAGTGTAAGTAAGTCTGCTATATCGGCTGCGCTTTCAGTTGAATTATAAGCCGAGAGATCGGCACCTGTCTGGTCTAACCTTTGTAAACATTGATCGGCAGTTTTGATAAGCAACTCACGCCATTCGGTATAAGGAAAACCATTTTCGCCTAGACGTTTAAAAGCCGGGTTTTGGAATTCTGGGCAATTAAGTGCGGGTTTTGCTGATAAAGTTCCCCGCTGATCCAGTAATAATAAATCGCGTTCTTGGGCCCAGGGTGTTGACTCGATCCAATCCCACCAGTCATCAATAGTGTCTCTAACTAGGTTTGGGCTATAACCTGGGCCACCTTCAAGATATAATAATGGGTCATCATACTTTTTTTTGATAGGCGTGCTTAACAAGGCAACGGGCAAGACAATTTCGCGTTTCGCATTTGTTGTACGATTTTCTGTGACATACAAAAACCAACATTTTGCAGCATGCCCCGAGGGAATATCAAACCAGCATTTTGTTGGTTCTAGACGTGGCGTATCGGCAAATGCAAGAGCAGCTGGGGATAGGCTAATAAAAGCCAAAATTATAGGTAAACAAGCAATAATGCTTAGAAATTCTCTAAACGCTTGCTTAAAATATTGGTTGATAGGCATTGATATCTTAACTTTCATCCCACGCGTCAAAATAATCATAATTAATGCGCTGCAAGAACAGAGTTTCTTCTATCTCACAGCCAATATGATAATCCATCATTAACTCGGTTAGACGCCGACCATCAATTAGGGAAATGTTTTTGCTGGAATTTATGGTCTCTTGTCTGGCCGTTGCACTAAAGTTTGCGGTTGTAACAAAAACACCTTTGTTGGTGCGGTGTTTATCAAGACTACCAATAAATTCACGAACCTGTTTAGCAGAAACCCAAGTTTCAGGTGATAAGCGTTTTGCTTGAATATAAATGCGTTCCAGTTCAAGGTTGTCTTGATAAATAACGCCATCAACGCCGCCATCATAGCTTTTCCCCAGATGTTTGGTGCGATTAGGCAAAACATTAAAAACCTTTGCAATAATTTCTAACACCAATTTTTCAAAAGATGTAGGTGATAATTGCTGTAACTTTTTACTTAACTCAACGCCTAAACTATTACGAACTTGCTGATAAAAATAACGCATGTTTTCTTCGGGCGTCCGATCATCAAGTTCTTGGTCTGGTTGAATGGGTGAGTTGGTTTTGAGATCGCCCTCCTTGCTTATCTTAGGATTCTCTTGCGATCTTTCAGCAATAAATTCTACAAATTCCGGGTAAAGCTTAAGAAAATTTACACTTAAAAACGCTGGTTTCCTTTGCAACAACTCTATTCCTCGGTCGGTTACTTTTAAGTATCCCCGTGTTTTGCTTTCGATAAGCTTTGCGGCCTTAAGATAAGTTGCGGCCCATGACACCCGATTGTGAAATAAATAACCGCGACCAGATGGGACAATTTGTTGGCGCTCTTCAGTGCTTAATTGAAACTTTTCAGCTAAATGGTTAACCAGTTCTGATGTTTTTATCTCTCTGCTTTTGCCAGCATCTCCAACCAGATGCAGTAGCGGAAGCATAAGTTCGTAAAACTTTGGTATAGACATTGTCATTTACACCTAAAATTTCTAATCATCATACCAAACTTATACCATCTAACCCGTCAAACGCCATCCAAAAATAACTTTACTTTTACCATAATGGCGCTCCTGCCATATGTGAAAAGATGGTAAAGAAGGAAATGTCTCATCAATAGCCATTTCAAAAATTCCTCTATAATCTTTTGCCAACCATCCTTGTTGTTCAAGGTTTTCAAGGGCAGGAGTTATCAAATTTTGGTGATAAGGTGGGTCAAGAAAAACCAAATTGGCTGTCGGTAAAACATTATTCTGCGGGCGGGTTTTTATCTGTAGTAAGTTACCTACCATCATTTCCGCGCGGTCGTTAAAGGATAAGCGCTTAATGTTTTGGCGAATGATATGAATGGCATCGGGGTTCTGTTCGCTAAAATAAGCTTTTGCCGCACCACGTGACAAGCATTCCAAACCAAAAGCGCCACTGCCGGCAAAGCCGTCAAATACAGCAAGGCCAGACCATAACGACCCCTCGGCACGTGGGTTTAAAAAATTGGAATTATGCTCAAGCACGTTAAAAATAGCTTGCCTCGTTCGATCAGCGGTTGGACGGGTTTGATGTCCGCCCAAAGTATTAAGATGTGTGCCGCGCCATTTGCCAGCGATAATTCTAATCACTTTCGATTAACTCGGTTAATTCTTCCATCAGGTTATCCTTCAAATCATTTATGTAAGTAGTATCACGCCTAACAAAGTCACGAACTATTCTGAAATAATCTGAAGATGCTCGATCTGTCTTTTCCATGTTTATAGTCTTCTAGTATTTCTTACGATCGAATATTTCTTATGATATCACGTTATAAGTTACGTAATCAATTATGCGCTGGGTGAAGTTTGCAGTTGTTCGCGAAGCACCTTGCCAGAAATTTGTTGTGCTTCTCCTTTTTCCAAATTACCGAGTTGGAATGGCCCAAAAGATAGTCGGATAAGCCGATTTACTGGCCAGCCCAAAAATTCGCAAAGCCGCCTAATTTCCCGATTCTTTCCTTCCCGTAAACTAATGGTTAGCCAAGCGTTATTACCTTGTTGTCGATCAAAAAGAACCTCATCAATTTCATACCGGATACCTTCAATCGTTAATCCTTGCTTTAATTGGGATAAAGACAGGTCATCAACTTGTCCATATACACGCACCCGATAGCGCCTTAACCATTGATTGGCTGGCAAAGTAAGCTGACGCAGTAAATTACCGTCATTCGTTAACAACAATAAACCTTCAGAATTGTAATCTAATCTTCCAACAGGCTTAAGAGATTGCAAATGACGGGGAAGAAAATGATAAATCGTAGGCCGACCTTCGGGGTCATGTTTTGTGGTTAAACAGCCGCGGGGTTTATGATAACGCCACAATTGGGTTGGCTCTATATCAGGAATAACTTCGTCATCAATCGTAATGATTTGACCGGCTGCAACATGAAAAGCAGGGTTATCAATTAATTGCCCATCCACCTGAACACGCCTTTGTTGAATATACCGTTCGGCCTCGCGGCGCGAGCAAAACCCCGACCTAGCAATGACTTTCGCCACACGCTGTCCATCATTACTCAACTCCTTATTTTCATTGGGTGGTGTTAGTTTATTTGGCATAATAGTCACTAAAAATTAAACGGTTTGGGCTGCACTAGACACCATAGCTTGAAAGATACGTCGGTCACCTTCACTAATCTCGTATTCAGGGTGCCATTGTACTCCCAAGCAAAAGCGATAACGCGGGTCTTCAATGCCTTCAACCACCCCGTCCGGGGCTAGGGCATTCACAATAACCGGGTTGACCACTGCTTTCACGGCTTGATGATGTGCACTATTAACGGGCATTTTATTTGTTTGGCAAATCCGGTGCAGCAATGTATTAGACTTAATTATTACCTCATGCCCAGGTTCGGTGCGTGGGTTGGGTTGTTCATGGTTAAGGTTGGTTTTGACTTCATCGGGAATGTGCTGAATAAGAGAACCGCCAAGCACGACATTTAATAATTGCTGGCCGCCGCATATTCCAAGAACTGGTAAATTACGCTCTAATGCACCTTTAATCATTCGATATTCAAACAGGGTGCGGCGGTCTTTCGTGCGCACCGTAGTATGGCGGGTTGTTGCACCAAACATTGCAGGATCAACATCAAAATTGCCGCCGGTAACCAACAAACCACTCAAAAAACCTAAATATTCATCAACCATTTCCGGTTGATGTGGCAGTGTTACGGGTACACCACCGGCTTTGGCAATAGAATCACAGTAATTCTGCCGTACGGCGTACCACGGTAATTTTGACCATCCGCCAGCTTCCTCTGAATCAAGGGTTACACCAATAATTGGTTTTTTCATATCTGCACCTCATACAAGCTTTATTATAGGCATCATAAAACCAAGGCAACGTAAAGACAAGATTGTTAGTTACTAAAATAAAAAACATATTTTGCTTTTTAGTAGTAAGATGTCATAAGAAGATTATCAAAAATTATGTGGTAGATAATATGCGTAATATTTTATCATCGCCTTTCATGGATATGGCGCTTCACCAAGCAGTAGCTGCCGCGGCCCGGGGTGAGGTTCCGGTAGGTGCCGTACTAGTTGATTATCGTACAAAACAGGTACTGGCAGAATCCGGGAACCGTGTTGAAGAACTACAAGATGCAACCGCTCATGCAGAAATGTTGGTTATGCGCATGGTGCATAGCCGTTTTTTAACGCATGCAGATTTATATGTAACTTTGGAACCATGTCCTATGTGTGCCGCAGCTATCAGCCTTGCCCGCATCCGCCGCCTGTATTTTGGGGCTGAAGATTCCAAGGGTGGTGGTGTTGAACATGGTTGCCGTGTTTTTCAACAACCCACCTGCCATCACAAGCCAGAGGTTTATGGTGGCGTTGCCGCTGACTTCGCGGCCGGCCTATTGCAAAAGTTTTTTCGGGAAAAACGTTAAATAAAATATATTTTGTTCGGATAGTAAGAGATGAAAAATAACCAGCTTGTTGATCCCAGTATGTTACTTTTTCAAAACCGTTATCAACCGATCACATCTGAAATGGGCTTTCTTAACACAAATATTAATCAAATTCTTGATGCCTATAAGACATGGCAACAAGACATCTGCGCGAATAGCCGGATTTCTTTTTTGGTAAAAACGGTTCATCAACCATTAGAAAAAATTTTGGCCGACTTACAACGTACTCTACCCGATGATAAATCTGTTTTTATTCCTACAGCCAATTCATGGACGGCTTATATTGACAATGGAATTTCAGGAACAGATGCAGAGTCGATAATTTTGTATTTAAGCCAAAAAATCGGTTGTTCAGGAGTAAAATTGGTGGCATGCCCAAACACCATTACGAGTGAACAAAAAAACGCTAGAGGGTCGTACGGACAGTTATGTTTTTGTTATAGGGCACCAAGCCAGGAAGAAGATCTTGGATATACGCGCGTCATTTGTTTGACAAATGATGCCGGGCGTTGGGATTTTACTAATATTGGCAGTGCTTTTTCTTTCGAAACAACCGCAACATATAATGCTAAAAATAAGCTGGAACGATTCACCTTTCACCATCTTAAACTATATCTACAAGAACTTGGTATCAAAGCTTTTGAAGAGAATTATTATAAAACTCTAGAGAAGGGAGCTGTCATAGTTCACAAGAAGAAACCTTGGTTATTTAGTTGATTCAAGTAGAGAATTTATTTTGGGGGTGTGGAGTAAGAATACTTTAGGAAACGTAATAGGTAGACAAAAAATAAATATGATAAGAAAACGGATTGAACTACTGTTCGCATAAGAGTTTCCAAATGTTTTTATAAGTATACCAATTTAGATTTAATCTTGGTTTCTCAGAACAACAAAAAGACTTTACTTGATTCGATCAATAACTGTCTTTATCTAAACACTTCCTGAATTTATTGTAAGAATTAATGAGTATCATTAATTTCCGGCTTGGGTCGGTCAAGTATCTTCAAATTCTGCGTTTCACCAACCATCCACAATAAATCATGGGCTTGTAAAGCCATAGTCGGGTCTGGGTTTAAAATACGCTGACCATCCCGTTCTAGGCCGACAACTAAACCTTGAACCTGTTCACGCAATTCCGATTGACGTATGCTTTTACCAATTGCCGGATGATCTGGGTAAAGAAATATTGGCTTCAAAGAAAAATTGTTCAGTAAATCAAGTGGTTCCGCTAGCTCTTCTTCATGTTCAACCATTTTACTGAATTGGTCAATTTGATCGTCGGTTCCTAAAACAATCAGCTTGTCAAACGGCATGATTCGCTCTTCTCCGCGTGGGGCAATAATCGTTTTGGCACCGCGATAAATGGCAACAATATTAACACCAAATTTTTGCCGTAATTGGCTTTGGGTTAGGGTTTTGCCCAATAAGGGTGAATGGACACCAACTTCGATTTCAACAAAGTGGCTTTCCCAGGGGGCTAGCTCGTCATATTTTTTATGGCGGTTATCATCTTTGCGCATATTACCAATCAGACGTTGTTCAAACCAATCATAAAGCCTGGCAAGATAACGGTATGCAATAGCCAAGAACAGAATAAAAACTACAATCAAGCTTATAAAAACACTCCAGTGTTGAAAATAAGCAGTTGTCAAAATCAGTAGTTCTGAAATGGTGATAAACCATAAAACCAAAATCGAGAAAGTTGAAAAATTATTACCTGCATGTCGTTGCGAGCGGCTAGCAAACAGCATGCCCCAAATGAAGGGAGAAGATAATATAACGGCTGTTAACCATCCAATTGTCAAACCAAGCCAACGCTTTGTGAAAAGGTCAACAATATCCGCAAGAAACAATTTGTTAATCAGAGTAAAAATAATTGCTACCACCAACCCATTCACAAACACACGAACACTGGTTTTACGAAATAGGGTCTGATGGCTTGATTGCGATATTGAACGAAAAACAAAAGCCGAGTAACTGTTTAAAATATGCCGAAGGCGTGGCGACAAAATATTACCAATCTTTTGTGTCAAATAACCCGAAAAACGAATGGAATAGGGCGTGGTAAAAGTTGTAATTCCAGAAACTGCAATAATAATTGCATAAAGTTCTGAACTGACAACATTCAAGGTTAACCCAAGCCCCATAATAATAAACGAAAACTCGCCAACCTGAGCCATACTGAATCCAAGCCGCAACGAAGTATTCATACTTTGACCCGTTAAAAAGGCGCCCAAAGCGGTTACGCATAACTTACCTAAAATGACAAGCAACGTTATCACCAATACCGCAAACCATTGATCCCAAATAATGGCTGGGTCAAGCTGCATGCCAACCGAAATAAAAAATACTGCTGCAAAAATATCTTTAATCGGTGTTGTTATCTGATCAATACGTTGCACAAGACGGGTTTCTGAAAGGATAGACCCCATAATAAAGGCACCAAGTGCGGTAGAATAGTGAAAATAGCTTGCTGTCCAAACCAGGAATAAGCACAGACCAACCGAAACAACAGTTAAGGTTTCTTGGCTGGCATAGCCGGTAATACGCCGCATCAGTGTTGGAATAACAAAATAACCAGCAATAAACCATCCACCAACAACCAGAATAAGTTGTAATGCCGACCAGGTAATCTCTAATGAGAAAATACTGTCACTAGTTACCATGGTGGACAAAAACACAAGCAATAAAATCGCTAATAAATCTTCAACAATCAGTACACCAAAAACCAGATCGGCGAAACGCTTTTTCATCAATCCAAGATCAGTAATTGCTTTGATAATAATGGTGGTTGATGAAATCGAAATAGCTGCGCCTAAGAAAAGCGAATCATAAAAAGACCAGCCCATTAATCGACCAATACCAAAACCTATCGCACAAACGACGAGCACCTCAAATAACCCGGTTAAAACAGCAGAAAAGCCGACGCGCACCAATTTTTGAAAGCTGAAATGCAAGCCCAAGGAGAACATTAAAAATATAACGCCCAGCTCTGACAGTATTTTAATGTTGGGTAAATCACTAACCAACAAATAAGGTGGGGTATAAGGGCCAATAATCAACCCAGCTACCAAGTAACCAAGAACAACCGGTTGCCTAATTTTTTGGAATAGCAGAGTCGTTATGCCGGCAACGCACAGCATAAGGGTTAAGTCTCGAATAAGTGGCGCCAAATCATGCATTGGCGTTCCCCAAGCTTGATGGATAAAACCTTACGTGTCGTATCACGACAAAGTCTTGAAGACAAGCCCTTGATTGTAGTTTATATGCCTTTTTATCAAACACTACAACAGCCAGACAATATGATAAGACCGGACAAATCTACACGGTAACTATCCACAAGAACCACACAACAAAACAGCAGATATTTGCAATACTTAAATAGCGTAGTACTTACCAAAACGATTGGCTAAAAACTGGTCAAGATTTGCATCCTCTTGCCTGATAAAACCATGGGCAGGAAGTTTGCCTTCACGGTGTAAATCGATCATGGCGCATGCACCAGCAGCAGTGGTGATTTGGATAGCACTCATCCATTTACCATTAATTTCCTTAGCGTAAATTTTGCGGCTATAGGTTTCTTGCCACAATTTACCGCCTTTAATCCCCGTAACATTAACAAACACCAGTACTACATCTTGATGTGTATTGGGAATGGCATTTTCCAGAATGTTCTTCATAACATCGCGGCGTTCTTGTAAACGAAGATCTTGCAATAAAAATTGCATTAGATTTTGGTGTCCAGGATACCGGATTGTTTTATAATTTAAAAACTGAACACGTCCAGCCAAAGTATCGCACAGGGTGCCAAGGCCGCCCGAGGTATTAAAGGCCTCGTATTCAAGGCCATCAAGGGCAAAAGTTTCTAATCCTTCCAACGGTGGTAAATCAACTTTTTTACCATTTTCAATCGCCTCGCATGGGTTGCAATATTCATTAATCAAACCATCCGTACTCCAGGTTAGAGTGTATTTAAGACGGTTAACTGGAAATTGCGGCAGTGCACCCACGCGCATAGATACACGGTGCAATTGATCAAAGTTCTTTGATAAGTGATGGGCTGCTATGCCAATAAATCCTGGCGCCAAGCCGCATTGTGGAACAAAAGCTGTTTTGCCTTTTTCTGCCAATTGTTTAACGGTACGGGTCGATGTAACATCCTCGGTCAAGTCAAAGTAGTGAGCACCAGCCTGTGCTGCAGCACGTGCAACCAAGGGATTTAGTGCGTAGGGCAGGGCACTTAGTACAGCTTGTGTACCATGCATAGCTTGTAACAACTGCTTTTCATTGGCTACGTCTGCTTCAATTTTGCGTATAGCTGGATTTTGAATATGGGTCATAAAATCTTTACTGCGATCAGCAACGCTGACTTTATATGCACCGCTTGCGGTTAACATCTCGGCGATGGCGCTGCCAATTTTCCCACCACCAACAACCAAAACTTGATACATGCAACCCTCCGGCAAAAAAACTTGTTTTATAAATGGTGTCATGATACTGCTGGCATATAACAATAATCTAGCTGGCGTAACGCAATAATATTAATAAAATAGCAACAAATGACTTATTAATTTTAACAAATGACAGATTATGCGATAACACTTGATGCGGTAGACGAAAAACTGATTGGCTTATTAACAGCAAATGCCCGTGCATCTGCAGCTTTGCTTGCTAGACAGGTTGGATTATCCCGCAGCGCGGTGCAGCAACGTCTACGCCGCTTGGAGCTTAAGGGTATTATACAGGGGTATAGTCTTTTGTTAAAGCACCCTGTTCAAACCCCACAGCAGTGGCGTGCCATGGTTATGGTTATTATTGAACCACGCCAACAAGAAAGGGTTGTAGATAGTTTACGTGGAATGTCTGAGGTGCTTTTAGCACATACAGTAAGTGGTGAATATGATTTGACGATTGAAGTGGCTGCAAGCAGTGCCGAGGATTTAGATCAACTTCTAACAAAAATTGGCCGATTGCCAGGTGTTAGTCGTACGACTTCATTTATTTTGCTAAGCCGTAAGATTAATCGAATGGTTTATGTTTAGCGGACTTGAATAAAAAAGGTCTTATTTAGTCAAGGTTCCGGTTACGCAAATAGCGAACCAGTCTTTTTGTTAGTATGACGGTGATAATAGTGCTAAAAATCACTTGTATCAATGGAAAATCCCAATAAATATCTTCCTCGCGGGCACCAGGGGGGCGATTGGAACGATCCAGTCCGGTATCAATATTATATCCTGTAAGCAACAAAAATAGATATTGAATGATACCTAAGGCAATTATGTAAAAGACAACTCCTGCACATAGAATTCTGCTATTGATTATCGAATTGTCTTTTCTGCATGATTTTGCCGGTTTGTGGTAATATAAGTTCGATGTTAACGTTGCATGTGTTGCCAATAATAGGCCAAAGACAAAGGTAATAACTAAAAAAATCCAAGCAAAATTATTTGACGGTAGCATGCCCATAATAAAGACAGAAGCCGATATCATCAATAGTGCCAATGATAACACTAATATTATCTTTTTACGTGGCACTTGTTTTTCTTGTTTCAGGAGCAAGCTTGGTATCATTGATAAGGCAAAAATGATCGGACTGAAAAATAGTAAAGTAATAATATAGACAAACATAAGCATAAAGCTGGCCTTTTTTAAATTGTAATACCAGCATAATGAAAATTATGGCAAAAAAGTGGCCAGCACTTATAAAAATTTCAAAAATTATTTTTTATTGTTGTGGTGTAACTGGCTCATTTGTTTTTGCAGCTCATTTAATTGTTCTTGCAGTTTTTGTAATGCACTTTCCGCAAATGACGAGCTATGATTATTAGATGCCTGCTTTTCGGCTGGTGCCGGATTTTTTAACCCGAAAGGATTAAAAAGCTGCAAGGATTTTTGGAAAAACTCTATATTATTACGGTTGACTTCGTCTAATTGGGCAAAAGGAAACATATTGCCAAATGTTTGTTGCATTTGCTGGCGAAAATTTTGTTGATGCTGCACAAAGCTTTGCATGGACTGTTCTAAATATTTTGGTACAAGCATTTGCAGATTATCACCGTAAAAACCAATAAGCTGTCGTAAGAAACTTAGGGGCAGTAATTGCTGTCCTTTTCCTTCCTGTTCCACAATAATTTGTGTTAAAACAGAACGGGTAATGTCTTCATCCGTTTTCGCGTCAACTACGACAAAATCAACATTATCTTTGACCAGTTGACACAGATATTCCAGCGTTACATAGCTACTGCTTGCAGTATTATAAAGGCGGCGATTGGCGTATTTCTTGATGGTGACTGGCGCTTTGTGTGCATCGGAGTTGGTCATAATCTGCTTCTTTCTCAGAAACTAACTGACAAGAATATCATTTCATCATAATATCTCTAAAATGTGTATCCTGTGAATTAACAGCTTCACACGGTCTGTAAACGGCGATAGGATGTATAAATATCACACAAAATTACAACACAACAGCGATGATGTTAGATTACTCAAGTCAATCAAAAGTTATCGGGTTGCTATCAGCCTAGTGTTTAATCTTTATCAAGTCAAGGTGGAGGGCCAATAATGGACTCGCAAAATCGTAAAAAGCCAAAAGTTGGAAATCAATCGCACAATTTTGCTAAAAACCAAGATTCGAATCAAAAATCGACAGACGAAAACAATCATAATACACCGTGGGCTGAGGCGGCACGCCAAACCCTTGATTTGTGGCAACAGCACATTTCCAGCCATTTGGCTGATCCGTTCTGGGTGGATCAGTGGGGACATTTTTTAGCCAATTTACAACAAACGCATGATCAAGCTAAAAAGGCTTCAGCCAACCAATCTTCATCTTCATCCGCTGCAAAGGCTGCTAACCATGATCAACCGTCTGCAAAATCCAAAGCCGCTGTTTTATCATCTGAACAACGCCTGGCAGTTGTGGATGAGCTGGTCGGCCAACTTCAACAGCTTACAAAACGTGTTGACACGCTTGAACAGCAACTGGCCAAAATTATCACTGTACAACACCCAGCTCGGCGAACATCCAAAAAAACTGGCTGATTTAATTGCAAATCAGGCTATAAATCGTTATCAGTATTTTTTGCAAGGTGTTCGTTCGTATCAGCAGCATCCTTATTATCGTAAAAAACCAGTGTGTCAGGTTGTTGCGACTGAATCAACAAGCCAAGTCATTTATTATTCAGCTGCATCCCCACGTGCGGTTTTATTTTGGATTCCTTCACTTGTGAATCGGGGATACATTCTAGATTTACGGCCAAGCAATTCTTTTTTGCGGCAGTTGGCTGGACAGGGGTTCAGTAGCCTGTTGTTAGAATGGGGGGATCCGACCGAACTTGAATCTTCATTCGGATTAAATGAATATATGGCGCGTTTGTTACGATTACTGTCTCAGACTTTGCCACGTTTCTTAAGGCAACCCATCTATGCAGCAGGTTATTGTATGGGTGGGTTATTTGCACTGGCAGCGGCACAACTAACATCATGTTTTAAGGGGGTGATATCCCTGGCGGCACCTTGGGATTTTAAAGTGTCCCAAGCACCTTTAACAAAAGTTATACAACGCCATTGGCCACGGTGGCAGCGTTTATTACCAGCGGGGCAACCCGTACCGGTTGAGCTGTTGCAATGGTATTTTTCTGCCCTTGATCCACAACAAATTTTACAAAAATTTATTAAATTTGCGCAAACACCCCTCCAATCGGCGGCGGCTGAACAATTTGTTGCACTAGAAGATTGGCTAAATGATGGTGTGGCATTACCGCAAAATGTACTGAATGAATGTGTGCAAAATTGGTATCAGCTTAACCAACCCATGCTGGGTAAGTGGCAGATTTTAGGGCAGATTATTCAACCCAAATCACACAAGACCCCAATATTGGCAGTTATTCCAACACAAGACCGCATCGTGCCACCGGCAAGTGCCGCTGCTTTAGCAGAAAATGCCCGTTTTGTTACCTTGCGCCATATCGAAGCGGGTCATATTGGAATGGTTACAAGTACCCGTGCTGCGCCGCAAACAATTCAAGCAATTACGGATTGGTTAGGCAATAATAACTAAAGAATTGCTTATTTATATATACTACACTATAATGCTGTGGTGCA
>CAYPXH010000021.1:20489-23279 GCA_964414755.1 uncultured Rhodospirillaceae bacterium | reverse complement strand
TCTCATTGAGCGGCAGGCGGTAAACCAACATCGCCCGATTTCCAACGTACGTCATGTCCTGCTGTTCGCCGCGTCGATCTTCGCATAACTTCAAGACTGCGCCTAAATATTCCGAAGGTACCATAATGGTGGCTCTTATCCATGGTTCTTCAATATGGTCAATTTTAACAATATCCGGCATATCTGCAGGATTATGCAACGATATGATGGTACCGTTGGTTAAATGTATTTTATACACTACGCTGGGGGCGGTGGTAATCAAATCTAGGTTAAATTCGCGTTCAAGCCGTTCTTGAATGATTTCAAGATGCAATAACCCTAAAAACCCACAGCGAAAACCAACCCCAAGTGCTGCGGATGTTTCGGCCTCGTACTGAAAGCTGGCATCATTCAGGTGTAATTTGTCCAAACTATCGCGTAGTTGGGCATAATCGGCGGCATCGGTTGGAAATAAACCACAAAATACCACCGGAATACTGGCCTTAAAGCCGGGCAGGGGTTCGCTGGCGGGTTTACGATCATCGGTTACGGTATCACCAATACGGCAATCGGCCACTGCTTTGATCGCGGCTGTTAGAAAGCCAACTTCACCAGGTGTTAAGGTTTCAACTGTTTCGGATTTAGGGCGAAAAACCCCAACTTTTTCTACCTGGTAACTTGCGCCTGTTGCCATCATGCGAATTTTAATGCCTGGTTTAATCTGGCCATCCTTAACACGTACCAAAATCACTACGCCCAAATAAGGATCATACCAACTATCGATTAACATGGCTTTTAACGTGCCGTTTATATCGCCTTTGGGTGGGGGAAGACGGTGGACAATTGCTTCAAGCACGTCTTGAATATTAAGGCCAGTTTTGGCAGAAATTAACACCGCTTCTGATGCATCAATACCAATAACTTCTTCAATTTGTGCGCGTACCCGTTCGGGGTCGGCGGCTGGCAGGTCAATTTTGTTTAATACAGGAACAATTTCATGCTTGTTATCAATCGCTTGGTATACGTTAGCAAGGGTTTGCGCTTCAACCCCTTGGCTGGCATCAACAACCAGCAGCGACCCTTCGCATGCGGCAAGACAACGACTTACTTCATAGGCAAAGTCAACATGTCCAGGTGTATCCATCAAATTCAGCTGATATTCTTGGCCATTTTTGGCCTTATACCGCAAACGTACTGTTTGGGCTTTAATGGTAATGCCGCGTTCGCGTTCAATATCCATGGAGTCAAGCACTTGCTCTTTCATCTCACGCGCACTAAGGCCACCGCAATATTCAATTAACCGGTCTGCCAGGGTTGATTTGCCGTGGTCAATATGGGCAATAATGGAAAAATTGCGAATATGTGATAAATCAGTCATGCCAAATCAATCATCCGAATATCAGGGGTCATCGTCCAAGTTTCGCAGCATACCGATTTTATGATGAATAGCAACGGATAAAGTAAAGCTACAATTGGCGATTTATTCAAGAATGGTGCCGACGGCGAGGATCGAACTTGCGACCTACTGATTACGAATCAGTTGCTCTACCACTGAGCTACGTCGGCCTATGCCTTCTATAAACTGGCTTATGTGGGATTTAGCTAAAATTTTTTCCACGTTTTTAATTATTTATACTTTTCTAATTTGTCAACTGTTGCTTTTGCCACCACCTATTTCCAACAATGATGTCAGCAAGTCTTTCGCTTCGTTTTGCCAGGCTGATACTGCCGCGATACCAGCAGCGAATTCTGCACGCAGCTCTGACCGTTCATTCCATCCTGGAAATCCTGGTGTTGCGGTGGTTGCTGATTTGTTTATCATCCAATTTGACAAACGATCTGTCGAAACCCAAGACGAATCCAAGGCTGACCAGCATGCATCGGCTGCGCTTGATAAGGCTGCTGCCTCTGTCGTTTTGGCTTCTGAGTTAATTAATGCAGCGGCTGCTATGGCTTGTTCTTCTGTTGCTAGCCAATATCCTTGAGGCATATTGATGTATAGTGGCAATAGTTTTTCTAGCTCAATCAATCGCGCCATTGATTTGTCTGTTTTCATTAGTTTAGTTGTCGCTATCGCCGCCCAAGATGCTGAGTCTACAGCACGTTCCACGGCACCTAAAGTTGCCTCTTGCCTTGTTTTTTCAAGCTGTGCTGTGTCATCATAGAACAGATTGATAACGCCTCGGTCCAGTTCTTTTTGATGTACTTCTTGAGCAACCAGTAAGCCTGCAAGAGCATGTTTAATGATATTGAACACGGGCATGGCAATATCAAGGCCGATTAGCTCTTTCTGCAAAAAAATTAGTCGATCAAGCCGTTTAATTGCTAGTCGGTCATAAACAAGATTGATATCAACGCCAACGGGTATTGCTTGCAAAAAAATCTCTGGCCAAATCCTGGCTTCTTTGGGTGGAAGATTGTCAAAGATATGCTCTTCTAATATGGCCAGCCAAACAGGAAGCCCAAGTTCTGTTCGATATCTTTCTAGATTTTCATAGTCGTAATATTCTAAAGTACAACCAACGGCGCCTCCCTTACCATCTTCCCACCCCAAGCCTTGAATAATATTACCCAGGGCCGCGTGTCTTTGGACGCGTTCAATATATTTATTCTTAACCTGCTGTTGATTGTGGAAAGAAAGCATCATTGTTATATTTGATGTTGAGCAATGGGAAACTTTAAATAAGTAAATAATATTTAATCTATTTTCTTGAATTATCTAGTCTAATAAGCAATTATTGTTCAATAAATGATTGTCTAACACCAATCTTTCTTGCCAAGACCAGCTTTTTATGACAAGAAAAGACAAAA
>CAYPXH010000021.1:0-20389 GCA_964414755.1 uncultured Rhodospirillaceae bacterium | reverse complement strand
TCTAACACCAATCTTTCTTGCCAAGACCAGCTTTTTATGACAAGAAAAGACAAAATATTCTATGGTGTCATGATGATCAAAGATTATTCTACAAAATCCGCCCAGCCCCAATCAAAGATGACCGAACAAATTGCCGCTTTACTATTTAATGCGCAAGCAGGCTTGCTCTCGCCCGATCATTATGAAAAAATGTATCCGCTGCGTACCTTGCCGAAAGGGGCTATGGTTACCCGTTTTGCGCCCAGCCCAACGGGTTTAATGCATATTGGCGGCGTTTACATGAGCCTAATTAATAAAAGGCTGGCTGAACAAAGCGGGGGTGTTTTTTTCCTGCGCCTGGAAGACACCGATGCCGAGCGTTACAACGATGATGCAGTTAATACCATAGTACATGCCCTAACAAAAGTTGGTCTGTTGCCGCATGAAGGGGTGGTTGGTCAGCATCTTGGACAGATGCAACAAAAGGGAAATTACGGTACTTATGTGCAATCGCAGCGTAAGGACATTTACCATAGTTTTGCTCGCCATTTAATTGAAAGAGGATTGGCTTATCCTTGTTTTATGAGTATGGAAGAGCTGGATGATATTCGTGCCAAGCAAACCTTAACCAAGCAACGTCCAGGTTGTTATGGTAAATGGGCTAAATGGCGTGATGCAAGTGTTGAACAGGTACAACAAGCATTAATCAAGAATTTAAAATATGTTATTCGCTTGAAGGCACCTGGCTCCTATGACCGTCGTTTAACCTGGCACGATGAAATAAAGGGTGATATTTCTGTTCCAGAAAATGATGTTGATGTGGTATTAATTAAGTCGGATGGCTTGCCCACCTATCATTTTGCCCATGCGGTTGATGATCATTTAATGCGGACAACCCATGTGGTACGTGGGGATGAATGGTTGGCATCGGTACCCTTGCATTTACAATTGTTCCAGGCCTTTGGCTGGCAACCACCAAAATACGCCCATGTTGGTCCTATCGAAAAACTTGACACGCACGCCGACGGCCATCATTCACGCCGCAAATTATCAAAACGCAGTGACCCCGAAGCAAATGTTCAATATTACTTCCAGAAAGGTTTTCCGGTTGAAGCAGTTTTGGAATATTTAACCCATTTAATTGCTTCTTCTTTTGAAGATTGGCGCCGCCAGAACCCACAAAAACCCCTGGCCGAATTTACCATCAATTTTAAACAATTTTCCCCGCATGGTGCCCTTAGTGACTTTGATAAATTAACCAGCATCAGCAAAGATATTATCGCCAACCTGGATGCAGAAACGCTTTATCGGCGGGCATTGGAATGGGCAAATGAATGGGATCAGCCACTGGCGGTGCTGATGAAAAACCATGTTTCCATAACCAAGAACGCTTTAAATATTGAACGGGGCGGGGAACGCCGTTCAAAACGCCTGGCCACCTGGCAAGATTTGCGCAGCCAGTTGTTTTTCATTTATGACGAACTGTTTCAACAATTACCCGGCTTGCCTTTTGCTGACAGGCCTGAATCAGCCGAGCGGCAAGCGATATTGTCAAAATTCCTAAAGGATTATCAGCCAACCTGGCAAAAGCAGGAAATGCTTGATTATGCCAAAGAGATGGCGATAGGTTTTGGTTTTGCACCAAACAGCAAAATCTTTGATAAGAATCCTGGGCAATATAAAGGCCATTTTGGCGATGTGATGATGGTAATCCGCGTTGCGATTTGCGGTGCGCGCGAAACACCCGATTTGTGGGAAGTAATGCAAGTATTGGGGGTTGAGCGGGTGCGGCAACGGTTAAAAAACGCATTGCACAATGGTGCAGTCCGTTAACGCCCTTTGTTGATTGATTAAAATAACATCGGTTATGGTTATCAGCACCTGCCACCTTTAGGATGGCTGGTGCTTAAGCACTTACGCGTATTATAAAATTACTAATCATGTAAACCCGTTGGGTTCATCGTTTGTCCTATTCATCAACCTGTTTGAATAAAATTTGCATAGTTGCTGCCAGTTGGGTAATAATGTTTTGGTACCAAGATATTTAATCGCGAGCATTTTGCCTGTGAACGATAGAAGGACTATTCATGCCCAAAAAACCTGCTTTTGAAAAACCCACACACCAGGATTGGCAAAAAATTGCAGCCGGTGAATTGAATGGCCAAGATCCGGAGCAAACATTAAAATGGCAAACAGCGGAAGGGATTGACATAAAACCTTTGTATACGGCTGAGGATATCAAAGCGCTTGGTATAGCCCAGGAAATGCCTGGAATTGCGCCATATACACGCGGGCCGCGCGCAACCATGTATGCCAACCGCCCCTGGACAATCCGGCAATATGCTGGTTTTTCCACGGCCGAGGAATCAAATGCTTTTTACCGGCAAAATTTGGCGGCGGGGCAAATGGGTTTGTCGGTGGCGTTTGATTTGGCAACCCACCGGGGTTATGATTCCGACCATCCCCGTGTTACGGGCGATGTTGGTAAAGCGGGTGTTGCGATTGACAGTGTTGAGGACATGAAAATTTTATTTCAAGGAATTCCCTTAGATAAAATGAGTGTGTCGATGACCATGAATGGCGCAGTGCTGCCAGTGCTTGCAAGTTTTATAGTGGCGGCCGAAGAACAAGGGGTTAAAGCTGCGCAATTATCGGGCACCATTCAAAACGACATTTTAAAAGAATTTATGGTGCGGAATACCTATATTTACCCACCAGAACCTTCCATGCGGATTGTAGCCGATATTATTGCCTACACCGCCCAATATATGCCGAAATTCAATTCAATTTCTATTTCCGGCTATCATATGCAAGAAGCCGGGGCTACGGCGGTGCAGGAATTGGCATTTACTTTGGCCGACGGGTTGGAATATGTACGGGCGGCCTTGGCCAAAGGGCTTGATATTGACAGTTTTGCCCCACGCCTATCATTCTTTTTTGCGATTGGCATGAATTTCTTTATGGAAATTGCCAAATTACGGGCTGCGCGGCATTTGTGGGCCAAACTTATTCAACCGTTTAACCCTAAAAATCCGGTTAGTTTGGCATTACGCACCCATTGCCAAACATCGGGTGTTAGCCTGACGGAACAAGACCCTTATAATAACGTGATCCGCACAACATTGGAAGCATTGGCGGCCGCACTTGGTGGAACGCAATCATTACATACCAATGCCTTGGATGAAGCCATCGGTCTGCCAACGCCATTTTCTGCCCGCATCGCCCGCAATACGCAACTTATTTTGCAAGAGGAAAGCGGGATCACCAAAGTGGTGGATCCGCTGGGTGGTAGTTATTATGTAGAAAGCCTAACCAATGAATTGATCAACGCCGCTTCAAAGCTTATTGACCAGGTTGAAGCCATGGGCGGTATGACCAAAGCGATTGAAAATGGTTTTCCCAAACGTCAAATAGAAGAGGCGGCAACTCGCCGTCAGGCAAATATTGATAAAGGAGCAGAGGTGATAGTTGGGGTCAATAAATATCAGCCAGCTGAAAAAACCAAGGTTGATGTGTTGGATATTGATAACAAAACCGTGCGTGAAAAACAAATTGCCCGTCTGAAACAAGTAAAACAAGGGCGCGATGCTAAAAAATGTCTAGCGGCGCTAGAGGCATTGACGAAAGCAGCCAAAAACGGCGATAATTTATTGGCTGCGGCTGTGGTTGCCGCACGGGCGCGGGCTACGGTTGGCGAAATATCGGATGCCTTGGAACAGGTTTTTGGACGCTACCAAGCAACTCCTGTAATGGTCAGTGGGGTTTATAGTGCGGTGTATGCTGAGGATCAGGGGTTTATGTCGCTGCAAAAAGAAATTAAGGAATTTATAGCTAAAGAGGGGCGCCGGCCACGGATGTTGGTGGCTAAATTGGGGCAAGATGGACATGATCGGGGTGCTAAGGTTATTGCTACTTCCTTTGCAGATTTGGGCTTTGATATTGATATTGGGCCCTTGTTCCAAACCCCGGCCGAGGTTGCACGCCAAGCCATTGAAAATGACGTGCATGTTGTTGGGGTTTCTACCCAGGCGGCAGGGCATAAAACCTTGGTTCCCGAATTAATTGTCGAACTGAAAAAGCAAAAAGCACCTTATATTTTGGTTGTGGTTGGAGGGGTGATCCCCGAGCAAGATTATGATTTTCTATGGCATCAGGGTGTGGCCGGAATTTATGGCCCAGGTACCAACATTTTAAAGGCAGCACAAGAAATTCTTGCCAAGTTGCGGCAACAATACCAGAAGAACAGGCTTTGATCGAGGCGTTAATTGTATGTCAAAATCGGCACAGCAAAATTTAGTGGCAATTCCTTCGCAATTGCAGAAACTGCGCCAGCGCTTGTTGGGACAAGAGCGAGCGGCACTAGCCCAAGCGATTACCTTAATTGAATCCAGCCGCCCCGATCACCGTGAAGAATCCGAGCAATTGTTGCAAAGCTTATTGCCCCAAAGCGGTCGTGCATGGCGTATTGGAATTTCTGGGCCACCCGGTGCGGGCAAGTCAACCTTTATTAATAAATTTGGTTTAGAGGTTATTAAACAAGGACACCGTGTTGCGGTGTTGGCGGTTGATCCATCATCACAGCGGGGTAGCGGGGCAATTTTAGCCGATAAAACCCGTATGCAGGACTTAGCGCAAAACACCGCAAGTTTTATTCGCCCTAGCCCGTCGGGTATGAATTTAGGTGGTGTTGCGCGCTATACACGCGAAACCATGTTGCTGTGTGAAGCGGCAGGATATGATGTGGTGATGGTTGAAACCGTTGGGGTTGGGCAATCAGAAACCATGGCGGCACAAATGACGGATTTATTCCTGGTGCTTATTCCCCCCGCAAATGGCGATGAATTGCAGGGCATGAAACGCGGTATTTTAGAACTTGCGGATCTAATCGTCATTAATAAAGCCGATGGCCAATTACTTCCGTTTGCCGAGCAAACAGCCAGCGAATATCGCCATGCGGTACAATTATTTGCGGCCAATAAGGGTGAAGAAGGGCAATATGTGGCATTATGTTCGGCCATGACGGGGCAGGGGTTAAGCGCCCTTTGGCAAAAAATTCATGTTATGCTGGATACCCAGCAAAAAAATGGCAAGTTTGAACAGAAACGCCTTAATCAAGGCACATATTGGTTCAATCATGAATTGCAGCAACAATTATGGGAAGCACTTCAGCAGCACAAATCTTTGCACGAAGAGTTTAACAGGTTACAAGCAGACATAATTGAAGGTAAGACTCTTCCATCTATGGTAGCGAGAAGATTGGTAAATCTTTTACTAAAAAATTCCAGCAACAATAACTGAAGAAGCTGTTATTTAAGAATTTTGGTGCTTGGTATAAGGATTTAACAAAGCACCTATTGTCTTAATTACATTAATAATAGCCAACAGAAAAAATCAAAGAATTTTATTAAAAGATTACTGTTTGAACAAAAATTCAAACTTACGGGCGGCGTTAACAGGTCCATCCGGATGTTGCCAAACCCCGCCACTAACCGCTAGAAAATCAGCCCCCGCTTCAATCAATGGCTGGCAGTTTTCAGGGGTAATACCGCCAATTGCTACACAAGGCGTATTAGTTGATACATGCCAATCATGAATCAAGCTGATATTAGCTTGGGTTTTTGGTTTTTCTTTGGTTTGGCTTGGAAAGAAAGCCCCAAACGCTACATAATCAGCACCAGCATCTGCGGCTTCATAAGCTAATTCCTTGGAATTGTGACATGTTACGCCAATAATCCGATCTGGCCCCAATATTTGCCGCGCTTTCTGGTAATCAATATCTTCTTGGCCAATATGTACGCCATCGGCTTGCAGTTTTTTTGCTAAATCCGCCCGGTCATTAATAATAAGCGCAACATTATATTTGTTGGTAATCGGCTTAATTTTCTGTCCATAGTTAAAGATTACATCTTCATCAACCGGCTTTAACCGCAATTGAAGGCATGCTACGGGCACTGCCGACAAAACCTGTTCCAACGTCTGGGTAAAAGAAAGCAGTTCAAATTTAGGTGGGGTAATAAGGTACAACTGTGTTGGCACTTATTTTTTCCCCAAATATACGTTCAGTAAGTCTTGTAACAATTTTTTAGCCTGGGCATTTGGGCGTTGAAAACTATTGCGGCCAATAATTGAACCATGGCCACCGCCTTGTAAAATGGCTTTGGCTTCATGCAGTACATCATCACTTTCTTTGGTGGCGCCACCAGAAAACACAACCAGGCGACGACCATTAAAACAGGCTTCCACCACATGGGCTATGCGTTCTGGCAAATGCTCATAGCGTGCTTGGTGTGCCGCATAAAGCTTTTTGGCTTCATCCTGCTCAATGTGGTTGGTTGGAATTTTCACTTTAATAATATGGGCGCCAATCAGGGCTGCCATATGGGCAGCATAGGCGCAAACATCCAAGGCAGTTTCACCATTTTTAGACAATAACGGGCCACGTGGATACGACCAAACGACAGCAACCAACCCGCATGATTTGGCTTCGGCAATCAGCTTGCGTGCCTCTTCGATCATGTTATAAGAAGCGTCTGCCCCTGGATAAATAGTTAGGCCGATGGCCACGCAACCAAGCCGCAAAGCATCTTTTACGGTTGCAGTTACGGCCTGATCTTTAATCGCGGTTAAGCTATTCGAGCTATTCATTTTTAAAATTAGCGGTACCATCCCAGCAAAAGTGCTGGCACCCGCTTCGATCATTCCAAGCGGTGCCGCAAAAGCCGATAATCCAGCTTCCATAGCCAGGCGAAAGTGATAATGTGGATCATAAGCGGGCGGATTCATTATAAAACTGCGGGCAGGGCCATGTTCAAAACCCTGATCTACCGGTAAAATAACCAAACGCCCCGTACCACCCAGATGTCCGTGCATTAAAATTCTAGCCAAGTTGGTTTTGGTGCCAGGATTATCGCTTTCGTAGAAACTTAAAATTTTGCTTATGGTTGGCGATAAGGCCATGATTTTATCCTTTTTAAGAAATGGTTGATGATGGTTGGATATGATTTGAAACAATGTTCTGGTCTGGATAAAGGTTTGCCGCAAGGCTTAGATCAATTTCATGTAAAGGGCGTTTACAATATAATTGTGCCTGTAATTGGGTGGCAATTTGCTGCAATTTTTCAAGCATTAATAAGGGGCCACGAAAACAAAGTTGTTTAACACCATGGCGTAAAGCGTGGTGGGCAATATCTGGCCTGTCGCCACAATCAAGTACTATATCTGGCTCGTAACCAAGCTGTTGTTGGGCTAAAAAACTTATTTGTTTAAACCAGCCAACCCCATATGTCAGTGCTGCATTTGGTGGTGTCCAAAACAGAATGTTTCCTTCACGTTGGGCATAATTTTTTGCGGTTGTTACCAATTCAGAAAATTGGTGAAAAGTGAAATGCAGGGGTGTTTTTGTACCCATATCTGCCACCATAGGGTTGTATCCCCAATTATTTTGCGGTTGACATTGCAATTGCTGTATCGCACATACGATTAGAAAAACCCCATTCATTATCGTACCAGGCCAGCACGCGAACAAACTGCCCCTCGATAACCTGCGTTTGTTTTAGATCAAAAACCGCGCTGGATGGATTATGGTTAAAATCACTGGAAACAAGTGGCTGATCATTAACTGTTAAAATTCCCTTTAAAGAACCATCAGCAGCTTTTTTCATGGCGTCATTAATGTCTTGTACGGTTGTTTTACGGGCTGGAACAAATTTAAAATCGATCATCGACACATTGGGGGTTGGTACGCGAATAGCGGTTCCATCTAGTTTACCGGTCAATTCAGGCAATACCAAGCCAACAGCCTTGGCAGCACCTGTGGTCGTTGGAATAAAGGATAAAGCAGCTGCGCGCGCCCTGTATAAATCCTTGTGCAATGTGTCAAGCACGGGCTGATCACCCGTATAGCTATGAATGGTTGTCATATAGCCACGTTCAATTCCGACAGTTTGTTGCAACACATGGGCAACGGGTGCAAGGCAATTGGTGGTACATGATGCATTGGAAACCACGGTGTGTTTGGCCAACAACTTATGGTGGTTAACGCCGTAAACCACGGTAATGTCCGCATCATTTGCTGGGGCTGATATCAAAACCTTTTTTGCGCCGGCGGTTAAATGCTGTGCTGCTTTATCACGGGCGGTAAAAATACCGGTACATTCCATCACCACGTCAATATTCAATGCTTTCCAGGGTAACTTTGTTGGGTCTTTTTCGGCACTAACCTGGATCCAGTTTTGTCCAATATTTAATGCATTTTCCTTGGTTTGTACTTTGCCCGAAAAAGGGCCATGAACACTGTCATAACGCAGTAAATGTGCGTTTGTTTCAACTGGTCCAAGATCATTGATTGCAACAACCTCGATATCCCGGCGATTGTTTTCTGCCAAAGAACGTAAAACCAACCTGCCAATTCTACCAAAACCATTAATTGCAACGCGTACCGTCATTCTAGTCGCTCCATTATTTTTGAGAAGTTAAGGATAAAGATTGCTGAACTTTTTGTACAACATGCTCAGCGGTAATTTGAAAATGCTGGTACAGGGCTGGGGCGGGTGCCGAGGCACCAAACCCAGACATGCCAATAAATATTCCACGACTGCCAATATATTTATGCCAACCCAGGTCGCCGGCAGCCTCAATGGCCACCTGCAGTTGCTGATCATCACCAAGCACTTGTTGCCGATAAGTGTGTGGTTGTTTATCAAAAAGATGCCAGCAGGGCATAGATACAACCTGACAGCTAATGTTTAAGGCGTTTAATTGTTGACAAGCTGCCACGGCAATTGACACTTCTGAACCAGTTGCAATTAAAGTCACCTTAGGTTTAGTTGACGATGGAACCAGAATATAACCGCCCTGACGACAAAGATTATCAGGTTGTTTATGGGTACGCAGCAGGGGAACAGCCTGCCTTGTTAAAACAATAGCACTTGGTTTTTGGTGTTCGTGCACTGCAATTTCCCAACATTCGGCTGTTTCAATAGCATCAGCCGGCCGCAATACAAGTAAGTCAGGAATAGCTCTTAAAGCTGCCAGATGTTCCACCGGTTGATGGGTTGGGCCATCTTCACCAAGCCCGATTGAATCGTGCGATAGCACATAAATAACCCGTTGTTGCATCAAGGCAGACAAGCGAATAGCCGGCTTGGCATAGTCACTAAATACCAAAAAAGTTCCGCCAAATGGAACAATCCCGCCATAAAGTGCAAGACCATTCATCATGGCAGCCATCGCATGTTCACGAATACCGTAATGGATATAGTGCCCTTGCGGATTTTGAGCATCCAGAATTGATACATTTCTGGCCCTGGTATTATTTGAACCTGTTAGATCGGCCGATCCGCCAATAAGCTCCGGTAATAGGGGTGATAATATATCCAAAACCTGCTGAGACGATTGTCGGGTAGCCTGTTTCGCTGCAGCGGTTTGCATCTGTTGTTTAAGCTGGGTAATTGCTGGCCCAATAGGGGTTGTTGGTTGGCCTTTTAGTCTGTTTAGTAGGATTGTGCCCTTAGGATGTTTGCCAACATAATCAACCCAAGAAAGACGTGTTGAACGGTGTTTAGCGGCAGCGTCCAGCCAGGCTTGACGAATATGTTCTGGAACAACAAACGCAGGGTAATTCCAGCCCAATTTTACGCGTGCGCCGGCAATTTCTTCGCTACCTAATGGGCTACCATGGGTGGCAGCGGTACCAGCTTTTTTGGGTGCACCAAACCCAATAATTGTGCGGCACGCAATCAGGGTTGGTTTAGTGCTGTTTTTGGCTTGGGTGATCGCCCGGTTAATTTCAACGGGATCGTGGCCATTAACTGCTATAGTGTGCCATCCGCAGGCCTCAAAACGGGTTGTTTGATTTTCTGCGGTGCTTAAGCTGGTTGGACCGTCAATTGAAATTTGATTGTCATCAAACAAAACAATTAATTTGCGTAATTGCTGATGTGCTGCAAAACTAATGGCTTCTTGGCTTATTCCTTCCATTAAGCAACCATCGCCTGCAATCACATATGTATAATGACTAATAAGGTCTGTTCCAAAAGTAGCTGATAAATGTTTTTCGGCCAAAGCCATACCAACAGCATTTGCCAAACCCTGTCCTAACGGGCCTGTGGTTGTTTCAATGCCACCAGCATGGCCATATTCAGGGTGACCAGCTGTACGGCTGCCAAGCTGCCGAAATTTTTTGATTTCATCAAGCGTTATATCGGCGTAACCGCACAAATAAAGCAGTGCATACAACAACATTGATCCATGTCCAGCCGATAACACAAAACGGTCACGATTAGGCCAATGCGGGTCTTTGGGATCAAATTTTAGGTGCTGTGTAAATAAAACCGTTGCTACATCAGCCATACCCATAGGCATGCCCGGATGCCCGCTTTGGGCTTGTTCGACAGCATCCATAGCGAGGGCACGAATCGCATTGGCCATATCCTGGTGGTGGATGGTTATAGGAATTTGTTGGTGCATATCAACCTTCTTGTAGGTGATCTTAATAGAAAATTACAAGGCAAAACATATTAATATTGTATAACAATTATTAGTGAATAGCAGCCTATAAGATATCTTAAAAAAATCAACAGATTGATAAGCAATATTCTGCTTTAATAAACAAAAGTTTTCTGCACACGCCGCGATTTTACTAAATAAACAACCTGGCTTGTAAATAAGGCAATTCCACCCAAATGGCGGTAATCATATTGCTGAATCAAGCTCGAAAAACTAATTAGGGTTGCAGCTGTAAAATAGGCAATAGCCAAAATGATGAATCGTTTTTTGCGACCAAACATTGTGATCCAAAGCCATAATGTCAGTGCCAGATTAACCACAGCGAACAACAGGCGATTGATGTGTGATGATCCCTGTTGCATCAGAATTAACGATAAAACCAGTGATCCAATAAAGCTAAGCAAAATTAGGCAGGCTGTTACAATAAGCCATCCTCCTAAACTAAGCGGCATTTCTTGAGCCAAAAAGCCATTATTTAATTGTTGATGGGAAGAGAGATGTTTTTTCATCAATTAATCTAAATAATTCAAAAAATAAACCCGCTTCACGATTGAAACGGGTTTATATTTATTTAAAACACCAATGTCTAATTCGGCGTTTGTGGTGCTTCAGTATCGCCGGATTTTTGGTCATCAAAACATGCTTTAATAACATCATGTAATGAACCATACATGCCAACAACCATGGCAAATTCGTCTGGCATCATTCGCGAAAAGATAAACACAGACAAATCACATAACACATAATTATTGGTATCTATTTTTTGCTGTTGGCTTACGGTAATACCTAAAGCCGCGGACAATTCGGTTGTGTAGGGATCTTTTGGTTCATCTTCTTGATCCGGTAAAGTGGAAACTAACAATCTTTTCTTAGGGTCTTTATTAATAATATTTTCCAGTGTTGCCGTACAAGCAGCTAGTTTATCGGCTGGTAACCAGGTTGAGCGATAAAGATCACAAAAATAGGCGGCTTCAATTTTGATTGCTTCAGTTGTTGGCGCATTTGGGTCCTTAAAAACTGTTTTATCAAGCATATCGTATCTGCCAAGGCAGAATTTAAACTCAGTGTCAAAATCTTCCTTGCTGGCCTTCTCTTGATAAACGGCTAGCAGTTTGGTGCATAAGGCATCTGGTGTCAACGGTGGTGCAGTTGGCTCTTGAGCGTTAACGGTCGTTGTTAAGGTTGCTATTCCAAAAGCCAGGGTAAAACAGGTGGCAGAAACAATCTTTTTAATCATAATATTCCTTATTTTCCTTTTTATCATGTTGCTAAATAAATTATTCTTGTCGTAATCAGCCGCACCAATATGAATTTATGTATTAATTCTTTTCCTCGGCGTCATCATCATCATCGTCATCATTGTACATGGTATCCAATATTTCTTGTACATTTACCCGTGGATTACCCGGTTGTCTGCGGCGTGCTGTTGCGGGTGTCTTGGCGCGACTGGCGAAATCTTGTACATATTCCTCAATTATTTGTGATAACCTGTCCAGATGATTGTTAAAGTAATGATCTGCATTGTCCATGATTTCGTAGCGTAGATTAATTCCACGCTGATGCGACAGTTTTTTTAGAAGCTTTTCAACAGAATCCTTGGGCACAACGGTGTCTTGTTGCCCATGAACAACAAGGCCAGATGTTGGGCAAGGGGCTAAGAAAGAAAAATCATACATATTTGCAGGCAGCCCAACACTAACAAAGCTTTCAATCTCGGGGCGGCGCATCAATAATTGCATGGCAATCCACGAGCCAAATGAAAAACCCGCAATCCAGCAGCTTTTGGCATTGGGATTGTTATTTTGTAGCCAATCCAATGCGGCGGCGGCATCGCTTAATTCGCCCTCGCCATTGTCAAACTCGCCTTGCGACCGACCAACGCCACGAAAATTAAAGCGTAAAACCGAAAACCCTTTTCGGGCAAAGGTGTTGTACATGGTATAAACAACCTTGTTGTTCATGGTGCCACCATGTTGGGGGTGCGGATGAAGAATTAGAGCAATGCCTGCATCCTGGCCACTATTTGATAGATAGCGTCCCTCAATTCGTCCGGCTGGTCCATTAATAATAACATCAGGCATCTTAAACTAACCTTTTATCTTGCGATAACTATAGCAATTTTTTGTATGATACAAAATTAAAACAAACCATACCCCCAACATGACTTTTTGTTGTAAATAAATCAATAAAATTCATCGCGAACTTGAATTTACTGTGCAAAATATAAATATATAATAAGTTGTTTTCGACAATAATCAGTCGTGGTTTGTCAAGCTTAGGTTTCAATATTTTAATTAATATTGATAACATAAAATGGATTCTTTAGCGAATAATTTTGATGAAATATTCGTATGAAGGCTGTTATTAAGTGGGGTTAGAAATATTGCGTACAATTATTCAGCAGATTGACTCAATGAAAAAACGTGATCCTGCGGCTCGCTCACGTTGGGATATTGTCTTTTCGTATCCCGGTTTTCATGTCTTGCTTTTTTACCGAGTTGCAGCGGCTTTATGGCGGAATAGACTTTATTTTTTAGCCCGTTGGGTATCGCATTGGGGACGCTGGTGCACCGGTATTGAGATTCACCCAGGTGCGCGCATTGGCCGTAGATTGTTTATTGACCATGGCATGGGCGTTGTTATTGGCGAGACAGCCGAGATAGAAGATGACGTAACCATGTATCATGGCGTAACTTTAGGTGGTGTTGCACCTTCAATTAATTCGGCAAGCCAGGTTCACCAAAAACGTCACCCCACGTTAAAAAGCGGTGTTATTATTGGTGCTGGAGCACAAATTTTGGGGCCAATCACAATCGGTGCTAATGCTAAGGTTGGCGCTAATGCGGTTGTTACACATGATGTTGAACAGGACACAACTGTAAGTGGTATTCCAGCTCGACCTATCAACAAACCTTGTCATAAAACCAATAAATTTGCAGCTTATGGTATCCCGGATCAAGATATTCCAGATCCAATCTTACAAATATTGGAACAGCAACAACGTGATATTAATCAATTGCAACAACGTTTAAATACCCTACAATCGAAGATATAATTATACGTTTTAACATGTTGTTAGGATATGATCGACCCTTTAAGCAGCCGCCTGTATCTAGATTATAATGCTACCGCCCCATTACGGCCACAAGCAAAACAAGTAATGATGCAGGTGTTGGAATATACTGGTAATCCTTCTTCCATACATTTTTTTGGCCGTAAAATGCACGGGATTATGGAGCAAGCAAGGTCGCGAGTTGCCAGCATTTTTGGATTAAAAGATAATCAATGTATATTTACAGCCAGTTGTACCGAGGCTAATAACATGGTGCTACGTAGCAATGTAGCCCCACAAATTATGGTTAGTGCAACGGAGCATGACTCGGTGCGTCTGGCGCTACCAAACCCAAAAATTCTTCCGGTTAGTCAAGATGGTGTAGTTGATCTAAACTATCTTGAGAATTTCTTAAAAAAGAATGAATGTCCGGTTTTGGTGTCTGTAATGATTGCCAATAGCGAAACTGGTGTTATTCAGCCGATTGATGATGTAGTAGATATGTGCAAAAAATTTGGTGCTTTTGTTCACACCGATGCAACCCAGGCGATTGGTCGTATACCTGTAAATATCCAAAAAATTGATTTTACAACTTTTTCGAGTCATAAATTAGGTGGACCGTTTGGTTGTGGTGTGGTGTTGCTTGGATCAAGTACCAATATTAATCCTATGTTATTTGGTGGCGGGCAGGAACGTGGGCGACGTGCCGGAACGGAAAATGTTCCTGCCATAGCCGGTTTTGCAACTGCTTTGGAATTGGCGATGTCCGAGCAACCGCAACGAAGCAATCAGTTGCATATCTGGCGTATGACCTTAGAGCAGCAGATTCTAGAAACACGACCCGACCTAGTAGTTCATGGGATGAAAGCACCGCGGCTACCCAATACGATTTGTTATTCCATCCCTGGGATTCCACAAATTCAGCAGCTGATGAATTTTGACTTAGAGGGGGTAGCCGTTAGTAGCGGCAGTGCTTGTTCATCCGGCAAGGTACGCCATTCACATGTTTTGCAAGCTATGGGGCTATCAGCTGATCTAACCAGCAGTGCCATTAGATTAAGTATGGGATGGAATACGCAAAAGCCTGACATTGACCATTTTATGAAAGTTTGGCACAAATTATATAAACGACCACTACTATCAAATAACGTATAGTTTTTTATAACAAGTAACCAAGCAAAGCTTTCAGGGAGAAGGTCGCATGTCTCAAGTTATCTATCTAGATTACCAAGCATCAACACCTACTGATCCACGTGTATTACAACAAATGTTGCCGTGGTTTTCGGTCGATTTTGCCAATCCACATGCCATTGACCATCAACCAGGTCAGCGTGCCAATCAGGCCGTTGAACAAGCACGAAAACAGGTGGCCACTTTAATTGGTGCGGAACCGCGCGAAATTATTTTTACGTCAGGTGCAACCGAGTCGAATAATTTGGCTATCCTTGGCGGAATGCGCTTTTTATATCCCCAAAAAAATCATCTCATCACGGTTGCTACGGAACACAAATGCGTTCTTGAATCAGCAAAACAGCTTGAGAAAGAGGGGATGGAGGTTACTTTTTTACCCGTTCAGCGAGATGGATTGTTAGATTTAGCCCTGTTGGAAAAATCATTTCGACCTACTACCGGTATGGTATCGGTTATGATGGTTAATAACGAAATTGGGGTCATTCAACCTGTCGAACAGATTGGACAATTATGCCATCAGCACGGCATTCTATATCACTGCGATGCAGCACAAGCTGCGGGCAAAATCACAATCAATGTGCAGCGAATACAGGCTGCTTTGTTAAGTATATCGGGGCATAAATTATATGGGCCTAAAGGGGTTGGTGCGCTTTATGTGCGGCACCGTCCGCGTGTCCGACTGCAACCATTATTTTATGGTGGGGGGCAGGAACGTGGCTTCCGTTCTGGGACATTGCCAACACCCTTATGTGTTGGTCTTGGTGCTGCGTGTGCAATTGCTGTTCAAGATATGGCTAGCGATGTTGAGTTTGTTCAGAAGTTACAAAAGAAATTATGGGAAGGATTACGTAATTTGTTTCCTGATATGCGCCTGAATGGTCATGATCAACATCGGTACCCAGGTAACCTGAATATTTGTTTTCCATCGCGGGTCGGTCAGAAATTATTACAGCAATTGCCCGGACTTGCTATTTCATCTGGTTCTGCTTGCAGCAGTTCAGATATTGAACCTTCTTATGTGTTACGTGCTATTGGCTTGGACAAAGATTTAGCGCAGACGGCTTTGCGCATCAGTTTTGGGCGTTTTAGCACCGAGATGGATGTTGACAAAACAATATCCTATTTTCAGCAAACATTGAAGTAGGCATGTGACCAATTAAACGCCACTATGTATTTAGAAAAATAGCCTTTAAAAGCTTATATTTGTTGTTATTCCTCTGAATGCCAGTGGGTTTTTAGTTTTCTGTAAATGTGTTTTGTACGCGCTTTGATGTTTTGAAGTACATAATCAGCACCATACAAAAGAAAATGCTAAACGGCTTTATGAAATTATGGCTGGTTAGAGATACGCTAAAAACATAATCAAATGCGTTAAAAAACAATAGCAATATCTTGCTAACATCACCGTAGTCACCGGTCATCCAGTTAAACAAGTTGGTAACAGCAATAATGGTTAGCCATATGGAAGCTGTTTTGGGAAATAGTCGATGTTTCTTGAAAAACATCAAAATAAAAAGCGTGCTTATGACAAAATAAACCCCTAGTTCCAAATTTGTTATTTGGTGCGGCTGGTCTATTTTTTTTATGTTGATGTGTAAATATCCCAGTAAGTCTATCAAGATAAGTACATATTGAGCTAAGAAAAGTAAACTGATGGGTGCCATCCAGCCACCCAAACCAACGGGGCCGTTATTAACATGAATATCATCTTGCTGGGCAGAATCATCATAAGAATATTTTTGATCAATTTGATTCAGGGGCATTTTGTATCCTTGCACATGATTTGTGGACTGGTTTAATGTTACACACAAACAACACTATAATAACTCTTAAACCCACATCAAGGGTTAAAAGAAAACAACAAACAATACACTTAGCGATAAGCGGCTTGAATAGCCCATGTTTTTTATCATATTGCAAACGATATGTTTGCAATATACGTAATAAATTCCATCAAAACATTTTTTAACATTATGACTCGTATTTTATATTTTATTAGCTAAAACAAGGTGCTTCAAACAATTTTATTGTATTATAATTTATATATAAAAATATCTTATATTGTGCCCAAATGCTACTTAAAGATAGCGAAGCGATGGATTGTCGAAGTACCTCCTCACATAAGAAGTACCTCTTCAGATAATGCATTCATTGCTTCGCCCAAGATTGTCGATTGTATTTTTCTGTTTAGTTTATTGTAATGGGCAATATTTTTTCATTTTAATCAAACTTCTGTTGACAGCGTGAAGAAAATTGATATCCAAAGCATGGGTACCAATTTTTAGGAGTGCTGCAATGCCAAAGGTTATTTTTATTAATCCAGATAATACAAGGCTTGAGGTTGATGCGCCAGTTGGGTTATCGATTTTGGAAATAGCCCACAAGCATAATCTTGATCTTGAAGGGGCGTGCGAAGGTTCCTTGGCATGTTCAACCTGCCATGTTGTTATTGACCCGGCCTGGTTTGAAATTTTACCGCAACCATCAGATGACGAAGAAGATATGCTTGATTTGGCTTTCGGCCTCACCAAAACGTCGCGTCTTGGGTGTCAGATTCGCTTAACACAAGAGCTGGATGGTATTGTTATTCGCATACCAGTCGGTTCACGAAATATGATGAAGTAGGCACCAGCATTCATAACCCGTTTGCAATTTCCAAAGATTGGCCAGAATGGCTGAAAACCCCTGTTCTTAACAGATTATTAGCGCGACCCTGGTTGGATTATCTATGTTTACGTGCGATTACACAGCACTTTATGCCACTTTCGCGCCTATGGGCTGCCATTGATGGTAATATAGACAAGAAAGAACTTCTTTTTGCTAAATACCCATGGTTACGTGCTGATAAATCGTTTAACCACCTGTTAGGAGTGCTGCCTTCGTGGAAACAAAATGCCATTGATATTGAAAATAGCTGGCAAGAATGTCTTTTTAGTGCAGAAAAAATAACAGACACCCGTCTCATTGAAAAATATAGATTGTGGCAACAAGTATGGCAGCAATGGATTACAAGAGGTAAAAGGTTATTATATCCTTATATAATGTATCAACTTAACCGCTCTCCTAAAATCAATTTTGCTATTGAACAAGCTGACTTACGCGAACATTCAAAAACCGAAGAAGTCCAATCAAACAGCAATATTCAGGCTGACATAAGATCGTCAAGAAGATTGCTGGTTAACAAAAGTTATCAATATTGGATAAAATATATGGGTAGGGTTGAAACAGCTTGGGCTAGTGTTTTTGAACCGACAAAACCAATTATTGGCACATTTATTTATTGTCACGGGTTGGGAGTTGAAAATGAGTTGGCCGGATTGCCCAAAGAGCTTGAAATCACTATGTTACCCCAGTTAGGCATTCGTGTGATTAGGCTTGAATCTGCCGGTCATGGACGCCGGCGTTCCACAGGATTTTACGATGGCGAAATTTTGTTTGCAACAGCACCCCAAGGAATCTTAAAATTTTTACAGCAACAAAACCAAGAAATAGCCTGGCTAATATCTTATACGAGACAATTATCCCAATGTCCGGTTGCTTTGGGTGGAACAAGTTTAGGTGCCATTAGCAGCCTGTTTTATACAACATCAATCCCATCACATCACAAACAACAGCCCGATATTTTATACTTATCTGCGCCAGACCCAGATCCTTTATTGCTGGCATATGACAGTATGTTATGTCGCCAATCTGGTTTATCACAAGCCTTGAAAAAATCTGGATGGAACCAAGATCGTTTGCGATTATACCAAATCCAGATAGGGCATAGCCATGCTGCACCAATTGATCCAGCTAACATCATTATTAATATTGCAAAGCACGACAACGTAACCAGCCCAATACGCGCGCAACAATTAGCTTGTGATTGGAAAATTCCCAAAAGGAATATTTTTTTACGTCGTCAGGGTCATTTTACCTTGCAGCTAGGATTATTTGCTGAACCCCAACCTTTATACTTGTTGCGCGAGCGGATGCTGCAGTTGTCACATCAATATTGACAAAGGCGGACTAAGAATAGTTGATCAAATCATGGGTTTATGTAATAAAAGATTAATTTAGTAATAATTCATAAGTAGAGGTATTGGGTGCTTTCCATTTTTAATCAGGTTCATCAAGCAGATTTGGGTTTTGAAAAATCACCCGGGAAAACACGGGTTGTTGTTGCTATGTCGGGTGGTGTTGACAGCTCGGTTACGGCCGGACTTTTGGTTCGTCTTGGATATGATGTTGTCGGGATAACACTACAGCTTTACGATCAAGGGGCTTCTGTTAGCCGCAAGGGTGCCTGTTGTGCTGGGCAAGATATTTATGATGCTCGGCGTGTCGCCGATCAGCTTGGTATACCGCATTATGTGTTGGATTTTGAAGAAAAATTTCGCCAGTCAGTGATTAATAATTTTGCCGATAGCTACATTCAGGGCGAAACCCCAATCCCTTGTGTACAGTGCAATAGACAAGTGAAATTTAAGGATTTATTGACAACAGCCCAAGAATTAGGTGCTGATGCCCTTGCAACCGGCCATTATGCCCGTCGCTTGATGGGTGCCCACAAGGCTGGTCTTTTTCGGGCACAGGATTTGGATCGTGACCAAAGTTACTTTTTGTTTGCAACAACCCAGGCTCAGCTTAATTTTCTTAGATTTCCACTTGGCGGAATTAGCAAAACGATTACAAGACAAATGGCAAAGGAGCTTAATCTACAAGTTGCTGAAAAGCCCGATAGCCAAGATATTTGCTTTGTTCCAACGGGAAACTATAGCAATATTGTTGAAAAATTAAGACCCGGGGCTATAACGCCCGGTGAAATTCGGCATGTTGATGGCCGTGTTCTTGGAGAACATCAAGGCATTATTCATTTTACCGTAGGCCAACGGCGTGGCATAGGCATCGCTTTGGGCGATGGCGAACCATTATATGTTATTAAATTAATTCCTGATAAAGCCCAGGTTATTGTTGGACCAAAATCAGCCTTGGCTGTTGCTGGAATGACCGTGCGCGATATTAATTGGTTGGGGGACAATGATTTGCCGGTTAACGGCCAATCTTTGATGGTGAAGGTTCGTTCTGTTAGCCAACCCGTTGCGGCAATGATATACCCTTTACCAAATAATCAGGCACGTATCGTTTTTGACCAGCCACACTTGGGTGTTGCCCCAGGACAGGCTTGTGTTTTTTATGATCAGGAACGCGTTTTAGGTGGTGGTTGGATTACCCGAGATCATTTAAATTAACTTTTTATGCAAAAATAGTTGCATTCTTGCGGTTTTTTTTCTATTGCTGTTGTATCTTCAGCTTGCCGGCGTCAAAAAATAACTGCCGGCTTAAGGGCAAATTTTGCGGACGTGGAGAAACCGGTAGACTCACAAGACTTAAAATCTTGTGCCGAACAGGCGTGTGGGTTCGAGTCCCACCGTCCGCACCAATATACAGCAATATAATTTATTTGGTCATTGTTGGCAAAATTAACCAGCAATTTGTACCAAGTATGCCCGCATTTTTATAACCAATCTTTCTTAGGGATTATGATTATTAAGAACACTTTATAATGAATTGTTTGCAAAATTCATTATAAATGTTTATAAAGATTAATAATAATCAATATATAGAGGATAATATGCTTTTTAAATTTTATGTTTGGACATCATTATTAAAAATGGGAAG
>CAYPXH010000020.1:0-27480 GCA_964414755.1 uncultured Rhodospirillaceae bacterium | reverse complement strand
CGCTATAGTACTGGTTCATCAACCGCTGATGTTGCTGATGCAACAAACTTTCCGATTGTTCTTGTAATTAATTGTGCTGGGCAAGGTGAAACAATTGCAGAGATTATTTCAGGTGTTCTAAAGAATACAAAACACCGTGTCGTCGGAATAATTATGAACAAATACTCAAGCAACCAACATTTAGAAATTCTTCAAAAATCGTGCCAATCATTAAATATTCCAATTATTGGTTGGGTACCTAAACAAGATATTGTCTCACTTAAAAGCAGGCATCTTGGCCTTATTCAGCCTGATCATTATGATGATTTTTATCAACAGCTTGATTTATTAACTACGTTCATCGAAAAACATGTCGATATTGAATTGCTTTTACGCTTAATTAGATTTCAACCTAATAACACGCAAGAAAAACTTAAGTATTCAAAAGAACAAATAATTATTACAAAACTACCAATTTTGGGACAGCGTATTGCCATTGCTCGGGATAAAGCTTTTAGTTTTATTTATGATTCTATTTTGCTCTACTGGTATAAAATGGGGGTTGAGATTACCTTTTTTTCACCGCTAGCCAACGAAAAAATTCCAAGTAATGCCGACGCTGTTTATTTACCTGGGGGATATCCAGAACTTTATTTACCATTATTAGCGCATAATCAGGTTTTTATAAGTTCATTAAAAGCCTTCGCCAACTTAGAGAAGCCAATTTATGGAGAATGTGGTGGATACATGGTTTTGGGAAATGCAATTACCGATGAAAAATCCCAAACATGGCCTATGGCTGGTTTACTAGATGTTCATACAACCATGTCCAATAAAAAATTAACCCTAGGTTATCGGCAGGTAACAAGTTTATACTCTAGTATTCTTGGAACATTTGGCACAAATTTTCGTGGTCATGAATTTCATTATGCACAGCCAATTGTTAATACAAGTAGTGATACAAATTTGTTTGATGTTAAAAATAGCAAGGGCGATGAATTAGGAAAAACGGGATTACAAAGAAAAAATGTTGCTGGGTCTTTTATTCATTTAATTTCAATTGTTTAATATTGAAAGCAGAAGTAACGCTTTGATTTATAGATAAAATCCTAATTCCTTATATTCGCATAATATATATTATGGAAAATAATCAGCTGAATTTTTGTGACTAAAAAACAGTATGGTATTTCTCGATAAAAATATGAAATATCCAATTGTAAAAAAGTTAACAAATAAAATTTATCTTTTAAAGATATATTTAACACAAATTTTTTAACGTTAAAATTATATATTTTGCTAATTATAGACATTAAGTTAATGAAAAATAATGAATTATTTCTGATAATTCGAGTCAAGATGTGTTGTTTCATCAAAAAACTTATCTAACACTTATATTAAGCATTAAAGTCTTTATGATTTTCGTAAATTTAGCATGAATACCTATTCAATATACGCAAAATTAATGTCCATTTTTTTGAAGAATTTTATGTGCACCAACTTCATCAATAAGAACAAAATGATGGTTGGTTTGATCGTAGTAAAAGACGTTTGCAGTTGATAATTCAAACCACCAGCCATGGATGCGTAATTTCTTTTCTAATATAGCCTTAGATACAGCAGAATAAGTTTTTAAATGCTCAAGTTGTTGGACAACATTTATTTGCGATATTTCATTGTGTATTTCCTGTTTCTGAACTGACTTTATACGAAACCCTTGTTGATATTTTTTTAATGCTGGCTGCGCATGCTTAAGCCAATGTTGAAAGAATAAATTCGGTAATTGGACATCTAATTGACCATTGCTAATTAAAGCATTCATAGCCCCACACTCGGAATGACCGCAGATAATAATATCTTTAACTTTTAGCTGACACACGGCAAATTCAATTGCGGCGCCAATTGATTGATCAACTTCGTGCTCGTGGTGGCTATGGCATGGGCAAACCAAATTACCAACATTTCTAACAACAAATAAATCGCCGGGGTTTGTGGACGCAAATGTATTTGGAACAACACGACTATCGCAACAAGCAATAAATAATGTATCTGGTGATTGACCCGCAGCAAGCCTTGCATATTTTTCACGATATTGTTCAAGCGACTTGTTTCGAAACTCAACAATGCCATCAATTAATTTCTTCATTTTAGCCTAAACCCTCACTGCATACAAATAAGCTCATTATAAAATAAATACATTTTAATATTTTTCGGTATAAGTTAAAGGACAATTTCTAAACCATCATAAGCCGGCTCTACTTCAGACGGGCAATAAGCTTTAAGCTCATCATAATCAAGTTGCGTACTCAAATGTGTTAATAATGTTCGTTTTGGGCGGATTTGTTGAACCCATGACAAAACTTGGTCAACATGTGCATGAGTAATGTGCGACTTCCAGCTTAGACAATCAACAATCCAGATATCAAGGTTTTTTAATTTATCTAAAGCCGCAGTAGACAAAAAATTTGTGTCAGTAGAATAAGCAAAACCACCAATTCTATACCCAGTACTCTCAAGGTTTGGCCCGTGTCCCTGCTGAAATGACTGAATAAATATATTATTACTACCACTGATGATAAAATCATCCTTTATAGAGACAGGATCAAGTAATGGCTCATATAAAGCTTCCTGGGCGGTAGCACTTGCTTCTTTTTGTTTAAAAGCATATGGAAAACGTTGTTTTAGTGAAGAAATTGTTTGTGATGAACCATAGCATGGAAATGCTTTTTTACCAATTGGGCGCTCAAGAAATCTTAAATCATCAACACCATGTGTATGATCAGCATGATCATGTGTGTATAAAATGTAGTCTATTTTTGATATACGCACGTCAAGCAATTGTTGGCGCAGGTCTGGCGACGTATCAATTAAAATATTATCATCTTTTATTTGTATTAGAACAGAAACGCGTCGTCGTCTGTTTTTCGGATTGTTTGGATTACAACGCCCCCAAAAGCCATTTATTAACGGAACCCCCCCAGATCCACCAGATCCAAGAATAGTAATTTTCATTAATTTGCCCTGTTGGCTTTTTTAAACAGCCTAAAAAAATTTTCGGTTGTTGATTGTGACAGTTTGTCGAGGGTTGTATTGCGTATATTTGCTATGAATTCAGCAGTATTTAATAAAAAAGCAGGTTCATTTTGTTTGCCACGGTGTGGTACAGGTGCAAGAAATGGTGCGTCTGTTTCCAGCAACAATCTATCATCAGGAATCCAACGAACAATATCACGAAGTTCTTGGGCATTCTTAAAGGTAACAATCCCAGATATTGATAGGTAGAAACCTAAATCGAGTGCAGCACGTGCAAGTGTTTCTGTCCCTGTAAAACAGTGCAGAACCCCTGAAACCGGAATACTACTAACTTGGGTATTAGTTAGCATATCAATTGTTTGTTTTTCGGCATCACGTGTATGAATGATTAATGGTAGTTGTGTTTTCTGCGCAGCATTAATGTGATCTTGAAAGATACTAATTTGTTCAACTGGATTACTATTCATATAATAAAAATCTAACCCGCACTCGCCTATTCCAATAACTTTTGGATGATTACTTAGTAAAACAATCTCCTCAGTTTGACTTATCTTGTTAGAAATTTGGCTTGCTTCATGGGGATGAGTTCCAACAGAGCAAAAGACTTCCTGATACTGTTCTGCAATGCTTATGATTTCGGAACACTTGGATAATTCAGTGCCGATCGTCAAAAAATAACCAATACCAGCTTGCTTAGCACGCAAAATATATTCATTAAGTCCTTGATTATAGGGCGGATAGTTTAAATGACAATGACTATCTACGAGCATCATTTTTCTTGTCTTCTGTATCAAACCGCGGGAATATCCCAGTTGGACTATTAATATTTTGTCCTATTTTTAAAGAAATTTCTAGATCTTTAAAAGTACGCTCATTTTGTTTACAACCAAGCTGATCCAAGATTTGATTACAGGATTTTGGCATAATTGGTTGAGTTAAAATGGCTATTTGTCGAATGGCTTCGGCTGCAGTATATAAAACTGTTCCCATGCGCTTTTTATTAACTTTTTTTAAGTTCCACGGTGCCTGCTCATCAATATATCTATTAATCTGGCTAACTACATACCACGTTTGTTCCAAACCTTTGTGAAAGGCTTGTTGATCGTATTCTTTTTTCAATAAACTGTATAATTGTGTAGCTGACTTAATAATAAGCAAATCTTCATCTTGTAAGAGTTCATGCTGTGGAATTTGTTTATCGCACTCACGATAAATCATTGTAGAAACGCGTTGCACTAAGTTTCCAAAATCGTTTGCTAAATCGCTATTGTTTCGTTGTATCAAGGATTTTACTGCAAAATCACCATCCTGACCAAACGGCACTTCGCGTAATAAAAAGTAACGTACCTGATCAACACCAAATTTTTGTACTAAATCTAATGGGTTAATAGTATTACCGAGAGATTTAGATATTTTTTGACCTTCATTTGTCCACCAACCATGTGCAAAAACGCGCTTTGGAGGTAATAAGTCAGCAGCCATTAAGAAAGCTGGCCAAAAGACTGCATGAAAGCGAATAATATCTTTTCCTACCATGTGTAGGTCAGCTGGCCAAAATTGTTGAAATTTTGGTGAACTTAAATTTGGGTACCCTGCTACTGTGAGATAATTTGTTAATGCATCAAGCCAGACATACATAACGTGTTTTGAGTCTTGCGGTATTTGTATCCCCCAAGTGAAACTTGTCCTCGATACCGAAAGATCCTGTAAACCATTCTTAACAAAACTTATTACTTCATTACGCCGGCTTTCGGGTGCCAAGAAATTTGGGTTTTCCTCATAGAACTTTAGCAATCGATCTTTCCATTCGGATAGGCGAAAAAAATAACTCGGTTCTTCGACCCACTGCACTTCAGCGCCTGTTGGGGCAATTTTTTGGCCGTTACTTAGTGTTTTTATTTCATCATCATTATAAAAAGCCTCGTCACGAATAGCGTACCACCCTGAATAACTTCCCAGATATATCTGGTTATTTTTTTCAAGTTTTTTCCATAAAAACTGGCAAGCCTCGACATGACGGTTTTCAGTTGTACGAATAAAATCATCATAAGAAAAGTTCATAACCGATGCTAATTCACGAAAAGTCTTTGACACTTTGTCTGTAAAATCTTGTGGAGCTAATCCAGAAAGTTGTGCAGATTTTTGGATCTTTTGGCCGTGTTCGTCTGTACCGGTTGCAAAAAGTACATTGTAACCATCTAATCTTTTAAATCTTGCCAAAACATCGCAAGCCAACGTTGTATAAGCATGCCCAATATGTGGCTGGTCATTAACATAGTAAATAGGTGTTGTGATATAATAATTAGCTTTTTTCATTTATTATAAGTTTCTCTTATGTTTTGGGTAATGATAGGGCGTTTTCTACCAAAGTAAATAAACTAATTAAAGACTGTTTTTGATCTAAATTAAGAAACAAACTTGATGTAATAAATTGTACACATTCTTGATAAGCATTAGCAAGACACATAAGGCCTAACATGTCATGAGAATCTGAAGTGTTGTTTTGTTTATATTTATTTTCTTTGATGATCATAAGTGCTTGTTGATGCATCCAAGCTAGCAGCATCTCTGTTATTATTATAAAGCTTGATGGATGATTTTCTAAAAATTTTTGAATTGAAATATAATCTTTACTACCTGACATTTCTAAAAAGTTAGTAATATGTTGTTGGGTTTCCAATATATTTTCGTTTAAAATGGTAACGGCTTTGCCAATACTGCCATCGGCTAATGTGATAATTTTTTCTTGTATTGGTTCTGAAACATCTGGGTTCATAGAAGAAAATAGTTCGCGTATTAATACCGGATCAAGCTTTGCAAAAGCCATTTTATGGCAACGTGATCTTATTGTAGGTAGAACTTGCCCTAAATTATGAGTAATGAGAAAAAAAATAGAAAAAGGTGGTGGTTCTTCAAGCACTTTTAATAAGGCATTTGAGGCTGAGCGATTTAAGTCATTTGCTGAATCAATAATAACAACCTTCCATAGAGAAATTGAGGGCGTCAGTGAAAGAAATTGCTTAATTTGCCGTACATCTTCAACTGTAATTTCCATTTTTTTTGTTTTTTTTTCTTCATCTCGTTGCGGTGCGATATAAAGAAGATCTGGATGGGCAAGATTATATACCAACGCGTTAAGCTGCTGTATATATTGACTGCTAAGGCTGGTTGCATTTTGTTGCATAAGTAATTGCTTAGCAAAGCTAAATGCAGCTGTTGCCTTTCCAACCCCCCTGGGACCATATAAAATTATCGCTTGACTTAATTTTTTTGCTCTAAGTGCCTGTTCAAAGTTTCTCTCTGCAACTTCTTGGCCTTTCAGAGGTAATTTTTGCTGGTATGGCAAAGGTACAATCATACGGTAATCTTTTTATCATCAAACTTAAGACCAATTTTTTCCCTTAATAAGCTTAGAATAGTTAAGTGTAATTCGGTAGCTTCAACATCTGCTTTAAGTAATAAACAGCGATGTGGGTTGTCTTGAGCAATTTGATGAAAACCATTTCTAACACGCTGATGAAAATCTGCACCAAGTGATTCAAAATAGTCTTGGAATATGTTTTTTTGGCTAACTTTTGATCGATTAATAACACGTTTAAGTGACTCCTCAATACCAATATCAAGAATAAAAGTGATGTCCGGCATAAAACTACCTGATATAAATTGATGGATTAGTTTTATTTGTTCAATAGATATACCTTGACCATATCCCTGATATGCCATCGTTGAGTCACAAAAACGATCACAAATCACTACCTTGCCTTGTTTAATTGATGGTATAACTAGATTATTTAAATGTTCCAACCTAGCAACATTCAATAACAACAACTGACTAATGGGATTCAGGGGATTAGATTGATTGACAAGAATGTCCCTAATTCTTTCGGCAACCGACACACCGCCTGGTTCGCGCGTTTTAACAACGGTATAACCCTTTTTTTCAAGGGCAGTTGCAAGAAGGTTGACCTGGGTTGATTTTCCGGCCCCTTCCCCACCTTCAAAGGTAATAAAAATACCCCTAGATTGTGTCATAATAAATTCCGTTAAAAGTGTATGCGTGCGTATTCCTTATTTACGTCTTTCTAGTATGCTAACATAGTTAGCAACGCCGGCCCCACCCATATTAAAAACTGCACCAAGGGCTGGATTTGTTGATAACTGCATTTCTCCGGCTTTTCCCTGTAATTGCATTGCAACCAAAGCATGCATAGAAACACCTGTAGCACCGATAGGATGGCCTTTGGCTTTTAATCCACCTGAAATATTAACTGGCAATTTACCACTCCGGTAAACCCATCCTTGATCAATTGCTTGATGACCTTTTCCTTCTTCCGTTAGCCCCATAGCTTCATACTCAATAAGCTCTGCAATAGTAAAACAATCGTGTGTTTCAACAAGTTGAAGATCTTTTAATGAAATTTTTGCTTTTTCAAGCGAAGTTTTCCAAGCATGTCTTGCCCCCTCAAAACGAATAATATCGCGCATAAACATTGGAAGCAGGTCATTTGTTTGTGTTGCTGCCCGAAAATCAATACATTTATCCATTCTACAGGCAATAGTTGGTTCCGCGATAATGACAGCAACAGCACCATCGGAAACCAAGCTACAGTCAGTTCTTCTCAAGGGAGAGGCAACCATTGGATTTTTATCAGATGTTGTAGAACAAAAGTCATAACCTAGATCTTTCCGAATTTGGGCATAAGGATTTTTTACGCCATTTGCATGGTTTTTAGCGGCTATTTTTGCAAGGGTTGCCGATTGATCGCCGTATTTAGCAAAATATTTTTGTGCAATTTGTGCAAAAATACCGGCAAAGCCACCGCTTATATTTGCTTCATCCTTGACATAACTTGCTTTTAATAACCCCTCACCAATTTGTTCGTTTGGCAAGTCTGTCATTTTTTCGACACCAACAACCAAAACAAATCGCGCAGTTTTTGCTGTTATAGATTTTAATCCACTGAATATAGCAGCACTACCAGAAGCACATGCGTTTTCTACGCGCGTAAAAGGTTTATAGCGTAGTTCTGGACAACTTTGCATCACCAATGACGAGACAAAATCTTGTCGTGAAAAACCAGGATTAAAAAGACCAATGAACCCTTCATCTATATCCTTGGGATCAATTCCAGCGTCAGCAATTGCTAATGGAATAACTTTGGCCATTAGGGTTTCCAAAGAATCACTAGGATATTTACCAAAAGCTATATGACTCCAACCTATAATACTACCATTAAGCATGATTGATAATCTCTTTTATGTTCTTTAACGAGATAAATTAAACTCTAACGCGCGACCAGATGGTGTTCCCAATAACTGACCGTCACTGGCAACGACACGACCAGCTATGATCGTTGTTTTTGGATAACCTTTAATTTCCATTCCATCAAAAGGAGACCAACCGCATTTGCTTGCCAACCAGTTTTTATCAATAACCCATTTTTTATTTAAGTCTACCAAAACAATATCGGCATCATAGCCTACAGATATTTGGCCTTTATTCCGTATGCCAAAAATATTTGCTGGATTGTAACTTGTTAATTGAACTAACCTTTCTAATGATAAACGCCCCTGATGATAATGATTAAGCATTAATGGAAGAAGCGTCTGAACACCAGGCATACCAGAATGGCTATTAATATAGGCGCATTCTTTTTCTGCACGCGTGTGTGGTGCATGATCAGATCCAACAACATCAACAAAACCGTTTTCTACTCCTTCCCATAATCCTCTAAGATGTTCTATATCCCTTATAGGTGGATTCATCCGTGCGTAATTGCCTAAAAGATCATAGCATTTTGGTGCATATAAGGTTAGGTGTTGTGGAGTAACTTCAACGCTTGCAACATTGCGATGTTTTGATAATAGGTGAATTTCATCTTTAGTGGTTACATGAAGTATGTGAACTTTGCGGCCTAAAACACGCGCCATGTCTAAAATTTTGTTAGTGGCAAGCGTTGCCGTTTCTACATCACGCCACACAGGATGCATATGTGCTGTAGATTGTTCCGTAATAAGACTTTTTCTTTGTTTTAATCTTGCCTCATCCTCTGAATGGAATGCAACACGCCTTTTGGTTTTTAGTAAAATCTCCTTTATCAGAATATCATCAGATACCAAAAGACTTCCTGTAGAACTGCCAATAAACACCTTTACACCACAACATCCAGATATTTGCTCAAGGGATGCAAGTAAATCAATATTATCTGTTGTTGCACCAGCATAAAAAGCATAATTCGCCCAACTTGTTTTTGAAGCTTTCTGTAATTTTTCTTGCAACCGTTCAGCCGATATGGTTGGCGGGTTGGTATTTGGCATTTCAAAATAGCTGGTAACCCCACCAAGAACAGCAGATGCACTTCCAGACTCAATATTTTCTTTATGTTCAAAACCAGGTTCTCTAAAATGAACCTGCGTGTCTATAACACCCGGAATAACATGTAAACCCGAAGCTTTAATCAAATTGTTACTTTTCTTGTGTGACAAGTGGCCTACTTCAACAATTTTTCCTTGGTATATAGCAATATCACCCTTAAACGTTTTGTTGCTATTGCAGATTGTTGCCTCTTGAATGATTAAGTCGAATGAATTGGTTTTCATATGGACAACCTGAAGTAAGATATATTAGTTATAGGACTAATATTAGTAGTAACTTGTTTAATCAAATAGTAAATTGCTTTTAGCAATAAAAACTTGGCAAAACATGAAAAATTTGGACCAATTCCGACAAAATAGTTTTATTGAAATTAAAGGCATCGATTCAGTTGGATTTCTTAATAGTCTCATTACAAATGATTGCCATATTTTAAATGAAACAACAAGTCTTTATACTTGTTTGCTTTCGCCGCAGGGAAAATATTTGCATGACTTTATTCTTATTAAGACACCAACCGGTTTATTAATTGATATTACAACAAAGCAGAAGGATATTTTTTTAAAACGTCTTAATTTATATAAATTAAGATCGAAGGTTGATATTATTGATACTGAAAATACCTGGTCTTTAGCTTATATTGATACGATGCAAGCTTCTTATTTAAGCAAGCTTTTAGAATTTCCCCTGAATATAGGCATAAAAGTGGGACAAACTTTGTACAATCACCACTATGGTTTTTTTGTGACTGACCCACGTCATATCGATTTGGGCATCAGGTGGATTTATCCTGCATCCATGTTCATTGATAAATTCAGCCCACTTTTTTTAAACCAAGACCAATACGAAATGAAGCGAATATCTCTAGCAATACCAAGTAGTAATAGCGACTTAATTCCTGATAAATCTCTACCTCTTGAAAATAATTTTGATGAACTCGGGGCTATAAATTGGAAAAAAGGTTGTTATATAGGTCAAGAGGTCACTGCGCGTATGAAATATAAAAGTGCAGTGAAGAAAAAATTACATACTGTTCGTTTGGAAACCAGATTAACCAACGGGGCATATAAAATATTAACAAGCTCGAATCATGAAGCAGGCGAATTACTTTCAACACATCAAGATCTTGGGTTGGCTCTATTGAGGTTAGAGTTTTTAAATAGCAAAGAACAATTTTTTGTTGAGTCAGACCAAGGTCGTGTATTAGTTTATCCATTAAATTTTTTTGTGCCAGTTGAAAAAGTAACGAATAACCCTAATAAATAAAATTAGTAAAATTTTTTGAAAGACAAATTTATGGAATTTTTTGATCAAATATTGTGGGGCTATTTTCTTGGTAAGCAGGGTTGGTTTTGGCTGGTATTTATTTCGATTGTTATTTTTCTTTTATTTCTAGATTTGGGCGTTTTTCATCGTCATGATCACGAAATATCAGTTAAAGAAAGTCTTTATATGAGTTTGGGCTATATATTAATAGCCTTGGCTTTTGGTGGTTGGGTTTGGTATTCCCTAGGACCGACATCCGGGAAAGACTACTTAACAGGTTTTTTGGTGGAAAAAACCCTAGCTATCGATAATATTTTTGTTATTTCATTAATATTTACTTATTTTGCTATACCCAGACTTTATCAACATAGAGTTCTTTTCTGGGGCATTATCGGCGTTATTATACTGCGCGGGATTATGATTGGCCTAGGTTCTACCCTTGTTCAGGAATATCATTGGATCCTTTATATTTTTGCAGTATTTTTAATACTTACCGGTATTAAAATGCTTGCTTTTAGCCAACAAGAAACAAACTTAGAAAAAAACGTTATGATTAAATTGCTTAGGCGAATTTTGCCAGTTACAAATAGCTTAAGAGGCAACCATTTTTTTGTTCGTGAAAAAGCACCTAATAGTGATAAAAAACGACTTTATGTTACACCATTATTTCTTGCTTTAATAATGGTTGAATTTACTGATTTAATTTTTGCTGTTGATAGTGTCCCTGCAATTTTTGCAATAACTCAAGATACCTATATTGTTTATACAAGTAATATTTTTGCAATTTTAGGATTACGGGCCCTGTATTTTGCCTTGGCGGCTATAATTCATAAGTTTCATTACCTAAAATATGCCTTAGCAATAATCCTAATATTTATTGGCGGTAAGATTTTTATTGCTGATTTTTTTGGTGGTAAATTCCCCGCTGATCTTTCATTAATTATTACGATAGGGCTGTTAGTCAGCGGGGTTATTTACTCGATTTGGAAAACGAGACAGAAAGCACAGTGATTTAAGGTTGTATCTATTGCCCGACAAGTCCTTGAACAACATCAAGGGCCTGTTCGGGTTTTGCACTTGAAGGTTGTTGTGCACCGTTGCCATGATCTTTGCTGTTATGATTATCAGCACCTAAAACCAAATTTTTTTGGTCAAAATAAGCACCATTTGTTGGTAAACTACTATAATAGTAAGTTGTTGTTTCATTCGTATTTTTGGTCATTCTAAACAACAACTGATCAGCTTCCGAAATACTTGATGCACTTATACCATCATGGTTCAACACTAGGTTATCGTTAATACGAAATACATATGTTTTGGCATCGGTTTCTGCTTTAATTCCTTTTGGACTAACAACAACAATTTTGTACAAATTAGCTGGATCTTTAGGTAATTTCAGATATATGTTTGCTAATTCAGGAATAATAATTTCACGAGTTCCTGATGGGCCATTAATAAGCATAATACTGCCAGGCTCCAACGCTATTCGTTGTTTGCCACTTACCCTTTCAATTATCAAGGTAGAAGCATTATCCCCGGCCATTAAATGATTACCACGTAATGCTGATAAAAATTTAGCCTGATCGTCACAGCTATAATTTGAAACTTGATTTTCATTATTCTTGGGATTGCACTGTGCTAAAGCATATGGCGATATACTTAACATAGTTGTTAATATCATCCCACCAATCATTAGTTCGAATATGTTACGATGTATTGTCATAATATAGCCCTCCGCCACAAATATTTTCTTGTTTCTTAATCGTGCAACAAAAAGCTTAATAAATTGTAAACGGTTGATGATTTATTTGTGTAATTTACTTATAATAATAAAGCAATTGAACCAGATGTAACCATCCCAATGGTAGAATCACCGAATGTTATACGAAGCAACAAACAGAACATTTGAAGGATACGGCACGGAGTGTTTTGAGAAAAACACACAATATACACCAAAAGCGTGACAACAACTAAAACAGCAAAACGGTGAGATCGGCTTAAATCTGGTGGGCGCGACTGGGATCGAACCAGTGACCCCTACGATGTCAACGTAGTGCTCTCCCGCTGAGCTACGCGCCCGATATTTAGGAAACTATTTCCTTAAGACTAAGGAAAATATAAGTATCAACAAATTAGTCAAGCTACTTCTATTACTTTTATAAATTAAAATTACTATTTTAATAAATAACTAGATCAGGGGAAGGAAATCCTTCCCCTTCAGCAAAGGTCACTAAACAATATTTCTAACTACCAATAATGTCCCCATCTTTCTTTGTAATAACCACAACACTTGGTCTTGGCGGCATATCAGCTTTAAAATCAGGCCAACGGGTCGATGGGCTATCAAAGGTGCTATCTTCACCTGGATGCTGCACTGCTAAAAACAAGGTTTTATTATCAGGTGTTAAGAAAGGACCACATACCTCAGCACCAACAGGGCAACGGAAAAACATTTTAGGCACAGCCCTACCTTCACCATCAACTTCGGTAGCGTATAAACCGTCTGCTGTACCAAATTTTTGTGAATCACCCCCAGTATCAGTAGCAATCCACATACGCCCTCTATTATCAAAGGCAACATTATCTGGACATGTAAACCAATTATCTTCTGCTGCATTTGGACCGTATTTTGATTTTCCATCAGATGGTTTTCCAGCAATCAAAAAGAAATCCCAGCCAAAACTTTCTTTGGCATGATCAAAAACAGTACTTGTGCCAGGTACCGTTGGCGGGGTCATTTCAATAATATGCCCAGCAAGGTTCTCAGCATTCGGATTAGCAATGTTTACGTTCTCGGGCTTACGTCTTGAATTATTTGTTAACATAACATAAACGCGCCCATTAACTGGATTTGGTTCAATATCTTCTGGTCGATCCATTGGTGTTGCACCTACTAGATCAGCAGCCCTTCTTACTTCAATAACAACGTCTGCCTGACTATAAAAACCATTTTCTTTATTAAGCTTACCTGTACCATAAACTAAAGGTAACCAATTTAGTCTCCCATCCTCTTGGAACTGGGCTACATATAGTGTGCCAGATTCCAGTAACTTCATGTTTGCTTCACGGTTATTGGGTTGAAACTTATTTTCTGAAACAAATTTGTAAATATACTCAAAACGTTCGTCGTCACCCATGTAAGCAACCACACGCCCATCGTAATTAATAATAATGTTTGCACCTTCATGCTTAAATCTGCCAAGAGCAGTGTGCTTAACTGGCTTCGAATTTGGATTGTAGGGATCAACCTCAACGATCCAACCAAATCGGTTCGGTTCATTCGGGGTTTTTTCCAAATTAAAGCGATCAGAAAAGCGAAAGAAAGCATTATAGGTAAATTCACCAAGACCGTACCGCTTAAAAGCATTCTTCTCGGCTTCATTTTTATTTTGACCACCAAAGTAGCCATGAAAATTTTCTTCACCTGTTAAAACAGTACCCCAAGGTGTTACGCCACCAGCACAATTTGCCAAAGTTCCATAAACTTCTAATCCTTTTGGATCACTGGCCGTTTTCATACGATCATGTCCAGCAGCCGGACCGGCAATACGCATTGCCGTATTGGTAATAGTTATACGGCGGTTATATTTTGAATTTTTAATATACTGCCATTCCCCATTTATTTTTTTAACTTCAACAATTGAAGCTCCATGACCTTCCATCTCAACATCAGATTGTTCTTTACTGATTTTTTCAATTTTATTTTTTGGGGTTAACCCAGGAAACATTAATTCACTATTTGTATATTCGTGATTTACAAATAGTATACCATGATCTGAGCTTTGTGAATTTAATGGTAGTGGCAAATAGCCAATAAAATCACAATTATATCCAAATTGATTCTGCTGTGTATCAACAGTTTGCTTTTGAAGAACCAAACCCGAAGTTTTATCATTTAAAGCATCACCCCAGCGTATTAAAGTAGTTACATTATACCCATCAGCTACATGATGGGTTTCGTCGGTACCATGCATGACGGGAGTAAAAGTTAAAGTTGATGCTGCTGTTGGGGTTACTGCAAACGCAAGTTTGTTTGCTGAAGTTGATGAAAAAGCGCCTAATAACCCGCCTGCAGTTAATCCTTTTAATAATGCTCTTCGACTTAGGTTGTTATTAATAATTTGATATATATTCGGATTGGAAGACTGGTTCTGTGTATTTTCACCAGAATCTTGTTCAGTAATGTGAATTGTATTTGATGGCAGCATGTTCTCTCCTTGGGTTGGTGGGGAAATAAAAAAGTAGAGTTAACAAAACTGCCTACAGAACTATCAAAATCACTCAAAGTGGCAACAAAATTATTGCATACCAAAACCACAAATCATTGAATAATCGAAACTATTCTTTGTGAAAATAGATCATGCGATATTTTGTCGCTTTTATTTTAACTTAATCCACTGCATATCGAAATTATGCTGTACCCGTTTTAAGCATAAAAGCTACTTCTTTATATCATTAGCTGGTGCAGTCGGACGTTTATCAAAAACGCCGTCTATTAAGCCAAATGATTTAGCTTCAAGTGGTGTTAAGAAACGATCGCGTTCCATTGCCAATTCAACGTTAGATAAAACCTGTCCTGTATGTTTAACATACAGTTCATTTAATCGTTTGCGCGTTAGTAATATCTCTTTGGCATGAATCTCAATATCAGTAGCCTGCCCTTGGACACCACCAGATGGTTGATGGATCATAATTTTTGCATTTGGTGTTGAAAACCGCTTCCCTTTAGCACCAGCCGTTAATAACAAAGACCCCATCGACGCTGCTAAACCAATACAAACAGTGTTAATTTCTGGTTTAATATATTGCATGGTATCATATATAGCCAATCCAGATGTTACAACACCGCCAGGCGAATTAATGTAAATAAAAATATCACGGTTTGGATTCTCTGATTCAAGAAACAACAACTGCGCGCAAACCAAGCTTGCTGTCGCGTCATTTACTGGGCCAACCAAAAAAATTATTCGTTCTTTTAGAAGCCTAGAATATATATCATAAGCCCGCTCACCCCTACTGGTTTGTTCAACTACCATCGGTACAAGCAAATTCATATAGGTATCAATTGGATTTCTATCCATCATAGGCTTTCTTAAATAATATAAAATAAAACTTAAACTTCTTTTTGTAATTCTTCCGCCGATACGCGACGTTGTGTTAGCTGAATATGATCGGCAATAAATTTAACAACCTTATCTTCAAATATTGGAGCACGTAATTGTGCTACAGCCTGGGCATTTTTTTGATAATACTCAACAACCTTCTTTTCTTGCCCAGGATAACGGCCGGCCTCATTCATGACTGCTTTACTTAAATCATCATTTGTAACTTGAATATTATTTGACCTACCAATTTCCGAAAGTAATAAACCTAACTTAACACGCCGCTCAGCAATAGTTTGGTATTCAGATTTAAGATCATCATCATTTTTTTGGCTATCTTCAGGATCAACAGTTCCATTTTGTTTTCTTGCCAAAACTTCTTGCCATATATTATTAAACTCCATCTCAACCATTGTTGGGGGTAATTCGAAACGATTGATTTTATCTAATTCATCTAAAATCTGACGCTTTAATCTTAACCATGATATGCGATCAAGAGAAGCTTGCAATTGTTGACGAATATTTTTCTTTAATTCGTTAAGATCTGCAAGACCAAGCTTCTTAGCAAATTCATCATCAACCTTTGACTTATCCTTAAGACGCTTTAACTCAGTTGTTTTAACCGTAAAAAAAGCTTGTTTTCCAATCAATTCACGGCTTGGATAGTTATTGGGAAAGGTAACCATAAATGTTCTTTCTTCGCCAACCTTAACACCAAGCAAATTTTGTTCAAATTCCGGTAAAACTTGCTTTGCACCCAGCTGTAAAGTGAATTTCTTTGCTGTACCACCAGTGAATTCTTTGCCATTAATCATACCAACAAAATCAACAACCAGAACATCACCTTCTTGCGCTTTTGAAGAATCCGTAACAGCATATGTTTCTCGACGCCTATCAGCTAAGCCATCGAGTTCCTTTAATACTGTTTCTTCTGGGACATCCGCAATTAATTTTTCAACAGAAATTTTCTTAAAATCGGTATTTTTAATTTCAGGTAGAAGCTCTAGATTCATTTCAAATTCTAGATCTTGTCCTTCTTTAAAGGTTACTTGCTCAAATTTAGGCTGAAATGCTAACCGTAAAGATTTATCACCAATAATCTTATTTGCAGCCTCATTTACAGCTTCGCTAACCATTTCGTTTGAAACAGAGGCACTATAACGTTGTTTAATAACGTTTTGAGGAACTTTACCAGGTCTAAAACCTGATATTTTAGCACTATTTCCTAATTCCTGCAGTCTCTTTTCGGTTTTTTCTTCAACAAGTGACCTTGGAACTTTAACCTTATATTGCCGCTTTAATCCCAATGATAAAGTTTCTTGAACAACCATTTTATACCGCCTAATAAAAATATTTTTCATAATACCATCTAAACGCATATCTATCCATGGTATGGTGCGGGTGAAGGGACTCGAACCCCTATGACTCGCGTCACCAGATCCTAAGTCTGGCGCGTCTACCAATTCCGCCACACCCGCGCTGGAAAGAAAACATAGCGTTACGGAGGTGTCATCTTAGTTATATCGCAAAAGATATCAACCAATTTTTTACAATTTATTTCTTAACGATTCCAAAATAAAAGAAATCTGCTGAGTTAAAGTTGTAGCCGTCAACCCGTGGCTGACGCGTCGAGCACTTTCGGCATGTGTCCACACTGCAACACAAGCGGCATCAAATGCTTTTAGTCCCTGCCCTATAAGAGATACAATAATACCTGCAAGCACATCACCTGTACCTGCAACAGATAAATTTGATGGTGGTGTCTCTATAATCACTTGACCCTTGGACGATGCAACAACTGTATCTGGACCCTTGAGCACGATCGTTGCTTTACTTAAGCTTGCTGCCGCAATCGCTTTTTGTATTTTGTTGCCACTAATTTGGGGAAATATTCTTATAAACTCACCTTCATGTGGGGTCAAAATTACCTCTTCATGAATGTTGTCAAAAATCAAATTTATATTATCCTCAAAGCAGCTAATTGCCCCACCATCTATAACCGTTGGCACACCTTTAGACAATAATTCAAGCACTAATTTTTGGTTATGAATACTTGCATCAAAGCCGCTTCCAATTAAAAAAGCATGATTATACTTCTTTTGATTTGTATATATTTTTAAATAATCCAGTAATTCATGAGTATGTATAACGACGTTTTCTGGACTATCTAAACTATAAATTAATTTATCATTATCGTGGCAAATAATTTTTACAAGCCCTATTCCAGACATTCTTGCGGCTTGAGCGGCAAGTCTTACCGACCCTGTCATTTGTCCTGATAAGATGCTAACAACTCCGCGGTTATATTTATGGTATTCCGGTTGCTCTCTTGGCAATTTATCACGCCATAATAAAGGATGGTTTTTATATATTTGTTGTTGATTTTGTTGAAAATAATTGCCAAGGCCAATATCAACAACTATCAGCGACCCAATAAACTTTTTTGCTGGCATCAAAAAATGGGCTATCTTGGATGTGGTAAAAGTGATCGTATAAGTGGCTTGGAATGTTTTGCCCATAATTATTCCTGTATCGGCATTAATGCCTGAAGGGATATCTACGGCAACAAGATCAACCTTAGCATCGTTAACCGCCTGCACAAATTGCTGCAAATCTTGCGATATTGATTTATTTAAACCTGCTCCAAAAATTGCATCAATAAAAAGGATGTTTTGCGTATCTTGCATATACGCATGAATGTTTTCTATTTTAAATTTTGCAATTCTAAGACCAAGTTTTTTTGCTAAAAAATCATGCGATGTTAATGTATTAGGCCAATAAAAAGTTAGGACAGATACTTTCCAGCCCATTTCCTGCAAGAAAAAACCTGCATACAAACCATCTTTGCCATTTAGTCCTGGCCCAGACAAAACTACTACATGTTTTTTTGGATAAAGTTGACTAATTTTGAAGGCAACTTGATACCCTGCTTTTAGCAAAAGCAACTCTCGATCAGAACCACTATCAATAGCGGCCTTCTCAAGTTGGCGCACATCTTTAACAGAACAAATCGCCAATGAGGTTAAGTCCATACACTTATCACATATAAAACATCATAGTTTTGCTGAAGATGGTATAGGCTCACGCAGTGCATACCCACGTCCCCATACAGTATCAATGTATTCCTCGCCACCAATTTTGCTTAATTTTTTACGAAGCTTGCAAACGAAAACATCAACTATTTTACCTTCAGGTTCATCCATACCGTTGTACAAGTGATTAAGGATCACCTCTTTGGTAATTGTTGTTCCACGGCGAACTGAAAGTAGCTCGAGAACACTATATTCTTTGTTTGTTAAAGCAACTTTTTTACCATCAATCTCAACGCTACGCTCTTGTAGGTCAACGGTCATATTACCAACTTTTATTAACGAATGTGAGTGGCCTTGTGAACGCCTAACAATGGCTTGTATCCTTGCAATCAATTCGCGTGCATTAAATGGTTTAGTTAAATAATCATCAGCACCAAATCCTAAACCCTTAATTTTACTATCAAGTTGTGTCTGTCCAGAAAGAATAAGAACAGGTGTTTTGATTTTTGCACTACGTAATTTTTTCAATACCTCATAACCATCCATGTCGGGTAAGTTAAGATCAAGCACAATGATATCGTAATCATATATTTTGCCTAGATCAAGGCCGTCTTCTCCTGAATCAGTTGTATCAACAACAAACCTCTCTGACTCGAGCATCAGCTTGATACTTTTCGCTGTTGAGGAGTCATCCTCAACAATTAACACGCGCATGGTAAGTTCCTTGTTTATCAACTTGTTACTTTTTATTTATCATAAACAAATTCGTATAAAAGTAAACCACCGGTAATCTTAGGTTTAATTGAATTATTTTCTTTATGCGCTCCAGTAGTTAATGGTGTAATCAGATTGACCCTTAACCAATTCAGCTCTACATTTAGCATCTTTTAAATACCCAGCTAATAAGAACCATAAAATTTTTTTACTGTTTAAAAAGACTTCAGTATTGTGACCACTATAAATTTTTTCAAGATCATCAATACAGCGAAAATCAGTTGAACTAAGCACAATTCTTAACCCAGTTTTATTTTCAGATATAACAACATGGCCACCCTTAGGCATTAAATCTATTAATATAGATATTTGAAGCAGGACAGGTCGAATTATATTATGATTCAAATCAAATATATTAACTTGTTGAGGCCAAGTTATTTTGATCTTATTGACACTATAATATGCGTTAGTTAAATCCCTAATTTCCTGAATCTTAATACCGATGCCTTGATATCCAGAACCAATAATAAGCCTAAAAAATTGTAAAATATCAAGTGCCCTACTGCTTCCTTCTTTTAATAATGGTACAACCTGATTAACCATCTCATTTTCATGGTTGTCGGCCAATAGTTCAAGTCCATTTGCAACAGCAGAGATAGGGCCAATAATGTCATGACAAATTTTAGATACCAAAGCTTGACTTACCAGAATATTATCTTCGTTCATGATCTATCTTTAATAGGTTTGTTTTGTAAAGTTGATGCGCCCTACTTTCAAATGCTCTTGTAAGCTTTCGCAGAGATTCCGTAAAGAACACAGCGGAAAGTCCCTGTAAGAATGCGGATTTAAATTTGTAACGTATTGAAAAGATTAATTGGCAACAATTATTGTCACAATCCTTAAAACGCCACTGATTTTGTAAATATTCAAATGGGCCTTGTAGATATTCAATATCAATTTTTAGGTTATCAGAATCAAGGAAAACACGGGTTTTAAATTTTTCTTTAATCATTTTAAAACCAACCGTCATATCTGCTTCAACAAAATTTATGGTTTTTTTCGTAATATTACAAGAAATACACCATGGCAAAAAAAGCGGATATTTCTCAACATCTGCAACAAGATCAAACAACTGCCTTGATGTATAAGGCAAAAGCCTTACTTCTTGATGTGCTGGCATAATAAACTCAGATTAAATAATTTAATTTCGTGTTTTATGATGAACTTAACTTTTCTAATCTAGCACGCCTCAACTTCAAGAAGTCTTGATCTGCATGATAAGAAGAACGTGTTAATGGTGAAGCAGAGACCAATAAGAACCCTTTGCCATAAGCCGCCAGTTCATATGATTTAAACTCTTCCGGTGTAATAAAGCGTGCAACAGCAGCATGTTTTAGGGTCGGTTGCATATATTGACCAATTGTTAAAAAATCAACATTGGCAATACGTAAATCATCCATCACCTGCAGAATTTCTGATCTTTCTTCACCAAGACCAACCATTAAACCGGATTTTGTAAAAATTGATGGGTCTACTTTTTTAACGGAAGCCAATAATTGTAGTGAATGGAAATAACGTGCACCGGGCCTTATTGTAGGATAAAGCCTTGGTACAGTTTCCAAATTATGATTATAAACATCTGGTTTTGCGGCAATTACTTGCTCAATAGCTCCCTCTTTGCGCAGAAAATCGGGCGTTAAGACCTCAATGGTTGTTTCAGGTGATTCTGTTCTAATGGACTTGATCACGCTAGCGAAATGTGCAGCTCCACCATCATCAAGATCATCCCTGTCAACCGAGGTAATAACAGCATGGCTTAACTTTAATCGTTTTATGGCTTGGGCTATTTTCTGTGGTTCGTGGGGATCTAATTGGTCTGGCTTTCCAGTTGCGACATTACAGAAAGCACAGGCTCTGGTACAAACACTTCCTAAAATCATAAAGGTTGCATGTTTTTGTTTCCAACATTCTCCAATATTTGGACAAGCCGCCTCCTCGCATACAGTATTTAACCTAAGATCGCGCATCATTTGACGCGTTTCATGATACGCAGGCGAATTCGGCGCTTTAACTCTTAACCAATCGGGTTTTCTTGGCGATGGTTGATCGTTAAGACCAATTTTTTCAGGATGCCTTATCTTGTCTTGGTCCCGTAGCATATTAATTCCTATATGTTTTAAAAGTGGATAACCCGTTGATAAGCATCAAGAACTGATTCATGCATCATTTCTGATAAAGTTGGGTGTGGGAAAATGGTGTCAATAAGCTCGTGTGCTGTTGTTTCCAATTTTCTTGCAATTGTATAGCCTTGTATTAATTCTGTAACTTCGGCACCAATCATATGAGCGCCAAGCAACTCGCCTGTTTTTGCATCAAATATTGTTTTAATTAAACCTTCTGGTTCACCCAAAGCTATTGCTTTACCATTACCGATGAATGGAAACCGACCAATTTTTATTGATCTACCAGATGCCTTTAACGCTTGTTCTGTTTGGCCAACACTTGCAATTTGTGGGGTGGAGTAAGTACACCCAGGAATATTTGCCTTATCAAGGGGATGTACTGTTTTTAGATTTGCAATTTTTTCAACACATATAATTCCTTCGTGGGATGCTTTATGAGCAAGCCAAGGTGCTCCAGCAACATCACCAATTGCATAAATCCCGTCAATACTCGTTTTTCCCCACTGATCAGTTTTAATATGTCCGCGATCAAGCATAATACCTAATTTTTCTATACCTAAATCTTCAATATTTGGCGTAATACCGATTGCTAATATTGCTTTATCAGCGGAAATTTTTATTTCACCAGTTGGTGTCTTTACAGCGGCATGTACACCATTTTCTGATGAACGCAACTCGTTAACTGTACTAGCTGTATAAAACTTAATACCCTTTTTTTCAAAGGCCTTTTGAGCTAGGATAGATATTTCCTCATCTTCTATTGGTAAGATTTTGTTTTGCATTTCAATGACAGTGACCTGACAGCCAAATGAATTATAAAAACTGGCAAATTCAATACCAATAGCACCACTACCAATGATTATAAGTGACTTAGGAAGAACCGTTGGAAGCATTGCATCTTTATACGTCCATATTACCCTATTATCAGGCTTCAAATGTGGCAATGTTTTAGCACGGGCACCTGTGGCAATAATAATATGCTTTGCTTCAATCGATGAATTTGTCGTTGCAGATTGAACCGATATTTTACCAGCAGCACTAATGGTTGCTTTTCCATCAATAACATGAACCTTGTTTTTCTTTAATAAATGTTTAACACCACTAGCTAATTGAGCTGATACTTTTCTACTACGGTCAACGACAGCCTTAAGATCAAAAGATACTTCCTTTACTCTAAGTCCATATTCCTGTGCATGCATAATGGATTGATACATTTCAGCACTGCGCAAAAGAGCTTTGGTAGGAATACATCCCCAATTAAGGCATATACCTCCCAAATGTTCTTTTTCAATAACAGCGACATTAAAACCTAATTGAGCGGCACGAATAGCTGCAACATAACCGCCTGGTCCACCACCAATAACAGCAATATCAAAATTTGTTAAATTTGTCATATCACTAACAATAAGCTTTCTTTTAAAGAAGTATTGATAAAGGGTCTTGGATTATCTTTTTTAAAGCTGCTAGGAATTCTGCGCCAGCAACGCCATCGATTGCACGGTGATCAACCGATAACGTACAATTCATGACTTGAGCTATCGAAATAGCACCCTCCTTAACAACAGGCCTTGCTTCACCAGCCCCTATCGCTAAAATTGCGGCTTGTGGTGGATTAAGAATTGCAGAAAAATTCTTGATTCCATACATACCTAAATTCGAGATCGAGAATGTACCACCTTGATATTCTTCGGGTTTCAGCTTTCCATCTTTTGCCCGCTGTGCTAAATCTTTTATCTCTTTTGAAATAATTAATAAACTTTTCTGATCAGCTTGCCTAATAATTGGGGTTATCAAACCGCCGGGTATTGCAACCGCAACTGAAATATCAACAGAATCATATTGACGCAGATAAGTTTCCGCCCAACTTACATTTGTTTGGGGCGTCTGTTTTAGTGCAATAGCTGTGGCTTTTATTATGAAGTCATTAATTGATAACTTTTCTTTATCCAATCGACTGTTGATATCCTGCCTTAATTTCAACAAATTATCCAATTCACAATCTATTGTTAAATAAAAATGTGGCGCATCCCTTTTTGACTCAACCAGTCTTTTTGCTATTGTGCGCCGCATATTACTGACGGCGATTTCTTTGAAAGCCGGGAAAAGTTCTTTTGCAATACTTTGAACAACGCCAGATTTTCCATTACCATTTGTTGAGTAAGAGACCGTTTTATCTGAACGATCACCTTCAAGAAACTGTTCAATGTCATGTTTAATAATACGACCGTTTGGACCAGTACCGTTAACCTTATCTAGCTGAATTCCACTCAATTCTGCCATTTTTCTTGCAAGTGGGCTGGCATGAATTTTTTTATTTATAGCAGTGGTTTTAGCATCCAACGAAATCGGCTGCTGCTTTTCTGGCAATGACATCTGAGAATCATTGGTTGGTTGTTTTAAATTTTTTGTATCATTTAAAATCGGTTGCACAAGATTTAAGGATGGAGTTAAACTGACATCACCTATCTTTTCACCCTCAGCAACCAATATAGCTATCGTTTGATTGACTTTAACAGAGTTCGAACCTGCCGGAACAATTATCTTACCAAGAATTCCAGCATCAGCAGATTCTACCTCCATTGTAGCCTTATCTGTTTCTATTTCAGCAATTACTTCGCCTGGCTTAATCCTGTCACCCTCTTTTTTGGTCCATTTAACAATATTACCCTCTGTCATGGTTGGCGAAAGAGCAGGCATTAAAATTGGCGTTGGCATAATAAATTTATCCTTTTATAGCTTTACGATTTTCTATATGTTACCTGTTGGACGGCTGTAATGATCTTCTCGACCGATGGTAAAGCAAGCTTTTCAAGGTTCGCTGCATAAGGCAAAGGAACATCTTCCCCAACGATTCTAACAACTGGTGCGTCAAGCCAGTCGAAAGCCTGTTCCATAACTAATGCAGATATTTCTGAACCGATCCCAGCAAATCCCCATCCCTCTTCAATAGTAATCAAACGGTTTGTTTTTTTAACAGAATTGATAATCGTCATTATATCAAGTGGACGAATACTGCGCAAATTAATAACCTCGGCACTAATTCCCTCTTTTATCAATTCATCTGCTGCCTGAAGGGCTAAGCCTACCGGACGCGAAAAACTTATAATTGTTACATCCTTACCTGATCGTAGAACTTCTGCTTTGCCAATTGGTATAACAAAATCCTCAACATCTGGGATATCAAAACTTTGACCATACATTAATTCGTGTTCTAAAAAAACTACTGGGTTTGGGTCACGAATTGCTGCCTTTAATAAACCCTTTGCATCCGATGATGACCACGGAGCAACAACCTTTAGGCCAGGACAGTGTGCATACCAGCTTGCATAGCACTGGGAATGCTGCGCTGCAACACGGCTAGCAACACCATTTGGGCCACGGAAAACTATGGGACATCCCATTTGTCCTCCAGACATATAAAGTGTTTTTGCTGCTGAATTGATAATTTGATCAATAGCCTGCATTGCGAAATTGAACGTCATAAATTCTACAATAGGTTTTAACCCATAAAAAGCAGCACCGACCGCAATACCTGCAAATCCTTGTTCTGTTATAGGTGTATCAATAACTCTTTTAGAACCAAACTCTTCCAATAAGCCCTGACTTACCTTGTATGCGCCTTGATACTCGGCCACTTCCTCGCCCATCAAAAAAACTTTAGAGTCACGGCGCATTTCTTCAGCCATAGCATCACGTAATGCTTCACGCACAGTTATTTTTTTGGTTTTTTCTGCAACATATATTTGCTTTTCCAGCAACGGCACACTAATTGTTTCCGTTTCAGACTTTTGTATAATAGTTTGTTGTTGTGCTGCGGATGCAGCAAGTTGTTTACCTGAAGCCATCACACCGATTGGTTTTGCAAGAACGTTGGTTGGCTCGATAATTTTTCCATTATTGAGGTATGCTATCGGTGTGTTAACAGGAATGTTATTCGATTGTGCTGGAACCAAAATTTTTGTTAATGTTCCTCCCTCAACAGCTTCAATCTCCATCGTAGCTTTATCTGTCTCAACCTCAGCTAAAACATCACCCGCTTTCACTATGTCCCCTTCTTTCTTAAGCCATTTAACAATTTTACCTTCAGTCATCGTTGGTGATAACAATGGCATCAAAATTTCATTCGGCATCGTATATCCTTTAAAAAGCATAGCTTCTTATTATTAAATTTAAGCGTTTAGCAATATATCGGTATAAAGCTCTTTAGCATCTGGTTCTGGACTTTTCTGTGCAAAATCTGCTGCTTTTAACACAATATTGCGGATATCCGCTTCAATGTGTTCAACTTGTTCTTCAGTAAATGAAAATTCTTTTTTCATACGTGCCAACAACCGATCGATTGGATCGAATTCTTCTTTCATTTTGTTGACTTCTTCTTTGCTGCGATATTTTGCTGGATCAGACATAGAGTGACCACGGTAGCGATAAGTTCTCATTTCAAGCAGGCTGGGACCGTCGCCCTTGCGCGCTCTATCAACAGCTACTTTAGCTGCCTGTCTAACAGAAAAAATATCCATACCATCAACCTGTTGACCAGGTATACCATAACCTTGTGCACGTTGGTATAGCTGCTCAGGATTTGCTGAAGCTCTTGCAACGCTTGTTCCCATGCCGTATTTATTATTTTCAATAATATAAACAACCGGTAGCTTCCACAAAGCAGCCATATTAAAACTCTCATAAACCTGCCCCTGGTTAACTGCACCATCACCTAAATAGGTCAAACACACATTACTGTCTTTAAGATAATTGTGCGCAAAAGCAAGACCAGTACCCAAAGGAACCTGCGCACCAACAATTCCGTGCCCCCCGAAAAAGTTTTTTTCGCGGCTAAACATGTGCATAGACCCGCCCTTTCCTTTGGAATAGCCGCCACTCCGACCAGTTAACTCGGCCATAACCCCTGATGGGTCCATACCACAAGCAAGCATATGACCATGGTCACGATAACTTGTAATTACTGTATCTGTACCCTGCAAAACCGATTGTATACCCACAACAACCGCTTCTTGTCCGATATATAGGTGACAAAACCCACCAATAAGACCCATGCCGTAAAGCTGCGCAGCTTTTTCTTCAAACCGCCGTATAAGTAACATCGACTTATACCACGAAGTTAAATCGGCTAAAGAATATTCTGTTGTTTTTGGTGCTATATTACCTGGTGTAGGCTTTTTATTCACGACGCGAACCCTTTTTAAGAAATTATATAAACTATAAAAATTTACTCAATTAAAAGCATCTTTATTCAAGGCCTTCGTTATAATACAACTTATGGGCTGGGAGAGTTAATAATAATCAGCTCATTAGGAGCGACAAAATTTAAAACCTTGCGTACTTGTTCTTCAAGCAAGTCAAGGTCTAGTGTTTCTGGGCTAAGGCGGGTTACTTTGTTTTGTAACTTGAGCTTTTCAGTAGCTATCTGCTCGGCAACAACATTTGTTTCACGAATCTCTTGCTTAAGACTAAACCAACGATATAAACCACGCTCCCCCTCAAACGCATGATATAAAAGATATACAACAAGCCCAGCAGCCACAACATGCCCTATAAACCTGCTTGGATTGATATTGATAACCGATCTATTATGCATAAATCTAACCTAGTAATTTCTACTCAGAATATCTTGGTATAACAGGAAAGAAAAGATTTTTTTTATTTGGGTATATTGCTGATTTCCCCAGACTTTCTTCAATACGCAGCAACTGATTGTATTTTGCTAACCGATCAGTGCGCGACATTGAACCGGTTTTAATCTGTCCGGCATTCACAGCTACAGCTAAATCTGCTATCGTTGTATC